>NZ_CP069396.1:10127320-10435986 GCF_016887565.1 Archangium violaceum
ACGTGAACGGAGCGGGAAGAGCTATCCGAGGTCGGGGCCGAGGCGGTGTGTTCCATGGCACACCAGAGTACCTGAATTCCACGCTGGCTGTCCCCTTCCCTTCCTACGGTACGAGCGCTGCTCCCGGGATAGAGCCGCTCCGCCCCCTGGGACGTGCCATCCGAGGCCGAGGACGCACCGACGAGAGGTTCTCCTCGGAGAAGGGCCCGGTACGCGCATTGCTCTCGCGTGGCGAGGACCATTTGGAGGGCGGGACATGCTGGCGCGGGTGCGGTCGGGGGCGTTGATGGGCATCGACGCGGTGGTGGTGGAGTGCGAGGTGGATATGGCCCTCGGGTTGCCCTACTTCAACGTGGTCGGGCTCCCGGAGGGGGCGGTGCGCGAGTCCAAGGTGCGCGTCGTCTCCGCGCTGAAGAACTGCGGCTTCGAGCTGCCCTCGAAGCGGATCACCGTGAACCTGGCCCCGGCGGACATCCGCAAGGAAGGGGCGGCCTTCGAGCTGCCCATCGCGCTGGGGGTGCTGGCGGCGGCGAAGCTGATGGAGGAGGAGCCCCTGTCGCGCTACCTCTTTGGCGGCGAGCTGGCGCTGGACGGGTGGGTGAAGCCCATCAAGGGCGTGCTGCCGCTGGCCGTGGCGGCGCGTGACGGGGGCTACGAGGGGGTGATGGTGCCGGCGGCGAACGCGGCCGAGGCCTCGCTGGTGGAGGGCATCCAGGTGCTGTCCGTCCAGCACCTGCGCGAGGCGGTGGACCACCTCACCGGGGAGAAGCCCCTGACCCCCTTCCTGCGCGAGAACGGCTCCCCCACCCTCCTCCGCAGGCGCCAGGCCCCGCTCGACATGTCCGACGTCCGGGGCCAGGGGGACATCAAGACGGCCCTGGAGCTGGCCGCCGCTGGAGGCCACAACGTGATGCTCTGCGGCCCTCCGGGCTCGGGCAAGACGATGCTGGCCCGACGGCTGCCCGGAATCCTCCCCGCCATGACGTTCGAGGAGGCGCTGGAGGTGACGAAGATCTACTCCGTGCTCGGCCTGCTCGGAGAGGACCAGGCGCTGATGCGCGAGCGGCCCTTCCGCGCCCCCCACCACACCATCTCCGACGCGGGGCTGGTGGGCGGGGGTCCGGCCACAAGGCCCGGAGAGCTTTCCCTGGCGCACCATGGCGTGCTCTTCCTCGATGAGCTGCCCGAGTTCCGAAAGAACGTGCTGGAGGTGCTGCGCCAGCCGCTGGAGGAGGGCTCCATCCACCTGGCACGAGCCACCCAGCACGTCACCTATCCCTGCCGGGTGATGATGGTGGCGGCGATGAACCCCTGCCCGTGCGGCTACTTCAACGTCCCCGGGCGGAGATGCAAGTGCCTGGAGCACCGGGTCTTCGACTATCACTCGCGGGTAAGCGGTCCCCTGCTGGACCGCATCGACATCACCCTGCAGACGCGCCCGGTGGAGTACCACCACATCTCACGCAACGGCGAAGAGGAGCCCCCGAGCACCTACTACCGGGAACGCGTGGAGGCCGCCCGCGAGCGCCAGCGGTTCCGCTTCCGCGACGAGCCAGGAGTGTACTGCAACGCGCAGATGCCGGTGCGGCTGGTGCACCGCTACTGCAAGCTGTCCCTGCTCGCCGAGAAGAAGCTCCAGGTGGCCATGCAGAGCTTCGGCCTGTCCGCACGCGCCCACGACCGCATCCTCAAGCTGGCGCTGTCCCGGGCGGACCTCGAAGGGCACGACCGCATCGAGGACGCGGACATGCACCTCGCCATCGGCTGCCGGCAGATCGACCGGCGGGACTGGATGCACGCCAACATCCATGGAGGCACGCCTCCCCCACGGGATGTCTTCAGCCAAGTGCGGCGTCCCGCGGGGGACTTCCGGTCCCCGGAGGACTCTTGAGCGTGCCCTCCCCCACCCTCACGGGCCGCACCAGCTCGGGCAACGGGCCGGTGATGAGACGGGCCGAGCGCTTGAAGGCGACGTACGAGTAGGCCCAGTCGAGGAGCACGGCCAGCTTGCTGCGGAATCCGATGAGGAAGAGGATGTGGATGCCAAGCCACGCCATCCACGCGGAGAAGCCCGAGGACTCGAAGCGCTGGAAGGCCACCCCCACCGCCTTGCCGCGCCCGATGACGGCGTAGGTGCCCCGGTCCCAGTAACGGAAGGGCTCCATCGGCTTGCCCTCCAGGATGCGGCGGATGTTGCGCGCGGCGTGCTTGCCCTGCTGGATGGCCGCGGGCGCCACTCCGGGGATGGGGTTGCCATCCTGGACGAAGTGCGCCAGGTCCCCGATGACGAAGACATCCTGACGGCCAGGGACGGTGAGCTCGGGTGATACGTGGACGCGGCCCGCCCGGTCCAGCGGCACGCCCAGCGAGCGCGCCACCGGAGAGGCGGCCACCCCAGCGGCCCAGATGGTGCTCCACGCCGGGATGCGCTCCTCGCCGATGTACACCCCCGTCTCGTCGATCCGGGTGACTCGCGTGTTCGTGCGAACCTCCACCCCCAGCTTCTCCAACGCGCGGCGAGCCTTCTCCGAGAGGTCCTCCGAGTAGACGGGCAGCACGCGCGTCTGGCCCTCCAGCAGGAGGATGCGGGCCTGCGAGGGATCGATGTTGTGGAAGTCCTTCGCCAGCGAGTGGCGGGAGATCTCCGCGAGTGCGCCGGCCATCTCCACGCCCGTGGGCCCCGCGCCGATGATGACGAAGGTGAGCAGCTCGCGACGGCGGACCGGATCCGGCTCGCGCTCGGCCATCTCGAAGGCCAGGAGCACCCGGCGGCGGATCTCCAGCGCGTCGTCGATCGTCTTCAATCCCAGGGCGTACTTCGCCCACTCGTCATGGCCGAAGTAGGAGTGCGTCGCCCCGGTGGCGATGACGAGGTAGTCGTAGGACAGCTCGCCGTCGGCCAGCAGCACGCGCTTGTTGGCCACGTCCACGCCCGTCGCCTCGGCGAGCAGGACCGTCGACTCCCGGCTCAACAGGCCGCGGATCGGCGAGGCGATCTCCCCCGGGCTGAGGGTGGCCGTGGCCACCTGATACAGCAGGGGTTGGAACAGATGATGGTTCTGCCGGTCCACCACGGTGACCCGCACCGGAGCGTTCCGCAGTGCACGCGCCGCATACAGGCCGCCAAAACCACCACCCAGGATGACCACATGGGGAAGCTTGTCGCGTAGGCCCGTCATGTTCAGGAAATTCCTCCCGGCGGACTCGAATTCAAGGCAATCGACGCCCCCGCGTCTACCCCGTACCCGGCGGCGATGGAGCGAGCTAGAAGGCCGGGTGATGAAGCTCCTGTCCCCCCTCATCGCACTCTTCCAGGCCGTCTTCCTCATCCTGTGGCTGGTGTTCTGGATTACCGTGTCCGGGCTGGCGGCGATCCTCACGCTCAACGGGGAGCTGCCGCTGGTGATGGCGCGGCGCTTCTGGGCATCCATGCACTGGCACATCACCGGCTCGCCCCTGCTCGTGGAGCCGCTGCCGGACGTCGACTGGAGCAAGCCCCACATCTTCCTGATGAATCACCAGTCCGCCTTCGACATCCCCGTGGCGTTCGCGGTGATTCCGGTGAACATCCGCTTCATCGCCAAGCACGTGCTCAAGTGGATTCCCTTCCTGGGCTGGTACATGGTGGGAACGGGGATGATCTTCCTCAACCGCTCCAACCGGCGCGAGGCCATGCGCAGTCTGAAGCTCGCGGGTGAGCGCATCCGCGCCGGCTCCAACATCCTCGCCTTCCCCGAGGGGACGCGCTCGAAGGACGGGCGCATCCTCCCCTTCAAGAAGGGCTCCTTCGTGCTCGCCGTGGAGGCCGGGGTGCCCATCATCCCGATGGCCATCGAGGGCACGCGCGGGATGCTCCCGAAAGGCAGCATCCGACTGAGGCGCCACACCATCCGGGTGAAGGTGGGCCAGCCCATCTCCACCGCGGGCATCAAGGGCCCCGCGCGCGAGGCCCTCATGAACCAGGTGCGTGACGTCATCATCCAGCTCCACCGGGACATCGGCGGTGAGGGAGGCGTGCCGCAGGAGTCCCTCGCCTCGGGGAACGACAAGAACGTCGACCTCGCGGACCGCCCGATCTGAGCCCCACTCCCCTCTCCCTCTGGGAGAGGGACGGGGTGAGGGTACCCGTCACCGTCCTCCTCCCGTGAACACCCCGCGCCCTCCGCTCCACCGCGCGGGACCCTTCACGCGGAACGAGACGCCTCCGTGCCGCGAGCCCCGAGTGAAACGCGAGCGGCACGGCCATTGCTCAAGCTCCTCGCGGCGCGCCCGGGCCACTCCGGTACCGAGGCGCGGCCCCACTCATGAAGGGCGGCGAGGAGCGACGATGAACAAGCTGACGGAGAAGTTGAAGGCGGTGGCGGCGGCGGTGGCGGCGATCGAGAAGCAGTTCGGCAAGGGCGCGGTGATGCCGCTGGGCGGCGAGGTGCGCGAGCAGCGGGTGGCGGTCATCCCGTCGGGCTCGGTGGGGCTGGACCGGGCGCTCGGGGTGGGCGGCTACCCGCGCGGGCGCGTGGTGGAGATCTTCGGCAACGAGTCCTCGGGCAAGACGACGCTCACCCTGCATGCCATCGCGCAGGTGCAGGCGCAGGGCGGCGTGGCGGCCTTCATCGACGCGGAGCACGCGCTGGACGTCAACTACGCGCGCAAGCTGGGCGTGCGCGTGGAGGAGCTGCTCATCTCCCAGCCAGACACCGGCGAGCAGGCGCTGGAGATCACCGAGCAGCTCGTGCGCTCGGGGGCGGTGGACCTGATCGTGGTGGACTCGGTGGCGGCGCTGGTGCCGCGCGCGGAGATCGAGGGCGAGATGGGGGATGCGCACATGGGCGTGCAGGCCCGGCTGATGAGCCAGGCGCTGCGCAAGCTGACGGGCGCGGTGAGCCGCTCGGGGTGCTGCATCATCTTCATCAACCAGATCCGCATGAAGATCGGCGTGGTGTTCGGCAACCCGGAGACGACCACGGGCGGCAACGCGCTGAAGTTCTACTCCTCGGTGCGCATGGAGATCCGCCGCGCGAGCAACCTCAAGGACGGCGAGACGGTGGTAGGCACGCGGGCGAAGGTGAAGGTGGTGAAGAACAAGGTGGCCCCGCCCTTCCATGAGGCGGAGTTCGACCTGCTGTACGGCGTGGGCATCCACCGCGCGGGCGAAGTGCTGGACCTGGGGGTGCAGGCGGGGCTGGTGGACAAGGCTGGCAGCCACTTCAGCCTGCGGGGGGAGCGGATCGGCCAGGGCCGGGACCGGGCCGCGGAGTGGCTGCGCGAGCACCCGGATGCCATGGAGGCGCTCGCCCGAGAGCTGGTGGGGACGGCGCTGCCCGTGCCCCCGCCGAGCGCCAACCCCGAGCTGGAGATGCCCGCGGCGGTCGCCTAGGCGCCGAGCGCGTCGAGCGACACCGCGGGCACCGGGAGGCGGCGCTGGCCCGCGCGCAGGTACAGGTGGCCGCCCTCGTCCTGCTCCAGCAGCTCGCCGAGCTGGTACTGGGCGTCCCGGGAGAAGCGCGCCTTGCCCCGGCCGCCCTTCACCCCACACGTGAGGACGCCATCGGGACCCACGGCGAGGGAGGCCGGCTCGAGCGCCTCGGCGGTGCGATCGCTCAGGCGCACGGACACCCGCTCGTCCGGGGTGACGTCCACGGTACGCACCTCGTAGGCGGCGTCCTCCACCTGGACGTAGCACCAGTCCTTGCCAATCTGGAGCTGGTAGCGGCCCTCGTCATCGAGGACGAGCGACGTGTTGAAGAGCTCGATGATGCGCGGGTGCTCGATGGGCTCGTCGTCGTGCCACCAGCGCAGCCGGGCATCGAGGCGGATGCCGCTGTCCTCGCGGGTGTGCCAGCGCTTGCCGAAGGGCGGAGGGCCCGAGGGCGGTGTGGGTCCTGAAGGCGGTTGTGTCACGCGTGTTATCTGCTCGCCCGAGGGCGGCCGGTCAAGCCGACACGCCCGGCGCTACCAGTTCCGGACAAGCTCGGTGTAGCCGCGGAAGGCCACGGCGCCCCAGAAGTTCACCAGCACCCCGAGGACCACCGCGACCTGCACCGCCCGGTTGCGCAGGGACCAGCCGCCGATGGCGAAGAGGAGCAGGAGGTAGGGCGTGTAGTCGATGCTGAACCGGAAGCCGAACTGCATGTAGCCGTCGTTCTGGTAGAAGAGCCCGGGCAGCGCCGTCACGGCCAGCGTGAGCCACAGCGGCCAGTGCAGGCGCGGCCTCAGCTTCGGCACCACCAGGAAGACGAGCAGCGGCAGCGTCAGCAGCAACGACAGGCCATGCGGGTCGTACGCCAGACGCAGCGGATTCAGCGAGATGTCCGGCAGCTCGAGGAAGGCCGCCCGCAGGTTGCGCGGGAGGTAGACCAGGTTGAACAGGCCCCACCGGTCGATGTCCACGTTGACGCGGTTGTTGTAGAGGAACGCGTGGCCGAACTCGCCCGGGCTGCCGAAGCGGTAGAGGTTGTAGGCCGCCGCCAGCAGCGCGAGCGGCGCGGCCCCGAGGGCGAACAGGCCCAGCTTGCGCAGCGCGGGCTTCCAGTGGGAGCCCAGCTCGCGCAGTTGAGCGAGCCGCCTCTCCGGCCCGGGACACAGCGCCTCCAGGACGAAGAAGAGCCCGGCGAACAGCAGCGGCGTGCGGGTGAGCGTGGCCATGGAGAAGAAGAGGCCCGCCAGCACCGGACGGTGCGCTCGCACCGCGTTGCGCACGTAGAGGCAGGTGAAGGCCACGCCCATGACCTCCGCGCTGAACCACACCTCGCCGCGAATGGCCGCGTAGAAGAAGAGCGTGCCGAAGGCCAGGATGAGCGCCAGGCCCACGTTCTCCGTGCGGTCACGCTCCGTCTCCCCATCCTTCGCCAGGAAGCGCAGCAGCGAGAAGAAGAGCGCCACCGCCAGCGCCCCCACGATGACCCCGAACGAGGTGTCGTTGAACTGGTAGCCGTGCAGCGCCACGAAGGGCAGCATCACCACCGCCGGGAAGGACGGGAAGCTCACGTACCAGCGGTCTCCCGGTTGCAACCGGCCCTCGCACCGCACCTTCTTCCCCGCCACCTCGCGCACGCACGCCCAGTCCTCCAGGTTGGGCAGCACCTCGGGGTCCAGGTCCAGCCGCCCCTCCAGCCACGCCTTCGCCTGGTACACGAAGTGCGGGGCCTCGCTCTGCCGCAGGAAGCGCTGCGAGCTGAAGCTGGCCAGCACCGCGAAGCTCACCAGGAAGAGCACCACCTCCACCCGGTATGCCGCGAGCCACATCCGCAGCGCCGTCCCCACCACCCCTCCCCCAGCCTCCGGGTGCACGGCGCGCTCCCCGGACTCCGCGGGCGCGCCCGTACCGGTGTCGGAGGGGCTCTCGGGAGCCGGAGGCGAGGCCATCCGGGACTCGGAGGCCACCTCGGAAGCGGGCGACGCGGGCTCGCGCGGCGGGGCGGAGGACGGCTTGGGACGCTTGGACTTGGAGCGGCTCATGGGGTGGAAGGCGCGGTCAGCAGGCGCTCACGCAGCAGTTCGAGCGCATAGGAGGCGGCGAAGAGACGCACGAGGTCCCGATCGCCAGAAATGGAGAAGCGCTCACAGCGGGTGGGAGCCCCCTCCGCCGCGAGCGCACAGTAGACGGTGCCCACCGGGTCCTCGGGAGTGCCCCCCGTCGGGCCCGCGAAGCCCGTCACGGACAGGCCATAGGTCGTCCCGCAGGCGGCTCGGATGCCCTCGGCCATGGCCACCGCCACCGGATTCGACACGGCTCCGTGGCGGGCCAGCAGCTCGGCCGGAACCCCGGCCCAGGCCGTCTTCATCTGCTCGGTGTAGACGACCGCGCCGCCCATCAGGAAGCTGCTCGCTCCGGGCACCGCGGTGAGCTGCGCCGCGATGAGGCCTCCGGTGCAGCTCTCCGCGAGCGCCAGCGTGGCCCGGGCCTCCGTCAGCAGCTTCGCCAGCACCGCGGTGTAGGTGTCCCCATCCGCGCCGTACACCGCCAGGCCGAGCTCCCGGCGCGAGGCGGCCTCGGCGGCGGCCAGGGCGGACTCGGCCTCGGCCTGGGAGGCAGCCTCCGCCATCAGCTTGAGCTGGTTCTCCGGCGCGTGCGTGCGGAAGCCGAACACCACCCGGGGGTGCGCCGCGGCCAGGGGAGCCACGCGCTCGTCGAGGACGGACTCGGCGATGCCCACCGTCCGCAGCAGGCGGAAGGCGCGGTACGTGCGGTCCGGCTTCTTCTCCAGCTCCGAGCGCACGCGCGGCATCACCTCGCCGTCCACCAGCGCCCGGTACTCGCGGGGTACTCCCGGGAGGAAGAAGAGCCGGCAGCCTCCCATGCGGACGATGAACAGGGGCGCGGCGCCCACGGGGTTGGGCACCACCTCCGAGCCCTCGGGGACGAGCGCCATGCGGGCCACGTTGGGCGCCAGCTCCCGGCCCCGCTTCCTGGCGCGCTCGCGGAGGAACTCGAGGGTCCCCGCGTCCTCGACGAGCGGCACGCCCGCGGCGGCGGCGGCACACTCGGCGGTGAAGTCATCCGCCGTGGGGCCCAGCCCACCGGAGACGATGACCACGTCCGCCCGGCTCGCGCCCTCGCGCAGGGCGCGGGTGATGTCCTCGCGCACGTCTCCCACCAGCACCACCCGCGTCACCTTGATGCCCAGCTCGAAGAGCCGTGCTTCCAGGTACGGACTGTTGGTGTCAGGGGTCAGGCCGGTGACGAGCTCGTCACCGGTACACAGGAGCTCGACGCGCATGGGCGGGGCATCCTAGCGGCCCGCGCCGCCCCCGGCACGCACCGAGTCACGGACTACCGGGTGAGCGTGTCACCCTCGTCCTCATCCTCATCTTCCTCCTCGTCGTCCTCCTCATCGAGGACGGCCGCGGCGACGCCCGCTCCGGTCCCCAGCTTCCGGGCCACGAACCGGTTGCGGACCAGGAAGGCGGACTCCAGGAGGCCGAAGCCGAGATAGGCGAACGAGTAGGCCACCAGCACGTAGGCCGGGTGGAAGCGCGTACCGATGATGACCCCGCTGGCGAGCACCAGCATCAGGACGAGCGCCGAGCGCGGAGACAGGCGCAGGTCCTTGAAAGTCCGATACCGGACAGTGGACACCATCAGCAGCGCGAGCGCGACCACCGCCACCGCCACGGGGACACGGGCCTCGGCGGCGAGCACCTCACCACCGGTGGCGGCGTGGTGGGCGATGATCATCGAGACGAACACGCTGGCGGCCAGCGGGATGGGCAGGCCAACGAAGAAGCTCCCCCCACCACCGTGGGGGTTGCGCATGGCCAGCACGTTGAAGCGGGCGAGCCGCAGGGCGCCGCAGGCCGCGAAGGTGAAGGCCAGGAACATGCCCAGGAAGCCCATGGGCTCCAGCGCCCACTTGTAGGCCAGGAGGCCGGGCGCGGCGCCGAACGAGACCACGTCCGCCAGGCTGTCCAGCTGCATCCCGAAGTCGCTCTGGGTCTTCGTCAGGCGGGCCACGCGGCCGTCGAACCCGTCGAAGAACATGGCGAAGAGGATGGCCAGGGCCGCCTGGTAGAGCTGCGTGGGGCCCGCTTCACCGGTACACAGGGTGAGCGCGTAGAAGCCGCAGAGGATGGAGGTGACGGTGAACAGGTTGGGCAAGATGAACAACAACTTGCGGGGTCTCACGTTCTCCTGCCTCCTCTGTCGGCCATCGGCCGTTCCGGTTCAAAGCCGGGGGAGAACGGACCATAGCAGGGTTTTATTTGCCCGGTCTTCGTGGAGGGGTGATGGACGCAGCGCGTTGGGCCCTGTGGGTCGTGGTGGCGGTGCTCGCACTGGCCGCGGTGAATGGCCTGTGGATTTTCGGGGTGCGCCGGAGGTATCGGCTGCGCACGACCTCGCCTCAGCGCCTGAGAACCCGCTGCGAGGATGGGTGGGAGTTGACCCTGTATGAGCGGCGTGCCGCGCACCGGCGCTTCGAGGAGCCGGTGCTGCTGTGTCACGGGCTGGCCGCCAATCGCTGCACCTTCGACTTCGAGCCGCCCTACTCCATGGCCCACTTCCTGGCCGAGGCGGGCTTCGACTGCTTCAGCGTGGAGTTCCGGGGTATCGGTGACTCACGGCCCTCGCCCCGGGGACGCCGCTGGCCGGACGTCACCGTGGACGACCTGGTCACCCAGGACGGGCCCGCGCTCATCCAGGAGGTGCTGGCCCGGACCGGAGCGAGGCGCGCGTTCTGGATCGGCCACTCGCTGGGCGGGCTGGTGGGCTACGCGGTGGCTCAGGGACCCGCCGGGGCGATGCTCGCTGGGCTGCTCGCCCTGGGCTCGCCCGTCTTCTTCTCGAGGGATCCGCTCCTGCACAGGCTCATCCACATCGGCGCCCGGGCCGCGTGGCCCCGAGGCTTCCGCAACGAGTGGTTGAGCCACACGATGGCGCCCTTCCTCGGCTACGCCACCCTGCCCCTGTCGGACGTCATCATCAACCCGAAGCACATCCTCCCGCCCATCCAGCGCAAGGTGTACGCGAACATGATGTCGTCGATGAGCCGCAACGTGCTCCTGCAGTTGCGCGACTGGCTCGAGCATGACGCCTTCCGCTCCTTCGATGGGAGCGTGGACTGGCGCGCGGGGCTGGCGAAACTGTCGCTGCCGGTGATGGTGATGGGCGGGAGCATGGACCGGCTGTCCCCACCGAAGAACCTGCGCGCGCAATACGAGCTGATCGGCTCACCGGACAAGAAGCTGCACGTCTTCGGCTGCGAGCGGGGGGACAAGATGGACTACGGGCATGGCGACCTGCTCTTCGGCACGGGGGCGCCGATCGAGGTCTACCCCGAGATACGCGACTGGATGGCGGTCCGCGCCACGGCGCTCCCGCTGGGCTCGGTGCAAGTCCCCTCTCCCTCTGGGAGAGGGCTAGGGTGAGGGTCTTGCCACGCAGCGCGCCTCGGGCCCCGGGGTGCTCCGAGCAGGGTCCTCACCCGTCACACGGCCCAGCCGCACCTGGGCGCCCCCCTCGCAGTCGGCCCACACGAGCCCCGCGGCATTCTCCCGCGCCGTGAGCGCATCCGCGCGCAGCACGCCATTCTCCATGGCGATCAGCGCGGGCCCGCCCGAGCCTCGCACCACGAGCCCCTCGGCCGTCACCTGCCCCAGCGTCTCCGCGTGCACCCCGGCCTCCTGGCACGACTCCAGGGACACGTCGCGCAGCCTCACCCGCGAGCCCTGCGCGCCCAGCACGCCCACGCCCGCCACGTTTCGCACCACGAGCCCCTCCACCTCCACGTCCGCGTCACGCAGGTGCAGCCCGTCACCGGAGTCGCCCCCATGCGACGTCAGGCGGGTGATGACGGCCTGTTGAAGCCGCAGCCGCCCGCGCGTGACCGCGATGCCGTACTCATCCGCCCCATCCACGCGGACGTCGCGCAGCACCAGGTCCGAGCCCACCAGCAGCATCGCGCCGTAGTTGCCGCTGCCCAGCACCACCGTTTCCTTCATCTCTCCTGTCGAACCAATGAGCACCACGCCCGCCCGCACCGCGCGCACCGAGGTGAACCCCCGCGCCTCCAGCGTGGTCTCCACGGTCTGCAGGCCATACTCGTGTCCGGTGACGGTGACGTCCTCGAGCCGCAGCGAGCCCCGCTGGGCGAAGAGGCCCGCGTCGCGTCCCTCCTCCACGCTCACGTGACGCAGCCGCACCCGGCCCTCCACCTGGTACAGCGCCGTCAGCGGCCCGCGGAAGCGCACGGACTCCAGCTCCAACTCCACCTGCCGTGCCTCCACGCCGCGCCGGAAGGCGCCGGTGAACGTGCTCTCCCGCACCTCTCCGTGCGTGCCGCCCGACAGCAGCACGCCCACCGCCCGCGCCCCACCCGCCTCGAACACGCACCCGTCCGCCGAGAGGTGTCCCGCCTCCATCCGCACCGCCCCCTCGTCCTGCCCGCCGAAACGCACCGCCTCCAGCCGGACCGGCCCGGCGGCCTCCAGGCCCCAGACGCCCCCCTGGATACCCAGGCGCCTCACCGTGGCCCCCTCGGGTGCCCGCACCGTGGGCCCGGCTGCCTCCCCGACCAGCACGGAGCCCTCTCCCGCCCCCACCAGCTCCAGGCCGGCGGGCAGGACGAAGGGGCCCGGGTACCGTCCCGGCGCCAGGTACACCCGGAGCGGCGGCCCTCCCGCCACCTCCCGAGCCAGGGCGTGGGACAGCGAGGAGAAGGGCCTCTCTGGCGACCCGTCCCCGCCCTCCCGCCGCGCACCGTCCACCCACACCTCGGTCCACGCGGTGGACTCCCGAGGGGGGATCAGCGCCCCCGGTGCGTGACAGGCCGGAAACGTCAGACAGGAGATCATCAGCAGGCAGCGGAGCATTCGATCGCACACACTAATACCCGCCAGTCATCCGGGCCCATCTGGATCAGGAAGCTCCACGCAAGTGATCGAAATGACAAAGAAAAACACTTTCAATCGATCACATCCACACATGGCGCCGATCAGGAACCACGGCGGGAGGCGCGCCCTCTTCGTGCACTTCTCCTCTCTAGAGGAGCCTCGGGCTCCGTCAAATTCATCGCGATTCGCGCGGAGGCCGATCTACCGGCCTCCGGGCGGTTGCCAGCATTGACAGACAAAAGAGCGATTTGTTACCAACCCTGGGCTTTCGCATTTCAACGCGCACGGAGAAGCGGATGACCAAGGCAGAGCTCGTGGAGGTGGTGGCGGCGCAGTCCCGGCTGACGAAGAAGTCCGCCGCGGAGATTCTCGACATCGTCTTCGCCAACATCGGCAAGGCGGTGAAGAAGGACCAGCGCTTCAGCTACCCCGGCTTCGGCACCTGGTCGGTCCGCTCGCGCAAGGCGCGGAAGATCCGCAACCCGCAGACCAACGAGATGATGAAGCTCAAGGCCTCGAAGACGATCGGCTTCCGGCCCGCCAAGGAGCTGAAGAACTCGCTGTAGTCCGTGGGGCCCGCGAGCGCGCGAGCCAACCTTACTGGGGGCGTCGTCCGAGAGGACGGCGCCCTTGTCGTTTTCCGGCGTCCCCTCCCTCCCCGCGCTGCACGAAGGAGGGCTCCTCACCGGACTCGGTGGGGCCCAGCTCGTCGAGCGGATCGCACGGCATGCCCTCGCGCCACAGCTCGAAGTGCAGGTGCACTCCGGTGGCCATGCCCGTCTTGCCGGCCGCGCCCACCACATCGCCCTGCTCGAGCACCTCGCCGGGAGTCACCAGCACGCGCGACAGGTGGCTGTAGCGGGTGGTGGTGTCCCCGTCGTGCTGGATGACCACCTGGTTGCCGTAGCCCCCGTTCCACCCGGCCCGCACCACCACGCCTCCGGCGGCCGCCGTGACGAGCTGGCCCGACTTCGCCGCGAGATCCAATCCCTGGTGGTCCCGCTCCTCGCCGAGGATGGGGTGCAGCCGGCTGCCGAAGACGCTGGTGACGACCACCGGGTCCACCGGCCAGGTGAAGCGCGGCGCCCGCTTCGAGGGCTGAAGCTGAAGACGCCGCAGCTCGGCCATGCGCACCGCGAGCAGATCCACCCGGGCGAGCACCGCGTCGGCCAGGTCCGCGGGGATGTCACCGTAGGCGCGCGCGTCCTCCTCCAGCTCGGCCTCCAGCGTCACCCGGGCGCGCACCACGTCCAGCGGCGACGTCTTGCGCGTGGGCGTCCGGAGGAAGGCATCCAGGGCGACGTTCATCTCGCGCCAGTTCTCCACCTGGGCCGCCGGCATGGCCCCGCCCCGGGGCACCTGCGTCCGCGAGGCGCGCGCCTGCGTGGCGAAGGTCCCCAGCGCGTCCCGCAGCACCCGTGAGCCCGGGGAGATCAACACCTGCTCGGCGTTCTTCGGCCGGGACCTGACGACCCTGGCCGCGTCGTCGCGAGCTGGAGCCGCCGCCTCCGCGTCGGCCGGGGGCCGCTCGCCCTTCTTGGAGTACAGCTCGTCGAAGCTCATCTTCTGCCGCGCGCGAGGGGCGGTGCACGCGGAGAGGACCAGCAGCATGAGGGCGGCGAGGAGACGCAAGGCGCCGCCCAATCTATCACGTCGCGGGAATCAGCCAGAAACCGCCCGGCGGATGCGCACCAGGGCCTCCTCGATGTCCGACGAGGACACATCCAGGTGTGTCACCAGGCGAACGGAGCGGGGCCCCATGCCGGAGGAGCCGCAGAGGACGCCGTGAGCGGCCAGCTTCGCCTGCATCTCCTGCACCGGCAGCGGGAAGTCCGCGAAGACCATGTTCGTCTCCACCTGGGAGGCATCCACCTTCACTCCCGGCATCTCCGCCAGGCCGGCGGCGAGCCGACGGGCGTGGACATGGTCCTCGGCGAGCCGCTCCACGTGGTGCTCCAGGGCATGCAGCGCCCCGGCGGCGATGATGCCCACCTGCCGCATGGCGCCCCCGAGCCGCTTGCGCAGCCGGCGCGCCTCGGCGATGTGCTCCTTGGAGCCCACGATGGCCGAGCCCACCGGCGCCCCCAGGCCCTTGGAGAAGCACACGGCCGTGGTGTCGGTGAGGGAGGCCCAGGCCGATGCCGGCGTCCCCGTGGCCGCCGCGGCGTTGAAGAGGCGCGCCCCGTCCAGGTGGATGGCCAGCCCCGCCTTGCGGCCCGCCTCCACCACCGCGCGGAAGCGCTCCAGCGGCCACACCTTGCCACCGCCGCGGTTGTGCGTGTTCTCCAGCGACAGCAGCCGCGAGCGCGGGCTGATGAAGTCCGTGCGCACCGCCGCCGTCACCTGCTCGGGCGTGAGGAGCCCGCGCTCACCCGGCAGCCCGCCCGGCTGCACGCCCCACAGGCCCGACACGCCGCCGCTCTCGTAGTGGAAGATGTGGCTGTTCGCGTCGGCGAGGATCTCGTCGCCCAGGCGGCAGTGCAGGCCGATGGCGATCTGGTTGGCCTGCGTCCCGGAGGGCACGAAGAGGGCGGCCTGCAGACCGAGCTTCTCGGCGATGCGCTCCTCGAGCCGGCGCGCGGTGGGATCCTCGCCGTAGATGTCGTCACCCACGTCGGCCTCGGCCATGGCGCGGCGCATGGCGGGGGTGGGCTTCGTCACGGTGTCGGAGCGGAAGTCGATGGGTCTCATGGGTGTCCTGCCAGGTCGTGGAAACTGCTTTACTTCGGAGGTCGGTCTGTCATACAGCCGCCGCGTGGCACGCGAGAAGATGGAGTCCAAGCGCGGTAGGGCGGTGGAGGTGCTGGACCGGCTGGAACGGGCCATGCCGGACGTGCGCATCGAGCTGGACTATCGCACCCCGCTGGAGCTGCTGGTGGCGGTCATCCTCTCCGCCCAGTGTACGGACAAGCGGGTGAACATGGTGACACCCGCCCTCTTCCAGCGATTCCCGGACGCACGGGCCTACGCCCGGGCGAGCGCCGCGGAGGTGGAGCCCTTCATCCAGTCGTGCGGCCTGTACCGCGCCAAGGCGAAGAACCTGGTGGCGGCGGCCAAGGCGCTGGTGGACGAGCACGGAGGCGAGGTGCCCCACTCGCGGGCCGTGCTGGAGAAGCTGCCGGGCGTGGGACACAAGACGGCCGGCGTGGTGTGCATCCACCTGGGCGGAGACGACGCCTTCCCGGTGGACACCCACGTCAAGCGGCTGGCGTATCGGCTGGGATTCTCCCGGCACGAGGACCCGGACAAGGTGGAGGCGGACATGCAGGCCCTCCTGCCACCGGAGCGGTGGGCCAAGGGCCACCAGCTCCTGGTCTGGCACGGGCGGAGGACCTGCTTCGCGCGGGCGCCCGCGTGCGAGCGCTGCCCCGTGGCGGACCTCTGTCCCAGGAAGGGCGTGCCGGCTAGGCCGACGGACGATCCTCTCGCGACGCCTTGACGCGCTTCATCCGCTTGCGGATGAGCTCGCGCTTGAGCGTGGAGACGTGGTCCACGAAGACGGTGCCGTTCAGGTGGTCCGTCTCGTGCTGCACGGCGATGGACAGCAGCCCGTCGCACTGGAGCGTCTGCTCCTGGCCCTCGGTGTCGAGGTACTTCACCGTCACCACCGCGGCGCGATCCACGTCCTCGGACTCGCCAGGGATGGACAGGCAGCCCTCGTTGTAGGTCGTCTTCCCCTCCAGGGCGATGATCTCCGGGTTGATCATCGCCAGCGGCTGGGACTCGGGCTGGCGCGGCCGGGTGTCCAGGACGATGACGCGCTGCAGGACACCCACCTGCGGAGCGGCGAGCCCCACGCCATCGGCGGCGTACATGGTCTCGAACATGTCCTTGACCAGGGTGCGGATGGAGTCGTCCACCCGGGCCACGGGCCTGGCTTTCTGCTTCAGGATGGGATCGGGCCAGATGAGGATTTCGCGAACCATGGCGCCCCTCTTAACCCCGTGGGAACGGACGGGCAACCGGCCCGATGTCCCGGGGGCCCCGGTCCACCCGCCCCCGGACGCCTCCCCGCCCCACCAGCGGTCGGCCTCCGGACACCTCCAGGGTGCTGTCATCCCGAGTGTGATGAAAAAGACACTTGGTGGCTTTCCACCGGGCAGGTGTCCAGGCACACTGAAGCAGTCCGGATATCCCGGCAGTCCGGCTCAGGAGGAATTCACTGTGCTCCGGAAGACCTTCCTGCTCTCCGCCCTGTTGCTGAGCGCCTGCGAGCCCTCCTCGTCGCCCGCGCCCAACATCGTCTCCATCGAACCCGAGGAAGTGATGCGCGGCGAGGCGGCGACGATCGCGCTCGAGCTGGACGCTCCACTCCCGGTGAAGATCGATTACGGGAAGAAGACGGCGACGCTGCTGGGCACACCGACCCTGCGGATCGGCGGACAGGAGGTGGCCATCCAGGGGCTGGAACAGGACGGGACGCTGCTGGCCACGGCGCCCGCGAACCTGACGGAAGGGCTCCAGGACGTCCAGCTGGAGCTGGGAGACGGGAGCGAGTCGATCCGCGAGCAGGGTCTCACGGTGCTGCCACCCCCTCCCGCCCCGGCGCCCATGTCGGATGGGGGCATCGCGGGCCCGCCGCTCGACCTCACCGGCATCCAGATCGACCCCATTCCGGATCAGGTCCGTGACGTCCCGTTCGTCATCACCCTTCGGGCCGAGGGCCCGGAGGCGGCCGCCTTCACGGGGCAGGTGCTGATCAGCACCAACAAGGGACATGTCACCCCGAACATGAGCGGGGCCTTCACCCAGGGTGTGCGGCGGGAGCAGGTCGTCCTCGACAAGCAGGGCGGGAACATCATCCTCACCATCCGGGTCGGGGACAGCGTCGTCGCCCAGTCCAACCCCTTCAAGGTCTCGAAGTAGGCCGGCAGGGCCCCCCACTCAGTCGAGCAGGCTGCGGGCGTACTCCTCGCGCAGCCGGTCGTCCGCGAGCGCCCGGGCCGCCTCGCCCAGGGCGTTGGAGATCTGCTGGGCGCGGTGCTGGAGCGCCGGGTCCGGGTGCCCCGCGAAACGCAGCGGGTGGAACTCGGCGGTGAGCAGCGCGTAGGCGCGCTTCACCTCCTCGCTGCCCGCGGTACGCGCGAGCCCCAGCACGGTGAAGTAGTCTGCGTCCTGGATCTCCTCGAACTTCGACTCGAGCCGGCGCACGTCCAGCTCGCCGGGAGCCGCCTCGGAGGAGACCTCGGCGGCGGGCCGCAGGGTGATGAGGCCCAGGGCGCGCGCGACGGCGAAGACCTTGAGGGCCGTGTCCTGCGGCATCCCCGCGCCGAGCAGCAACTGCTCGAGCGTCTGCTCTCCGTCGACCTCCTCCAGGAGCCGCAGCTCGCGCGAGGAGAGCCCGAAGGCCTCCGGCGAGGGCTCGGGCTCCCCGCGGATGACGACCGCGCGCAGTCCGCCGGCGGCCTCCACGAAGGACTCGGTGGAGACGGCGTTGCGCAGGGCCTCGGCCAGCAGGTGCAGCAGCCGCCGGGTGGAGGCGGCGAGGGCCACCTCGTGCGGAGGTGGCTCCTCGGAGAGCCGGTACAGCGAGGAGGGCTCGGCGAGCGCGTCCAGGGCCACCTGCTCCGTGTAGCGCTGCACGAGCGGGACGACCTCGTTCTCGCGCACGTAGCCCCGGCCGCGCATGGCGTCGATGAGCGCCCCCGTGGAGGCACCGCGCACCAGACGCAGCTCGTTCTCCTGGCGCGCGTCGATGAGACCATCCGCCCGGGCGCGATCCACGAGCGACTCGTCCTGAGCGGAGGAGACCGCTCCCACCAGAGCCCCATCCTTCAACCAGAGGATGCGCAGGGCTCCGGCCACCTTGAGCTCCAGGCGGACCCCGGCGCGCCCCTCCTGCAGACGGGTGATGAGCCGCGCGAGCCCCTCCTGGTTGACACTGCCCGCGCGGGGGATGTCCACCTCGAAGCCACCGGGCACCTCGAGCGTGACGAGCGCCGCCTTCGCACGGGCCGCCATCTCCTCTGCCTCGGCGCGGGCCTTCGCGACGACCGCATCCGTCTCCGAGCGCACCTTCGCGACGGTCTGCTCCGCCTCGCGCAGCGCCCGCTCCTCGGCCTCGCGCCGGGACCTCTCCGCGCGGGCGAGGCGCTCGACCGACTCCGTCTCCGCCTGGGCCTTCGCCGCCTCGAGCCGCTCCACCTCGTGGGCGAGGAACTCCCGCTCCTCCCGCTCCTGGGCCAGCGTCTTCTCGAACCGCTCCGCCCGCGCCTCCAGCTCCGCGCGCACGAGGGACAGCTCCTCCCGCTCGCGGGAAGCCTCGTCGACCCGGGCCCGTGCCTCGAAGAGGGCCTGCTCGGCGGCCTCGGCTCGCGCTTCCGCCTCGGTCCGAGCCTGCTTCTCCTCGGCGGCCCTGGCCTGCATGGCGGCCCGTGCCTTCTCCGCGCGCTCGACCCGGGCCTCCAGCTCGACGCTCAATCGCTCCGCGGTGGCGGCCCGCGTCTCCGCGTCGACCCGCGCCCGCTCCAGCTCCTCGGCCTGCCCGTCCGTCGAGACCCGCGCCTTCTCCGCGCGCTCGGCCCGGGCCTCCGTCTCGACTCGCAACCGCTCCGCGGTGGCGGCCCGCGTCTCCGCGTCGACCCGCGCCCGCTCCAGCTCCTCGGCCTGTCCGAGCGCCTCGGCCCGCTCCCGCTCCGCCTCGTGGGCGCGCTCTTCCGCCTGGGCCCGGGCCTTCTCCGCCGCCTCGGCCCGCGTCTCCGCCTCGGTGCGAGCCCGCGCCGCGGCGTCGACTCGCGCTTCCGCCTCGCTCCGGGCCGACTCCGCCGCCTCGATTCGCGACTCCGCCTCGGCCCGCGCCTTCTCCGCCGCCTCCGCGCGAGACTCCGCCTCGGTGCGGGCCTTCATCTCCGCCTGCACGCGCGCATCCGCGCTGGTGCGCGCGCGGGCTTCCACCTCGGCCCGCGCCTTCTTCTCCGCGTTGGCCCGGGACTCCGCCTCGGCTCGCGCCTTCTCCGCGGCCGCGAGACGGGACTCCACCTCCACGCGGGAACGGGACTCGGCTTCCACACGGGCCTCGGCCTGGGTGCGCGCCTGGCGCTCCGCCTCGGCTCGCGCCTCCGCCTCCGCACGGCCCCTGGCCTCCTTCTCGGCGCGCGCCGTCACGTCCTTGCGCGCCTTGGCCTCCCCGTGGGCCCTCGCCTCCCACTCCTTGCGGGACTTCGTCTCCGCCTCGGCCCGCGCCTCCACCTCGGCCCGCGCGGCCTTCTCCGCCTCGGCCCGCGCTTCCGCCCGCGTCCGTGCCTCCGCCTCGGACGTGGCGCGCTGCTCCACCCTGGCGCGCTCGCGCTCCCGCTCCTCGGCCTTCGCCCGCCACTCCGCGAGCTGCGCCTCGAGCTCCGCGACCCGCGCGTTCACCTCGGCGAGCTGCTGCTCCCGCTGCGGCTGCAGCCGGGCCTCCCGCTCGCGCGTCGCGCTCGCCTCGGCCTCCACCGCCTGGCGCCGCTGCGCCTCGGCCGTGCGCGCCTGCTCGAGCTCCGCCTCCCGCGCCCGTGCCGCCTCCAACTGCCGCTCCACCTCGAGCCGCAGCGAGGCCTCGAGCCCCCGCTCCTCCGCGAGCGCCGTGAGCCGGACCCGCTGCGCCTCGGCCTCGCGCCGCAGCGACTCCTCCCGGGCCCAGGCCTCCTGCTTCAGCCGCTCCACCTCGGAGCGCAGGGACGACTCGCTCGCGCGCGCCGCCTCCACCTCGCGCTGGAGCGCGTCCAGCCGCGTCCGGGCCTCCTCGGTCTCGCGCCGCAGCGACTCCTCGCGGGCCTTCGGCGCGTCCGACTGCTTCTCCAGCGCGGACTGGAGCTCCGCCACGCGCTCCTCGAGCTCCGTGGTCCTGCGCTCCGCGTCGCGCCGGCGAGCCACCGCCGTATCCCGCTCGGACAGCACCTGCGCGAGCCGACGCTCCGCCCGCAGGATGCGGACCTCCAGCACCGCGAGCGCATCGTCCGACGAGAGGGAGGCCACGTCCGCCGCCACATCCGTCATCCCCGGCACGGGCCGCAGCGCGAACTTCGACGTGGTCTCCGGGACTGTCTTCGACGCGAGCCGGGCCTCCGCCGCGCGCCCCTGCTCCACCGCCGGAGCCGGTTCGGTCTTCAAGGACCCGGCTTCCACCGGCTCGCTCTTCACCGGCTCGCTCTTCACCGGCTCGCTTCGAGGCGATGCCGCGGGCTCGGAGTCGAACCAGTCCGAGCCCACGCTCTCCTGGTGCGGCTCCTCCCAGCCCTCCGGAGCGTCACCCTCCGTCGGCAACGGGGCGTCCTCCGGCACGGGCTCCAGGTCCGAGCCCGCCAGGTGAGGCTTGGATGGGCCCTCCTTCTCCGGCACCGCTGGGGCCGGCTCCACGTCGAAGAAGCCCACGTCCCCGAGCCGGGGCGCGGCCTTCGCCTCGGCCCGCTCGCGCTCCAGCGCCGCTTCGATCTCCAGCTGTGCGAGCCGCTCGGCCTCCGCGCGGGCCTCCGCCTCGACATCGACGACCTTCACCTGGGGCAGCGGACGCAGCGGCTCGACCGGCACCGACTCCGGAGCCGAGACCGTCACGGGCCCCATCTCGCCCGGCGACACGGCCGTGATGGTGGGAATCGCCGAGCCCATGGCGGGGGTCCGGGCGAAGAGCCCCGCGGAAGAGGTGGGCAGCGAGGACTCCTCCTGCTTGCGGCGGCGCCGGGCGGCGGCCTCGAGGCGGACCTCATCCTCCAGGCGCAGCATCTCCTTCTCGTCGGGCCCGCGAGGCGCCTCCACCGGCACCTGGCCCGACACGACCACCGCCTGCTCCGTCTGCCCGAAGAGCGACTCCGCCTCGTCTCCAGGGTCCGGCTCGGACAGGGCCGAGGCCCTCGGCGCGGCGCGCTCCGCCGGAGCCGGGTCCGGCGTGGCCGGGACGGTGGCCACCACCGCCTGCTCCGTCTGGGCGAACAGGTCCTCGGCATCGAGGGTGGACTGGAGCTTGCGCCCCTCGTCCGTCTTGGGCAGGTCGTCGAAGAGCGAGTGCTCCAGGGCGGCGTTGCGCACGGGCGCGGAGGACTTCTGGACGAGCCCCGGAGGCCCGGACCGCACGGGGGCTGGCTCCTCCACCGGCGCCTCCACGTCGTCCCGCACCGCGTACCAGGCCTCCGGGCCCGAGGGGGAGCGGATGACGGTGGCCACCTGCTCCACGAAGCCGGAGCCGTCCAGGGGAAGGGGCGCCACGGGGGCGGCGCTGCCGGGGACGGGCTCGCCGAGCAGCAGCACGCGTGCCAGCCGCATGTCCGGGTGCTGCCCGAGCTCCTCCAGGACGAGGGGGCCGCGCCCGCTCTCCACGCTCGGCGCCAGGATGATGAGCGCGGGCAGGTGATGGCCGAAGGCAATGAGGGCATCGGCCACGGAGGTGGCGAGGATGACCTCATAGCCCTCGCGCGCGAGCAGCCGGCGCACGGTGGCGATGGTGGCGATGTCGTCGTGGACGAGGAGGACCGATTCGGCCATTGGAAGCGGGCGCGAGTCTACAGCATGGCCGCCGGATCCACGTCGATCGTGACACGCACGGCGGACGGAATGTCCACCAGCTTCGCTTCCAGGCGGGCGAGCAGCGGGGCGAGCGCCGCATGGGTAGGGGCCTTGAGCAGCAACTGCCACCGGGTGCGGCCCCGGATGCGGGAGATGGGGGCGATGGCGGGCCCCAGCAGGCGCACCCCCCAGGAGGCGGGGGGCATGTTGCGGCCGATGAAGTCCCCGAGCAACCGGGCCACGCTGGCGGTCTGCTCGGCGCTCTCGCCCTCGAGGCGGACGGCGGCCATCCGGGTGTAGGGCGGCCAGGCGAGCACCTTGCGCCGCCCCAGCTCCCCCTCGGCGAAGCCGTCGAAGTCATGGGCGAGCATGCGCTTCACGGGCTCGGCGTCCGGGTTGTAGGTCTGCACCAGCACCCGGCCCGGGTCCTTCCCGCGCCCGGCGCGGCCGGCCACCTGGGTGAGGAGGTGGAAGGTGCGCTCGGAGGCGCGGAAGTCGGGGATGGCCAGCGAGGTGTCCGCCATCACCACGCACACCAGCGTCACCCCGGGGAAGTCGTGCCCCTTGGCCACCATCTGCGTGCCCACCAGGACGTCGATCTCCCGGCGGGCGAAGGAGGCGAGCAGCTCCGTGAGGCGCTCGGCGCTGGTGGCCGAGTCCCGGTCCAACCGGGCCACGCGGGCCTGGGGAATGCGCTCGGCGACCTCGGCCTCCACGCGCTCGGTGCCGATGCCCATCTTGAGCAGGGGCCCGGTGCACTCGCGGCAGTGCTCGGGCACCGGGTGGGCCACGCCGCAGTAGTGACACACCAGCCGGTTCTGCGAGCGGTGGTAGGTGAGGCACACGTCACACTCGGAGCACTTCACCGAGGTGCCGCACACCTCGCAGATGAGGAAGGTGCTGTGGCCGCGGCGGTTGAGGAAGAGGATGACCTGCTGGCCGCGGCCGATGGTCTCCGCCATGGCGTCGAGCAGCGGCGGGGAGAGGATGGGAGCCTCCTCCTGGGCGAGCGGCTCGCGGGGGCGCTCCTGGCGCAGGTCCACCAGTTGGATGGTGGGCATGGGCCGGTCGTCGACGCGGTTCTTGAGCTCCAGCTTGCGGTAGCGGCCGCGGCGGGTGTTCTCCAGCGTCTCGAGCGAGGGCGTGGCCGAGCCGAGCACCACCACGGCCCCGGCCTGCTTGGCGCGCACCACGGCCAGGTCGCGCGCCTGGTAGCGCAACTTGTCCTCCTGCTTGAAGGAGGGGTCGTGCTCCTCGTCCACCACGACGAGGCCGAGATTCTCCACGGGGGCGAACACGGCCGAGCGTACGCCCACGGCGATGCGCACCGAGCCCTTGCGCAGGGCCTGCCAGTGGAAGAGGCGCTCGCGGTCCTTGAGGGCCGAGTGCAGCACGGCCACGTCGGCGCCGAAGCGGCTGCGGAAGCGGCCCACGAGCTGGGGCGTGAGGGCGATCTCGGGTACCAACACGAGGCTGCCCTTGCCGTGCTCGAGCGCGCGCTCCACGGCGCGCAGGTACACCTCGGTCTTGCCGCTGCCGGTGACACCGTGGAGGAGGAAGGGCTGGAAGCCGCCAAGGTCAACGGCGGTGTGGAGCTCCGTCACCGCGGCGGCCTGCTCGGGAGTGAGCTGGTCGGGACGGCCCTGGGCGAGCCCCTCCTTCACCCCCGGGGCGATGACCTCCTCCTCGATGCGGACGAAGCCACGATCGACCAGCTTGCGCAGCGTCTCGCGGGCGCCGGGGATGGCATGGGCCACCTCCTCGATGGGGGCGCGGCCGCCCACCGCGAGGAGATAGGCGAGCGCGGCGGACTGCGCGGGGGCGCGGCGGAGGACGGCGGGCGCCTCGGGGACGAGCGCCACGGCGAACTCCTGCACGTCGGGCTTCGCCTGCTTCTCCTCCTCGGCCTTGGTGAGCCCGGGGGGAAGCGCGCTCTTGATGACCTCACCGAGCGGGTAGCGGTAGTGCTCGGCGGCGAAACGCAGGAGCGCGATGAGGTCCGGAGGGAGGGACGGCGAGTCCTCCAGCACCTTCATGATGGGCTTGAGCTTGACGCTCTCGCTCTCGGGAGGAGGCGTGGCGGGCCCGAGGAAGAAGCCGAGCGACATGCTGCGGCCGAAGGGCACGAGGATGCGCTGGCCCGGCGACAGACGGCCGGAGAGACCGTCGGGGACGACGTAGGTGAACTCGCCCCGGACAGGACGGCCGACGGCAACGGAGGCGAGGTTCGAGGGGCTCAAGGCGACAGGGGAGCACTGTAGCGGCGGCCTCTGACACCGGTAGTTTTCTGGCCACGGTGCACCCCGTGGACGCGCGCGATGTCCGGGAATGCACTGGGGGTGCTGGAGGCAGAAGGACGTCTTACGCGGAGCCCTGTTTCGTGGTGGTCAACGGGTGGGGTCCCCGAGGGTTCCACACGTACTCCTCGCTGAGCGTCAGCCGCATGTTGGTGAACCCGTGCCGCGCCACGAAGCGCTCGAAGCGCTCGGACACGGTCAGGACCCCCTGGAGCCCCCTGGGGTGGAAGATGTCCTCCCCCTGCCAGGTGCCCGACTCCAGGGTGAAGCCGTGAATGGCATCAATGCCCTCACAGCGGCACTCCTCACAGGTGGGAGTCTTCCCGTAACGAATGCGGCTGCGCGAAAGGTCCACCGCCGCGCGACCGAGGCAGGGCCTGACGGTGAAGTACTGAGGGACATTTGATGGCTTGGGGCTTCGCCGCTTCCTGCGCACCCGCATAACCTCCACTGGATGGAAGCCCTCGAGTCCCGTGAGGCCCTCGTCGCGCAAGGCCTGGGCCAACCGCTTGGACACAAGCAGGTCATCCCCGGAAAGATGAAGGAAATCCCCAAGTTCCTCACCGTGCAGCACCAGATCGACGCGATAGGGCGGCAGCCACGTCAGCATCCCGATAGGATCGCCGCACCGCGAGCAACGGGGGGCCTCTCCGAGGTTGATGGGCTCGACCGTATTGGCATCGGTATCGAAACGGGAGCCGTGGGCGTCTTCTTCCAGGTAGAAGAAGCGCGGTGGGACAGAGGGCTCAGAACCCATGAGGGAACCTCGCGCGAATCGCGCGTTACTCGGGCCGCTCGAAGCGGCGCGTCACCGTCATGGGGGCCTGCCTGCTGATGCTGAAGGTGCCCGGCTGCGTCCCCGGCTCCTTCCAGTATCCCCCCTGCTCGTCGAAGCCGAGCACCATGCACACCGGCATCTTCGCCCCGTTGGGCAACTCCGCCCGGGTCCAGTAGGTGTGGACCTTGTCTCCGCCCGTCCACATGAACCCGTACAACTTCGTGCCCAGTGGCAGCAGGTCGACCGCATCCAACTCTCGGATGCTGCTCACGATGGGCCCCGCGCGGAAATCGTCGAACTGGCTCAGCGCACCCGGCCGGTTGATGTCGAGCGTGACATAGCCCTGAGTGCCCGGTCCGAAGCCCCTGATGCTCATGGCGGCGAGCGCCTCCTGGGGACAATCCTGGGGCCAGGAGGGACTCACCGGCACGCTGGCGCACCCGGCCGACACCAGACACACAGCCGCCGCGAGCGACTTCATGAAGTCCATGTCCAGCGTGGGGGGCTCTACCTCGGGAGCCGGCGAGGAACTGGCAAGAGTCTTCGATTCACACATGAGGGAGTCTTCCTGTGTCAGGTGATTGGACTCGGAGGGTAGAGCAACCCGGCCCCCCTCCGCAGGCTGCCCTCCGCGAGAGCAGGTGACGAGCCCCGTACCAAACACGACCAACGGGACCGCGACCAGGACGAACGCCCCCCGATAACCCACCAGCCACCGGCGCACGAGCGCTCCGCTCTTCCATTCCGCGTGGGCATCCATATCAGCGCGACTCCTCCACCCGCACACTTCGGATTCCACCCGCCTCCCGCACCTCCAGGCGCACGGGCACCCCCGCCGCCTCCACCGACTCCAACACCACCAGGCCGGTGCTCCCTGGCTCGATGGGAGCCGCCATGCTCACCGTCCATCCACTGCCTTCCTCGCTCACCTCACCCGCCACCGGCAAACGCACGACCTCCGAGGCAAACCAGGGCCTCGCTCCCACATTGAGCACGATGAAAGTGATGGCCCGCCCATGAGCCGCCCGGTAGTCCCACGCGGTATTCGCGAGTACCCCGCGCCCAACGGTTCTGCCCCGGAACATGCCGGCGGTGATACCGGACTTGCCCATCACGCCCGAGAACACCAAGCGGGAGAACGGGCCGTCTTCGCGCCGGGACGATGCAACTTCCTGCTCCAGTTCCGGCCGGACGGAGCGCGGGCGCAGTTCCACGTCCACCCGTGCGTCCACTTCACCGGGACGCGAGACGAGTTGGAAGACGACCCGGGTGCGCATCGGGCCCTGAGCGAGGACTACCTCCAGCGGTAGTTTCTCGTCGGAGGCCAATTCCCGCCGCGGTTCGAGCAAGAGGGAGTGTCCGGCCACGTCCACCCAGACGAGGCGCCCTGGCCCCTCGTGATTCACCTCGACATGCACCACCTCCGCGTCGAAGCGCATGACGGTAGGGAGGCCTGGGGCAACCCTCAGCTCCGGCTCACTCCCAACGGGTACCCGGGCGAGCACGAGATGCTGCTCGCGGCGCACACGGACCTCGGGCGGCTGCTGGGCCCTGACGACGGTGGCGCAGAGGAACAGGGCCATCACGGCGGCCCGTTCGAGACGGAGTGGCATGCACATGACCTTCACGGTTCATGCGTATAACATGACCTGAGCCGTCCAGTACCAGCGCCGTCGAACACCTCTGTCGGGCGGACCGCGCGCGCGGTGCTACGGAAGCGCGTAGGAGTACGTGATGGAAGCGATGTCGAGGGTGCCGCTATCCACATCCCAAGGATCGCTCACCCGCTCCGCCCCACCTTCGACGATCATCTCTCCATTCACTTCACGAACCCGCATGGAGTGAAAGATATACAAGGCCATCTTGTTCTTGTTGTGCCTTGCGAATTCAACCTCCTTGCTGGTCAGGAAGACTCGGGAGCCGGCTGTTTGAGTGCCCTTCACCTCGACGAAGACCTCGCGCTCTCCGTCCCGCGCGTGAAGGTCAAAGGACCTCTGGCGCGAAACATCATCAATCCGGGTGAAGCCTTTCTTCTGGAAGTGCTCTCGGGCCCGCTTCATGGCCTCAAGCTCAACGGCTTTGCGGATCCGAGGATCGGAAGAGAACCCCTGTCCCATGGCGCTGCTGACATCAGCCGCCCATGGCACCTCCATGGGCTCGGCCACCAGCCTCACGGATGGAGGATGACTGGCTCCCTGAACCCATGAACTCCACGCCTCGGGGGCTCCGCGCAGAGCTTCCTCTGGCGTCCCCGCCCATCTGCGTGAGTGGAGCCAGGACACAGGGATCGGAGCCGAACCGAGGATGCGCAGCCGACAACGGTAGTTATCGACGAACCTTCCCTTCTCCTTGAAGCGGTCTGGCCACAGCGCCGTCATCTCGCAAAGACCCGTGAAGGTGACCCAGCCACTCTGATGCTTCACGAAATGCAGGATGGGTGGCAGCTCACTTCGCTTGCCAGCGTTGACGGCTGCCCAGATCTTCTCGAGGGTCCGGTTGCCAGGGAAGTCCGTGAAGCGCTTCCGTTGATGCAGCTTCGCGTCACCCCAATAAAGAACTGTCCCCTGCTCCAGATCGATGACGTCATCCCAGGGGTTGTAGCTACCACCCGTGGTTGACTTCTTCGTCACCAGGACCAGGACGGAGGGGAGCTTCGTGAACGGTGGCTTCGCGAGATACCGGAGCGCTCGAATACCCGGGGCGTTCGCCATCCCGCTGCGCGGAAGATTGATCCAGCGCATGAACTGGTCGTCAGGGTCCTTCGGCGAACCCTTGTCCCGATAGTGCTGCTTCGGGATGAAGGACTCCCGTCCCGGTTTGAAGAGCGCGTCCCTGGCCATGTTCCTGGAGGAAATCGGGCATGACCTTAGCCCGACCCACCAGTGCCGCAAACCCACTCAGGACCCAGAGGGTCCTCACAGGTTTCCCCTGGGGCAGAAAACGGCGGCGCGGCGAGCCAAGCCCCCGAGAAGGAGCCCGACCCGCCGCGCCGAGGCGGCCCGCGCACGGGCCGCTCTGTCACTCCGTCATGCCCTCAGCGGCTTCACGTTCCGCGGGCACTCCCAGTAGGTGTACTCGCAGGTGGCCGCCGTGGGGTCGCACGGCACCTGCATCACGGTGATGAGCTCGCACGGGTGCTTCGGCTCGTCCGACATGTGGCTCGCCGGAACCACCGGCACCTCGACCGGCGAGAGCCGCTCGAACCCGTGCCCCTCGAACGGCCGTCCCGCCTGCCGCGAGACGCCGCCCCGCTGCTCCTCCTGCTTCCGCTCTTGTGTCGGAGCCTCCACCGGCGTGCACACCACCGGCAGCACCGACGCCGTCCCCAACACCGCCCCCAACACGCACAGCTTCGTTCGCATGGAACCCCCTTGCGGCTGACACACTCCTCCACGCCGATGGCGCGTCGGTTCCGGTTCAGCAGCAAGGACGCAAACTACCCCAGGGGTCTGACATGCCCCGGGGCATCCCCGACGGTGGACCCCACCCCTCCCCTCACGGAGAACGGTTCCGGAGTCCAATCATTCCAGGCATTTACGAGCCCATCCCAGGCGGTGGGATCCCGGATATACGACCCCCGGAGTCATCTGTTCGTCCAGTGTCGGACGGTGCTCGATAGCACACGGACCTCGCGGTCCTCGGCCCTCATCCCCGGAGCATCGCCAGGGCCCGCTGGAAGTCCTCGGGCAGCGGAGCCTCGACGCTCACCGGCTCGCCCGTGAGGGGGCTCGGCAGCGAAAGCCGGAGCGCGTGCAGCGCATGGCGTTCCAGTGCCTTCGCCGCCGGGTGCGCTCGCGTCTCCTCCGGGCCGTACAGGGAGTCCGCGAGCACCGGGTGTCCCGCCTCCGCCATCTGCACGCGAATCTGGTGCGTGCGCCCCGTCTCCAGCTTCACCTCCACCAGCGTCGCCCCCTTCAGCCGCTCGCGCACCTCGTACGAGAGCGCCGCTCGCCGCGCCGAGCGCACCTTCGTCGTGAACCGTCTCGGGTCCTTCGGATCCCTCCCGTACGGCGCCTCGAGCCTGCCACTCTCGGGCGTCTCTCCCAGCACGAGCGCCCAATAGCGCTTGTCCACCCGCTTCTCCTGGAACGCCCGGTCGAGCGCCGCCACGGCCTCATCCGTGCGCGCGAGCGCCAGACACCCGCTCGTCTCGCGGTCCAACCGGTGCACCACTCCCGGCTGCGCCAGCCCCTCCACGTCGAACGGCGGCAGCCTCGCCGCCAGCAGCTCCACCACCGAGGGCACGTTCCCCGACGGCTCCACCACCAGGCCCGCCGGCTTGTTCACGATGACCAGCGCCGCGTCATCGTGGAGCACGGGCAGCTCGGGCCCCTCCACCGAGCGTCTCGCCGGGGCTTTCGGCGGGGGCCGGCTGACTTCAATCTCCTCGCCACCCCAGAGCTTGCGCGAGGCCTGGCACTTCTTGCCGCGGATGCGCACGTGGCCCTGCTCGATGAGCACACGCGCCCGCTCCAACGAGAGTCCGGGCACGTGCGCCGAGAGGTACTTGTCGAGCCGCTCGCCGGCGGACTCGCGAGGGACGGAGATCTTCTGGAGCGACATGGCGCCCCTCTTCTACGGCGGGGCTCTCCGAGAAACCACCCCGTGGGCTACCGCACCACGAGATCCGAGGGCTGCCGGGGCGCCACCTCGTAGGTGCTCTCGTACTGCGCCGACAAGCCCGTCACCTCGATGCGCTGCCCCACGGACAGGGCGCGCAACGTCTCCGAATCGAAGCCGGCCGAGCCGTGGACGTACACCTGCACCTCTCCCGAGCCATCATCGACATACAGCTCGTAGCCGTAGGGCAGCTCTTCGTGGACGGCCCGGGTCACGTTGGCGGAGATGCGCACCAGCAGGCCCTCGGTGGACTCCTTGACGTCGCCGGTGCGTACCTCCTTGGGCGTCACCAGTTGCGTGCCCTCCAGCTTCTCGACGGAGGCCGACTCGCTCTCGAGGATGCGCAGATTGGCCTCGTCGTTGAGCTTGCCCGTCACGCGGACACGGGTGCCCAGCCCGAAGTCGAGCTTCTCCGCCAGCTTCACGTAGATGCCCCCGGTGTTGTCCTGGAGGGCGAAGCCCTCGTTGCCCAGGGCCGACGAGAAGTTCCCAGGCACCACCGTGACGTAGCCCTCCACGGTCACCGTGGAGCCATTCTCCTGGGTGCGCGCCTGGGTGATGGGCGTGGACTTGGACGGCTCGGAGCCGGGGTCATCACAGGCGACGAACACCGCGAGCGACAGGCAGCCGAGGAGAACGCGCAGCCCGGTGGCCGCGCGCGAGGAAAACTCCATGCGGGAAGGGATCATGCGGCGCATTGTTGACGCCACGACTCCCCGCTCAAGCACCCGATGCGTCGAGCGTCGAAAACCCTTCAACCCGGAGCCGCGCCCCCCTGAAACTCAGGCCGAGGGCCTGGTGGCCGGCGCCGCGGGCACCTGCCGGCGCTCCCAGCGATAGATGGCGGCGACCAGCGCCAGAACGCAGACGAGCCCTCCCAGGAAGAAGGGCCGGCCGCTCACGAGGGCCGCGATGGCGCAGAACCCCGCCACCTCGAGCTTCCGCGCCCGGCTCACCGCCATGACCGTGCCGCGGTCGTAGCGCAGGCTGACGATCGCCGCCTCGGGCACCCGCAGCATCCGGCGGAAGAGCGCGAGGTTCTGCAGGTGGATGGAGATGACCGCGAAGCGCGTCATCACGAGGCCTCCACACAGGGCCTCCACCAGGTCCCTCGTCACGGACCACCCCAGGGAGTCCTCCACCCAGAGGAAGTACGCCGCGGCCCCGGGAAACACGAGCGCCCCGAGCACCAGCGTCACGATGAAACGCCGCGACAGCCACTGCCCCTTGTCCACCACCTGCTGGAAGATGGGATTGAGCTCGATGCTTCCCCCGGACTGCACTCGCTCCACCAGGTTTCCCCGCCTCTTCAGCCTCGCCGTCGCGACGGTGAGCAGATAGTCGGCGGAGTGCAGGACGAGCCACAGCACACAGATACCACCCGGACTCCAGAGCCACTCCATGGGAACTCCCTTCACCTGCGTCCTTCATCGTGCGCGGCGCGCCACCAGTCTCGCTTCGTGCCGGTCCTCCCCGGTCCACGCCTCGGTGTACGAGACGACCTCCAGGTACTGGATCAGCCGGGGCAGCTCGCCATCCTCCAACAGGAAGCGCGCCGAGGGATGCGGGTTCTTCTGAAGGTTGCTCCGGGTGGGCTGTGCGAAGACGAGCAGCCCGCCCGGCGCGAGCACCTTCGCGAACCCGGCGAACAGCGGCCTGAAGAGGAAGTTCAGGCACAGCACGACGTCGAAGGGGCCGGAAGGAAGCGGCTCCACCTCCACGTCCAACCGCTGCACCCGGAGGGCCACCCGCGACTCGCGCGCCTCCTCCGCGGCCCGCTCGAGCGCGACGTCCGAGACGTCCACCAGGGTCACCTCCAGGCCACGCCTCGCCAGCCAGAGCGCGTCATGCCCGGAGCCTCCCGCCACGTCGAGCGCACGGCCCGTGCTCGGCAGTTGGTCCGCCAGCGAGCGCAGGAACACGGAAGGCTCCTGCCTTTTCTCCTGCTCCCGGTAGCGGGTGTTCCACTTGCGCCGATCTTCCTCGGACATGGCTCCTCCCGGGCGAGCCTCTCTCGCCTCCTCCCACCCAGGATGCCACCTTCCTCCGGCTCGGCGATCTTCTCAGCGCCGGGTGTCTCGCCGCTTCTGCTGCCGGGCCTGCTCCGCTCGCAGCGCCCCGCCAATCCGACGCCCCGCCACCAGGGTCATCTTCGATACCGGGTTCCCCATCTTCTTGGGCTTGGCCGGACGCCAGGTCGGCTGGGTGCTCGGAAAGCGATTGTCCCTCATGGGTGTGTCCTCATCGGCCTCGGGAGACGGCGTTGGCATGGGACGGGAACGCCCGTCAGCTCGTTCAGAGACAAAGCATCTATTTCTGCAACGTCGCTCGGCTTTTGCCGATGCCCCACGGGCCTGGAGTGCTTGCACAGCGGCCTGGCGGCCATGACCCTCACCCCAGCCCTCTCCCAGAGGGAGAGGGAGCAGACACGGGCTCGACCCTAGGAGCGCGATACCCTCACCCCGACCCTCTCCCGGTGGGAGAGGGAGGGTTTGGCTCACTCAGAAGAGCGTGTCCGCGAGTTTTGCCCTCGTGTCTCCCGTGAGCACCGTGTAGCGCATCACCCGCTCCCCTCCACGCCAGACCTCGAGCGTCCGCGGCACCGTCTCGCCCGTCGCTGGCGAGCTGTAGTCCAGGAAGCGCACGTCCCAGGCCGTCCCCTTCCCGTCCTTGTAACGCACTCGCGCCGGACGGAAGCCCTCCTTGTAGACCCAGAACTGCGGCTTGCTCTCGGCGGCCCCTCCCAACACGTACGCCACCTCGCCTCCGAAGCGTCCCAGTGACGTCGTCCGGGGCTCGATCCCCAGCGAGCGCAGGTACGTCTCCACCAGCTCGCGCCCCTCCACCGCTGATTCCGCCCTCACCGCCAGCAGCGCGCACACCTGCTGCACCGCCTCCGTCAGCGCCGGAATCTCCGTGCCCTCCACCCGCTTGCGGCCCCCGGACACCACCGTCGCCACCGTGTTCCCCTCCAGTGCCTTCGCCTCGAAACGGCAGCGCCCCGGCACCTTCAGGTACATCGTTCCGTCCGCCTGCAGCTCCGGTCGATCCGCCGGCAGGCCCAGCGCCGCCCCGGCCTCCTTCACCCCAGGTCCGTAGAAACTCAACGAGCCGTCCGCCTTCACCGCCGAGAGATTCAGCTCCTCCCTCGCCCCCATCATCCGGCGCAGGATGGACCCTCCGGGCAGCACGTATGCGCCCGCGCTCACCGATGCCAGCACTCCCATCACGAGCAGCGCCCTCTTCACCGCTGCCCTGTCGAACAGCTCCTGGGAAAGGGCCTTGGTGGCCGACACGAAGCGCAACGCGGCTCTCGTCGTGGATGGGGTGGACATGGGGCGCCGAATCTAGTGATGGCCCTCCCCTCCATCAAGGCAGTTAGGATGCCCCCCCATGTGGCACCGTTTGATGCTCCTCCTGTTGGCCCTCGCTCTGTCCGCCCCCGCCCATGCCCAGGAGGAGACCGCGCCTTCCCTCTACCGCCATCCCCTCGCCGAGGACCTGCGCAACCTCCAGAGCGCTCGCGGCTACGGCCTGGGCGGCGCCTGGCGCGCCCTCGGGGTAGGTGCCGAGGCCGGTACCGGCAACCCCGCCGCCCTCGCCGCCTTCCACACCTACCGCATCGAGCTCACCGGCACCTGGGACTGGGTCGGCAAGGACGCCTCCGGCATGGTCGCCGTCGCGGACTCGTCCACCAGCGTGCTCGCCGGCGGCGTCACCTATCAGCTCGTCACCCTCGGCAAGGGCCCCCAGCGGGCCACCGCGCACATCAACACCGTGTCCATGGCCCTGCCCCTCGCCGACAGTCTCCTCATCGGCGTCTCCACCCGCTACCTGCTGCTGCGCGGGGCCCGCCAGGCCAACGCCGTCACCGGCGACGCCGGCATCCTCTTCCGCCCCAGCGAGGCCTTCGCCCTCGGTGTCTCCGGTCACAACCTCATCGGCACCGGCAATCCCGAGCTCACCCGCTACTACTCCGCCCATGCCGGAGTCCTCGCCGGCCTCCTCACCGTCGCCGCCGACGTGCGCGCCGACTTCGAGACGTACAAGCGCACCACGTTCACCTACAGCGGTGGCGTGGAGTACGTCCTCGGGCAGAGCTTCCCCATCCGCGCCGGCTACACCTGGAATGGTTTCACCCGCGCCTCGGAGCTGGGCGTGGGCATCGGCCTGCTGACGCCAGGAGGTGGGCTCGACCTCGCCTACCACCACGACTTCGGTGGTGAGCGAGGACGGCTCATCGCCCTCACCTTCAAGGTGCAGGTCCGCTGACGCTCAGCCGCGCAACGGGAGGTAGCGCTCCGAGGCCGCGAAGCGCACCAGCTCCACCAGCTCCTGCTCGCTGGACTTGAGGGCCCGCATCGCCGCCACGGCCGGTCCCGGGCCTCCACAGGCCACCAATCCCGCGCGGTTGGCCGAGTGGCGCGCCGCCTCCGCGAGCGCCGAGGCATCGAACTCTCGCTGGGCCGACTCCAGCAGCAGCAGCGCCCGCGAGCGCGCACTGGGGTGCAGCGCATCTCGCACCACGCGAGACTCGGGGCCGAGCTCCGAGCCTCCACGCAGCACCGAGGCCAGGATGGCCACCGCGCGCAGCAACTGGTCCTTCTTCAAGCAGCGCAGCGCGAGCAGATCCGGCCCGAGGCTGGCCAGGGCCCGCCCGGCGAAGAAGCGCAGCTCCGGCTCCGGCAGCACCTGGCGCACCGCGCTCCGCCCCACCAACAAGCGCGGGGCCCCCGGGTGGACGAGCGTGAAGGGAGGGCCCTCGTCCTCGGAGAGGAAGACCTCCGGAATCTGCACGTCGAGGATGCGCGAGACGAACAGCAGCGCCTCCTGGGCGGCCCGTGCACCGGGGCCCGCATCCGAGCGAAGGGGCTCGGTGGAGCCCGCGGCCCGTCCGAAGGTGGGAAAGAGGCGGCAGAGGGCGAGGCCCACGGAGGCGAGCAGCTCTCCCGCCGGTTTGCGCAGGCCGGGATGGCGAAGGCCCGCGCGCTCCTCGGGGGTGAGCGTCCGGCGCGGAGGCCGGGGGACAATATCCTTCCCGCCCTCGAGCGCCGAGGCCACCTCCGCCATCAGCGAGCCACGCGCCGTGTCGCCCCGGCTCATGAAGAAGGCCGAGAGCTCCCGATAGCCGGCCGCCTCGAGCGGACGCTCGCGCACGCGCTCGATGGCCGCCGGCCGCGCCTCCACCGGGGCCGCGGCCGGCGCGGGCTTGACGGGCGCGGGAGGCACCGTGGGGACGGAGGGCTCGGCGGGGCCGGGTCCTCCCCGGACACGGCGGCGCACGGGGTCCATCTTCCCGGGAGGCGCCTCCCAGGCGATGACCCGGGTGATCTCCACGGGCACGGGTGCGTCGGGAGGCTCGAGCGCGGGAGCGGGAGCGGGCGCGGACGCCTTGGCGGGGGCCTCTGGCTTCCAGGTGCCCAGCAGCTCGCCGACCGCGGGCATCTCGAGGACCGTGCGCGCCGACTCCGGCTCGGCGGCGGGTGGCGGGGCCGCTGGCGCCGCTGGCGTGGGCGTGAGCTCCACCGCGCCGGGCGGAGGAATGAGGACGCCGGTGCGCGGACCGCTCGACTCGCGCTTGGGGGCGGCGCTGCGAGGCGGCTCGGGGTGCAGCGTGGGCGCCGTGCGCTCCGAGATGGCCTTGCGGAGGTTGTCCGCCCGGTTGGCGTACACCTGCGCTCGGGCCGCGTCCCCGAGCGTCTCGCGGCAGAAGCGCGCGAGGCGCTCCCACGTGCCCAGGCGCTCCTCATCATCCTCGGTGGCGGTGGCGGCGTGCTCCAGGGCCCACGCGGCCTCGCCGTGCTGTTTGAGCGCGATGAGCCGGTCCACCAGCAGCAGCCACGCCTCCTTGTGACCGGGCTCGAAGCGCACCGCCTGGCGCAGCTCGGCGAGCGCGGCCTCGCGGTCTCCCAGGGCCTCCAGCGTGGCCACCAGCTCCAGCCGGGCCTTGCGCGCCACCAGCCCGCGCGGCTCACGGTCGATGCGGGCACGCAGCAGGCGGCTGAATCCGGCCTTGTCCCCGAGCTGCCGCGCCAGCGCCAGGAGCTTGTCCTGGGCGTGCACGTCCTCGGGGCTCTCCGCGAGCACCTCCGTCCAGGCCCAGTACGCCAGCTTCGCGTTGACGAGGGGCCCTCCGGAAATCTCCGCGAGGCACCGCAATCCCTCCACGCGGTAGGGCGAGCGGCGGGGCACGGCGGCGAGCGCCACGCGCAGGCGCTCGCAGGCACGGGCCCGGTCCGCCTCGGGCGCGCATCGGGCGAGCCCCATCAGCGCCGGGAGCGAGCCGGGATTGATGGCCGCCGCCGCCTCGAAGTCCGCGCGCGCCCGGGCCACCTCGCCGGTGGACAGCAGCCGCTCGCCGCGAGCCAGGAAGGCGGCGGCACGGGCCCGGGGGTTGCTCGCGCGCTGCACCGCCTCGTCGAGTACGCGCAGCACCACCCACTCGTCGCCGTCACCGTGCTCGGACACCAGCCGGACCTGCTCCGCGAGCGCGGCCTTGTCTCCGGTGAGGGCGACGATCTGCCCGTACACCCGGGCGGCGCCCGCCGGATCCCTCAGCTCGTCCTCCAGCAGCTCGGCGAGCCGCGTGAGGATGTCGGTGCGGACCGCCAGGTCCTTCGCGCGATCCGCGCGGGCCAGGTAGAACTGCGCCAGCTCGCGCCACGCCCGGCGCGCGATAAGCTGGGCCTCCTGGCGCGCCTCCTCCGGATCCTCCTGCCGGGGCACCAGCTGGCGCGAGGGCTCCGTGTCCTCGTCACCACTCCAGGGAACGGGAGCGTTGGCCTTGAGCCCGGCGGGTGGCGGAATGAGCGGGGCCTTGAGCCGCGACACCGGAGCCTTGGTGGAGGGCTCCTCCGGCCGGACGGTAGGGACCTCCAGGGTCAGACGGCGGTGGCTGAAGGCCGCCCCGGCGGAGTCGTCCCGCGGGGGAGCAGAAGGAGCCACGGCGACCCCGAACGGCAGCTCGGACGCCCCGGCGGTGACCTCGTCCTGCGACCAGACGGCCGGCATCTCGAGGACGGTGCGCGGCGACTCGGGGGATGGCTCCGCGGCGGCCCTGGCAGGGGGTTGGGGAGCGCGAGGCGCGAACCGCGCATCCGGCGGGCCCGAGGCCTCCACCGTGTGCTCGTCTTCCGTCCAGGGCGAGGAGAACTCGACGGTCTCGCTCCGATGGATCGGATCCTCGGTGGTGCGCTCCTCCTGGCGCCTGGGTGCCCGCGCTTCCAGGGGGGCGAAGGCGCTGGGAGGCGTGGTCTCGTGGCCGATGCGGCGGAAGAGGACATCGAGGAGCCGGCGGGCGTGACGGTCTCCGGGAGACTCGTCGACGAGCGCCTGGAGGGCCTCGATGGCGCGGGGGAGCTGGTTCACCCGGCGCAGCAAGCGCGCGAGCTGGAGCCGTACGGCGCGGCGGGTCTCTCCCCGGGTATTGCCGAGGGCGGAGGACAGCAGGGCGATGGCGGCGGCCTCGGTCCCCGCGCGCAGCGAGAAGGCGACGAGCACCGAGGCCAGGCGCGGCGTCATGGGCAGGGAGCGGCTGGCCCGCACCAGCTCACCGAAGGCCCGCGCCGCATGCCCCTCGTTCAACAGGCGGGAGGCACTCTGGCGGTGGCGTTCCACGAGATCGGGCACGTCAGCACCCTCCCTGGACGGAGGCATGCCAGCGGGCGAGCGCTGGCGCGCATCGGCCGTTTCCGGCGAACCGGCATCCTTGCCGTTTCTCACGCCACCCATGGGTGGGGCAGTCTACACAGGATGCCGCCTCCGGTCGTCACCGTCCTCCTGCCCGCCCGAAACGCCGAGCGCACCGTGGCACGCGCCGTGGAGAGCCTCCTCGGGGGGACGCTGCGTGAAATCCGGGTGCTGGCGGTGGACGACGGCTCCACGGACGGTACTCGAGAGGTGCTGCGGGGGCTGGCGGCGAGGGACTCCCGGGTGGCGGTGCTGGACGGAGGAGGCCGGGGGCTCGTCGCCGCGCTCAACCTCGCGCTGGCGCATGCCACCTCCCCCTACGTGGCGCGCATGGACGCGGATGACGAGGCGCTGCCCCGGCGGCTGGAGGCGAGCGTCGCGGCGCTGGAGGCGGACCCGGGACTGGGCGGCGTGGGCACGGGCGTGGAGATGTTCCGGGAGGATCAGCCGGTGAGCCCGTCGATGAGGGACTACGCGACGTGGCTCAACGGCCTCACCACCCCCGAGCGGCTCCACCGCGAGCGCTTCGTGGAGAGTCCCATCTGCCACCCCTCGGTGTGCCTGCGGCGGGAGGCGGTGGTGGCGGCCGGGGGCTGGGCGCACGGCGACTTCCCGGAGGACTATCACCTCTGGTTGAAGCTCATCGAAGCCGGCCTCCGGATGCACAACCTGCCCGAGGTGCTGCTGCGCTGGAGGGACAGCTCGGGGAGGCTGACGCGTACGGATCCGAGGTACGCGCACAAGCGCTTCATCTGGGTGAAGGCGCACTACCTGGCGCGCAGCCCGGAGGTGGCGGGACGGCCGCTGACGGTATGGGGCACGGGCCCGGGAGGGCTCGTCCTCACGCGCTTCCTGCTCGCGGAGGGAGCCCGGGTGGAGCGCTTCATCGACGTGCACCCGCGCAAGGTGGGCACGCGCATCCACGGGATTCCGGTGGAGCCGCCGGAGTCCCTGGGCGCACCGCGGGAGGACACGCACCTGGTCGCGGCGGTGGGCGTGCGCGGAATCCGGGAGGAGATTCGCGGCGCCCTGACGGCGCTCGGCTGGGTCGAGGGCGTACACTTCACCTGCGCCGCGTGACCCGCACTTCACCTGTGCCGCGTGACCCCTGGTGTAACCTCCCGGGCCTCAGACTGGAGCAGACCGAGTGAATCCATCCACCACAGCCCGCCCCGACCTGACCGACGCCCCCCGTCTCCCCGAGGAGCTGCGCCCCTTCCTGGAGGAGCTCCAACAGGACCTGACCCGCGCCGCCGGTGACAACCTGGCCGGGCTCATCGTCTTCGGGAGCGCGATCCGGGGTGGCTACCGGAAGGGCACCAGCGACGTGAACCTGGTGGTGCTGCTCCGGGACACCTCGGCTCCGAAGCTGCGGGACATCGCCCCCGCCATCAAGCGGGCCTGGCGGGCCCTGCGGGTGGAGCCACTGCTGCTCAAACCCTCCGAGGTGGCTGAAGCCACCGACGTCTTCCCGACCCGCTTCCTGGACATCCAGCGCCACCACCTCGTGCTCACCGGAGAGGACCCGTTCCACGACCTGCGCGTCTCGCCCGAGCACATCCGGCTGCGCGTGGAGCAGGAGCTGCGCAACCTGCTGCTGCGCCTGCGCCGCCGCTACATCGCGCTCGTGGAGGAGCCCGCCACCCTCTCCGCCCAGCTCGTGAGCATCACTTCGCCCCTCCTCGTCGAGTTGGAGACGCTGCTGCGCCTCACGAACCAACCCATCCCCCCGGGCGGCGAGGCCGCGCTGATCCAGGCCGCGGCACAAGCGTTCACGCTGGACGGCCCCGCGCTGCTCCAACTCCTGTCCCTCAAGGCGGGCACCGCCGAGCTGGACGAACCCGAGGTGCTCATCGAGCGCGTGCTCGCCAGCCTGGACAACGCCGCACGCGTCGCCCATGAGCTGGAGGGCCGGCTGTGAACCCCTTCGACCTTCCGGGACCGGAGTTCCTCGCCTTCTACGCCGTGCTGGCGATTTCGGCCGGGCTCGGCGCGTGGTGGCTGCGCAAGTACATGCTCGGGCCGGACGGACCGGTGGACGCGCGCATCACCGACCTCCACCCGTACGAGGTCTCCTTCCTCTCTGGCGGAATGGAGCGGGCCGTCGAGGCCGCTGTCGCCAACCTCGTCCGGCAGGAGTACCTCCAGGTGCTCCCGGAGAAGCGGGAGCTGACGATCCACAAGAAGCTGCACGCCCATCCCCATCCCCTGGAGGCGATGATCCATTCCACGGCCAACGGCGCGACGGTCGAGGAGCTGGTGAAGACCGCCCAGCCCCTGCGGGCGCGGCTGGAGCACCCGCTCCTCCGATTGGAGCTGATTCCCGATCGCGCCGCCGCCGGGAGGATCGCGCTCTACTCCTGCTTGCTCATGCTCGGAGTATTCGCCGTGGGCATGACCAAGGTGGTGATCGGCATGATGAGGGATCGGCCGGTCGGCTTCCTGTTCTTGATGTGCCTCTTCGTCCTGGGCACGGCGCTGTTCTTCGGCGCGCGGAGACCCCACCGGAACCAGCGGGGCGACATCGCTCTCGAGAAGCTGACCCGACGCAACGAAGCGCTGCGCACCAGTGTCTGCGCGAACGCCTCGGTGCTCGCGGGCAGTGACGTGGCGCTCGCGGTGGGGCTCTTCGGCGTCACCGCGCTGACGGGGACGCAGTTCGATGACCTCCAGCGCGCCCTGATGCCGGCGCCCTCGTCGGGTGGAGACGGGGGAAGCAGTGGCAGCAGCTGTGGTGGCGGCTGTGGAGGAGGAGGTTGCGGCGGTTGCAGCTGAGGAAGGTGGCCCATGGCGGATGAGGATCGCGAGGCCCTCGCCCGGGCCCAGGCCGCGCTGCTGGCCGCGTTGACGGGCCACGAGGAGCTGCCTCCCGGATTCGATCCCGAGCGGGTGCGCGCGGCGACGGAGGCCCTGGCGCACAAGCGCGAGCACTCGGTGGTGGCCACCTGGCCGGAGCTGGCGCGCGCGCTCGGAACCGAGCTGCATCCGCTGTTCGATCGATATGCCGCGGAGGAGCCACTGCCACACGAGGGAGGCCCCCTGGCGGACGGCTGGCGGTTCGCGCGGTGGCTGGAGGCCCAAGGCCACTTCCCAGCGGCGGCGACACTGGAGTCCCTGCGCGTGAGCCTGCGCTTCCGCCCGACGCCCGAGGGACTGGAGCCGCGACACGGGCCGGTGTTGCGCCTGCGGTGGTTGCGGCCACAACGGACACTGGTGCTGGCCATCCGTTGGAAGCCCGGCCGGGAGACCTGGTGGCGGTTGCGCCTTCCGTTACGAGCGCGCAAGCCCTAATCCCCTCTCCCCCTGGGAGAGGGTCAGGGTGAGGGTATGTGTTCCAGTGCCCTCAACCGAGTGACAGAGCACGGGGGGAACCCGAGTGCTCCCGATACCCTCACCCCGTCCCTCTCCCAGGGGGAGAGGGTCCAACCAGGTTGGCCACTGTGTAGGTCCCCTCTCCCTCTGGGAGAGGGCTAGGGTGAGGGTATTGAGGTTCTACCCGCGGGCCGCCACATCGAGCGGACGAATGGGCCCAGAGGGAACCACGACCCCCGCCGCCGCGAAGAAGCGGGAGAGATCCTCCGGTACGGGCGCCTCGAATCGCACGGGCGCGCCAGTCCGGGGATGCGCCAGTTCCAGCGCCTGCGCGTGCAACAAACACCGGGGAGCCTCAAGCCCCCCGGCCTTCGCCGCGCCTCCGTAACGCTTGTCCCCGAGAATGGGCGCCCCGAGCGCCGTCAGGTGCGCGCGCAGCTGGTGCGTCCGCCCGGTCTGGGGGAGCAATTCCACCAGACAGAAGTCCCTGCCCGCGTGCAGCACGCGGTACTCCGTGAAAGCGGGAATCCCATTGGCGGCGCGGGTCGCGCGCCAGCGTCCCGGCCGGGAGGGGTCCTTCGACAGTGGCAGGTCGATGGTGCCCTGGGACGGCAGCTCCACCGGGCCCACCGCGGCCAGGTAGCGCTTGCGAGCCCGGCCCTCGCGGAACTCCTCCGCGAGCGCGGTCGTCGCCTGGGGCGTCTTGCCGAACACCGTCACCCCGGACGTCTCCCGGTCCAATCGGTGCACCAGCCCCGCGGGCCTCTTCAAGTACTCGCCCACCCGGTCCACCAGACTGTCCCCCACCCGCCCTTCCGTGGGCTGCGCCGTCATCCCCTCCGGCTTGTCCACCGCGATGACGTCTTCGTCCTCATGAAGCACCCGGAGGCTCGGAGCCGGCGCCGGAGCTTCCGCGAGCGAGCTCTCCCCGCCCTCCTCCAACACCGCCGTCACCACCTGCCCCTGGGCCAGCCGCGCCTTCGCGTCCCGGCATCGGCGCCCGGCCACGTACACCGCGCCCACGCCCACCAGGCGCTCCGCCGCCTCGTGAGACAGGCCCAGCTCCGCCGCCAGGGCTTCGCTCACGGTGCGGCCCGTGAGGGTGGATTCGACTCGGAAGGTTCGGCGCTTCATCCGTCCGGACGTTACCAGCCCTTCACGTCCCTGATTCGCTCCGTGTGGACAGCCATCTCCCACCGAAGACGGTCGGGCCCCCGACTCCGCACGGTTTCCCCTCGGGAGGGGTTCCTGGCCATCCCCTTGCATTGGGCGCCGCCGCGTGTGGGAGGGCAACGACGCCCTCCAAAGGAGACGACGATGGAGCGCGTGGGAGTGAATGAGGAAGTGAATGAGATGTTGGAGCGTGTGCTGGGACTGGAGGGCCTGCGCGTGCGCGGTGCCAGCCTCCAACCCCACGGCCTGGTGGTGAACGTCCGGTTACGACTGCCCGCGCGCCGGTGCGGAATCTGTAACGAGTTCTGGAGTGGCTACGACACGCAGCCGGTGCGCCGGTGGCGCCATCTCACGCTGGAGCGTACGCCCGTGTGGCTGAGCTACGCGCCACGCCGCACGCAGTGCCCCGCGCATGGGGTCCGCGTGGAGCGCGTCACCTGGGCGGCGCACGACGCCCTCTTCACCACCGAGGTCGAGCAGATGGCGCCCTGGCTGTGGCACCGCCTCGGCGTCTCCGCCGCCTGCCAGATGACGGGTCTGTCCTGGCCCACCCTCAAGCGACTCATCCTCCGGCCCGTCGTTCCCATGCCGGACCTGAAGCGCATCGAGGAGCGCTACATCATCGGTACGGACACGCTGTCCCTCCGGCAGCATTCCCAGGACTTCGCGGCGGTGCTGGAGCAACTCGGCGGGCACGTGCCCTCCGCGCTCGGGGCTCCGCCACGGCCTCTGCCCGCGAGTGCCCTCTGAGGTATTCCAAGGACGAACGAGACCCTGGGGCCGTTGCTCGCCTGCTGCCCGGGAAACCTCGAAGGGGTGAGCTCTCGAGCCCCGGACTTGTAGCAGGCCCCACTCCGTTCTACGTTTTCGTAGAGAGGCATCACCATGGCCGACACCCAGATTTCCGCATACGTCTCCGACACCACCAAGGAGCTCGTCGAGCGCTATGTGGAAGCCCATGGCGTGAAGAAGGGCCGCCTCATCGAGGAGGCGCTGCTGCACCACCTTCAGGCGCTGCGCGAGTTGCCGGCCGACTTGATCATCCCGCCTCGAATCGTGGTGGAGCAGAAGACGTTCGAGCGCGTGGCCGCTCTGGCCAGGCGCCCTCGCAAGCCAACGAAGGCGCTCCGCGCGCTGATGGGTGGCAAGAAGGCGCGGTAGCCTGTCGTGGCCCTCGAAATCCGTAGGCTGCTCCAGGAAGACGACCGCTCGGGATTCCGCTCGGGCAACGTCGATCTCGACCGGTTCTTCCATCGCTACGCCGGACAGAACCAATTCCGCCATCACATCGGTACGACGTACGTCGCGGTCGAGGACGGAACGATCGTCGGCTTCGTGACTGTCGCACCTTCCGAGATCGCCGTCGCGGACCTCCCCGGGTCGCGGCGCAAGAAGTTGCCGCAATACCCGCTCCCCGTACTCCGCCTGGCACGGCTCGCCGTCGATGAACGGGCACAGGGGCGCGGTGTCGGAAGCGGCCTTCTTCGCGCCGTGTTCGTGCTCGCCCACCGCCTGGCCGATGAGTTGGGTTGCCTCGGGGTCGTCGTCGACGCGAAACCGGAAGCCGTCCCGTTCTACGAGAAACTCGGGTTCATCGACCTCGGAGCCAGGGCCGGCCATCTCGGCGACAGACCCGAACCACGGCCGATGTTCCTCGAGCTGGGGGCCATTCCGAAACCCGCTGCCTCGTGAACCGGGCCTTTCCCAGGGACGGAGGGTCCACCGCGCCACGCTCGGCTCGCTCGGGCCTTTTCCCCGGGGGACGAAGTGTCTACCTTGCGGCCCCCCATGGACCGTCCCCTCCCCTCCCTGCGCGCGAGCCTGGACGACTTCCTCGCCCAGCTGGCCACCCTCCATTACCGCCACGCCGCCGGCCTCTCCCCGGACCTCCCCCTCCGCGAGCTCTACGAGGACTCGCCCGAAATCGCCTCCGCCGAGGCCTTCGCCGCCGCCACCGAGGCCGTCCCCAAGGCCCAGGCCAAGGGCGACCTGCTCGGTGTCCGCCGCCTCCGCCTCCTGCGCGACTTCATCGCCACCCAGGTCGAGGAGGCCCTCGCAGCCCCCGAGGCCGAGGCCGTGGCCCAGCTCGAGGCCCGCGCCCGCCTCTCCGTGGACGACCAGACCCTCTCCTTCGGCGAGGCGCTCGGCCAGCTGCCCCATGAGCCCAACCGCGGCCGGCGCGCCCTGCTCGAGAGCGCCACGGGCGGCTTCCTCTGGGACAACCGGGGCCGCTACGGCACCCGCCGCGAGGCCGCCTTCCGCGTCACCGAGCGGCTCCGCGCCCCCAGCTACGTCGCCCTGCGCGAGGACGTCTCCGGCATCGACCTGAACAAGCTGGCCGAGGCCGCCCAGGAGACGCTGCGCCTCACCGAGGACGCCTACCGCGACGTGCTCGGCTACATGCTCAAGAAGGTGGAGCCCACGCTGCGCCCCCTGCCCTCGGGCAACGCGCGCAGGCACGACCTGCAGGCGGCCACCCAGGTCCCGTGGATGAGCGGCTTCTTCAAGCGCGAGGACGAGCTGCCCGCCGTCATCCGCTGGCTCGGCGAGTGGGGCTTCCACCCGGCCGCCCAGGGCCGCATCCGCATCGACGACGAGGAGCGCCCCGGCAAGGCCTCGCGTCCCATCACCGCTTCCGTGCGCGTCCCGGGCGAGGTGCGCCTCGTCCTCCAGCGACGCGCGGGCCTGGACGCCCTGGGCAGCCTCCTGCACGAGTACGGCCACGCCCTGCACCACGCCCACGTGAAGGAGGAGCTGCCGCTGGAGCTGCGGCGGCTCGGGGACGCCTCCGTCACCGAGGCCTTCGCCACCCTCTTCGAGCGGCTCCTCACGGAGGAGGAGTGGCTCAAGCGCTACCTGCGCCTGCCCTCGGCCACCGCGCGCGACGTCACCCGCCTGGCCGCCTTCCAGGGGCTCACCGTGCTGCGCCGCCACTGCGCGAAGCTGCCCTATGAGCTGTCCCTCTACACGCGCGGCCCCTCGCCCGAGCGGGCCGAGGAGTACGCCGACGCCCAGCGCCGCGCGCTCTTCGTCGAGCCGCACCCGGGCTTCTTCCTCTTCGACGTGGACCCGCAGCTCTACGTGACGCGCTACCTGCGCGGCTGGGCCCTGGAGGCGCGTCTCACCGCGCAGCTCACCGGGCGCTTCAACGAGGACTGGTGGCGCAACCCCGCCGCGGGCCGCTGGCTCCAGGGGCTCTTCGGGCGCGGGGGAACCGACGACGCCGAAGCGCTCTCCACGGAGATTTCGGCAAAAGGACTAGCGCTCCCCGAGGCGGGTGCCCGCCTCGTGGCTCTGCTCGACCGCTGAGCGCCAGCCCCGGGAACGGGGCCGTGGTGGCTACTTCTTCTTGCGCAGCGCGCGGACGATCTTGTCCTTCGTCGCGCTGGCGGCGGTGGCCACCTTGGGCTTGCTGGCCGACTTCGTCTGGCCGGTGCGCTCGCGCATGGCCTTCATGAGTTGCATCTCGATGAGGAGCAGCTCGTCACCCAGCTCCTCGTTGTTTCCAGCGGCACGAGGGAGCGGTGCGCTCTTGCTGGAGGTCCCGGCCCCGTGCCGCAGGCGAAGGACCTTCTCCTCCTCGGACGTCAGGGTGTGCGCCTTCTCCAGCGACGCCTTGACCTCCTTGGACGTCACCGTCGTGCTGCTACCGACCTTGCGCTCCATCTCCGCTCCCTTGCTCGTGGGCCCCTGAACATCCATTCATGTCGGACGCGCCTGGGCCGCAACCGTCGAGGATTCTAGAGAACGCAAGTATCGGGTCAAATTTTCTTCCAACAGGCCGCTGCCTCCCTGTAGCGGCCTGCCTCCCGCGCGACACCTGGCGGGTCAGTTTCCCTCCTCGTCCCCGGGCTCGTCCGTGGGGGTGCCGGTGCTGGGAGTTCCCTCTGCGCCCTCGGGCTTGTTGCGGGGAATTCCGAAGCGATCCAGCGCGTCCGCGATGCCCTGCGGCTTGTCCGCGTCGGGCAGGAAGCTCTCCGGCGGCTTCAACTGGGGGTCCTTCCCGATTTCACTCAGGGCGGAATCCAGCACCACCCGCAGCTCGGCGGCGCCGGCGGCGTCATTGGCGGGCACGGTGATGCGGCCGTCCAGGCGCACCTTGAGGACGACGGACGTCTGGGCATCCACCACCACCTCGCCACTGAGGGACTTGGGGGTGCGGTGCTCGAAGAAGGCCAGGCGGCGCTTCGTGGTCTCGTCGCGGCCGCCCTTGGGCTCCACGAGCGCGGGCAGCACCTGGGGCGTGGTGCCGGTGTCGCCTTCCGGACCGAGCTCCACGGCGTAGTTCCAGGCGGTGCGGCCCTCGTAGGTGACGGTGCCGCGGGGCGCCAGGTGCAACCGGCCCCGGAAGAGCGCGTCCACGTCACGGATGGCGCCGGTGAGCTCGGCGCGGGTGCGCTCGGCCATGCCGCGGTCGCGCAGACGCTGGCGGAAGGTGCCGTAGCGGTTGCGGGCGAACACCTGGCCGCCCACGCGCATCACCTCCAGGCCCTGGTCCCGGCTGTTCTCCAGCAGACCATGGAAGTCCCCGCTGACACCGCCCGGGCCGGCCCGGAAGGTGCGCGTCTCCGTCAGCTTGACGGGGACGGTGCCCTGCGCGCCGGCCCACTCGTAGCTGACGGTGGCCTTGTAGGAGTGGGGGCCGAGACGCTCGGTCACCTCGGCGGCATCCATGGAGAGGATGCGGCGGGCCACCCGGGGGTTGTCGGCGACGTCCTCGGGGGGCAGTTTCTCGGCGGCCGAGGCCACCACCTTGGGCGGGTCCTCGGGGGAGAAGATGCGCGCCTTGGCCGCCTTGTCGACGGGGTCCTGGCAGGCGACGGTGGCGAAGGCCAGAACGGCGGCGACGGTGAACTTCTGAAAACGGGTCACAACTCCTCCGGCTCCAGCAGGGGTTGCCCAAATTACGGGGCGTGCGCTGGAGCGGCAAGGGACGGCTTGCGCGCGCCAATGTACGGGATACAACCCCACTCATGCAGAACCTGCGTGACAAGCTCTTGAAGGCCGGCCTGGTCTCCGAGGACCAGGCGAAGAAGGCGGAGACGGCAGCCCCGAAGGCCGCACGCCCCGCTTCCTCCCAGGCACCCAGGCGTGAGGGACCTCCGCCGCACCGTGAGCACGAAGATCGGCCGCCGCGAGAGCAGCGCGGGCGCGACGACCGTCCGCCCCGTCGCGAGGGCCGTGACGGAGGCCGTCCGCAGGGCGGTGGCCGTCCACAGGGAGGTGGGCCACAGGGAGGTGGGCGTCCACAGGCTGGGCGGCCCCAGGGTGGACGTCCACAGGGCGGGCGGCCGAGCGGGGAGTCGGCTGGCGGCATCGTCCCCAAGCTTCCGCCGCTGCCGGGCTCGAAGGCGGCCCAGCGGATGGAGTCGAAGAAGCAGGTGGAGCAGGACCGGAAGCTGCGCGAGCTGGTGCTGGGTGCGCAGGTGCCGGTGGACGTAGGCGCCACCGTCTTCTACTTCATGACGCGCAAGGGCAAGCTGCGGCGCCTGGAGCTGACGGAGGCGCAGGCCAAGCAGCTGGAGAACGGCGAGCTGGGCGTGGTGGAGCGGCCGGAGCCGGCGCAGATCGAACACTCGCTGGTGCCCGCGGCGGTGGCCGAGCAGATGTACGCCCTCTCCAAGAAGGCGGTGCGTTTCCTGAACCGGAAGGAGTTGCCCATCGGCTTCATGAGCGACGACCAGGTGAAGGAGAAGCAGGCGGCGGAAGCGCGAGGCGAGGAGCCGGTGGCGGAGGAGGACGACGAGTCCCCCGAGACCGAAGCGGCCGCCGAGGGAACGCCGAGCCCCGAGGGCAGCACCGAGCCGACGCAGTCCTGAGACAACCCAACCCCCATCCCCCACTCCTCCCTCTCCCACTGGGAGAGGGTCGGGGTGAGGGTCTGGAGTGCCCCAGGTTGCCCCTGTCGGAGAGCGCCTACCGGTTGAAGTGGGCGGAGATGACGCTCGCCACGCAGCAGGTGAGCTTCTTGCCGGTGGGGATGTGCAGATACTCGTTGGGCCCGTGGGCGTTGCTGTTGGGGCCGAGCACGCCGGTGATGAGGAACTGGGCCTCGGGGAAGCGGCGGCCGAGCATCTCCATGAAGGGGATGGTGCCGCCCTCGCCCATGGCCATGAAGGGCCGGCCGAAGAAGGCGCGCGAGGCCTCATGGGTGGCGGCCTCCAGCCACTTCTCGAGCGGAGGCGCGTCCCAGCCGGCGCTGGCCTTCTCGCCCTCGAAGGTGACCTTGGCGCCGTAGGGAGGAGCGGCCTCCAGGGCCTGCTTGAGGGCCTGGGTGGCGGCCTTCGGGTCCAGCCGGGGAGGAATCCGCATGGACAGCTTCACGGAGGTGAAGGGGCGCAGCACGTTGCCGGCGCTGCTCAGGGTGGGCATGCCTTCCACGCCGGTGACGGAGAGCGCGGGGCGCCAGGTGCGGTTGAGGATCTGCTCGGCGCGGTCGGTGGTCACGGGGTGGGCGCCGGGGACCCAGGGGAACTTCGAGTACACCTCCTCGCCGAGCACCTCGGCGACGGCGGCGGCCTGCTCGCGGCGGGCGTGGGGGATGTGGACGTGCAGGCCCTCGACGCGGATGCGGCCGGTCTGCTCGTCCTCCACGCGGGAGAGAATCTGCCGGAGGATGCGGAAGGACGAGGGCACGATGCCGCTGGCGTCACCGGAGTGCACGCCCTCGGAGAGGATGTCCACGCGCAGGTTGCCGGAGACGAGTCCGCGCAGCGAGGTGGTCATCCACAGCTGCTCGTAGTTGGCGCAGCCGGAGTCCAGACACACCACGAGCGAGGCCTTGCCGATGCGCGGCGCCAGGTGCTCGATGTACGCGGGAAGGTCGTAGCTGCCGCTCTCCTCGCAGGCCTCGATGAGCACGACACAGCGCGCGTGGGTCACGTTCTGCTCGCGCAGCAGGCGGATGGCGGCGAGCGAGGCGAAGGCCGAGTAACCGTCATCGGCGCCACCGCGGCCGAAGAGCTTGTCGCCCTCGCGCACCGGCTCCCAGGGGGAGAGGCCCGCGCGCCAGCCGGTCATCTCCGGCTGCTTGTCCAGGTGGCCATAGAGGACGACGGTGTCGTCACCGCTGCCCGGAATCTCCATGTAGATGACGGGGGTGCGGTCCTCGCCCTTCTCGTTCTTGAGGCGCACCACCTCGACCTTGAGTCCGGGGATGTGCTTCGCCTGGGACTCACACCAGCCGGCGATGAGCTTCACCGCCTTCTCCATGTGGCCCTTGGCCGCCCAGTCCGCCTCGAAGGCGGGCGACTTGTTGGGAATGCGGATGTACTCGTGAAGCCTGGGGAGGATCTCCTCCTCCCAGATGCGCTCGGACGAGACGGCGGCGGTGGTGGTGTTCAGCCGGGGGCTGGTGCTCATGGACGGGCTCCGGGTTGATCGGAAGACGCTTCCCCCCATCTACACCACCCCGGGCCCCGATGTGTGGGTCGTGGAGGGCCGCAGGGCCGCTCTGCCAGCGAGCCCACATCGCCACCACCCAACCGGTAGGCGCCGTGATTCCCAACCCGGAGCAATCCTTTTCTCACCCCGGGTCACGCGCCTGCCCTCTTTGTCACCGGAGCGTGGAATCTCGCGCCTCCAACGGACCTTCGTGACGGAACTCCCCGGGCACATCGGGTGCACCCGGCGCCGCGCGGCACAACCAGCCCCGGAGGAACGATGAAGCGCGAGCGGTCATGGGGAAGAAAATTCGCGGGAGGGTGCGCGGCACTGATGCTGCTGACGCACTGCGGTGACAGGGAAGTGGAGGAGCAGCGGACCGGAGAGCCCGTTCCCCAGTCTCCCTCGGTCTTGAAGCAGGCACTGGCCACGAACCTCGTCTACCCCGCGAGCGCCGATGCGCGCGTGGATGTGACGTCCCCCTCGGCGAACTTCGGCGGCGACACGAAGCTGGTGGCGGATCTCTCGCCCAGGCAGGAGAGCTTCCTGCGCTTCACCGTCAACGCGTTGCCGGGCGCGGTGATGCGCGCGACGCTGCGGGTGTACGCCAGCGATGGCAGCTCGGACGGGCCGCGCGTGTTCAGCACCCATGGCGACTGGACGGAGAGCGGCGTCACCTGGACCAACCGCCCCTGGGCTCTCGGCGATGCCCTGGATGACAAGGGCGCCATCACGGGCGGCTGGGTGGAGTTCGACGTGACGAGCGCGGTGCGCGGCGCCGGCGAACACAACTTCCTGGTGGAGGGCACCTCGAACGACGGGTTGGACTTCCACTCGCGCGAGCACGGCCGGACGGACCTGCGGCCCCAGCTCGTCATCACCGTGAGCACGGGGTCCGAGTGCATGCCGCGCACGAACACCCAGTTCGTCGACGTCGAGCCGTACACCGACGCGTATTCCTCCCAGAGCGAGCCCACGCGCACGTTCGGCCGCGAGCCGGTGCTGCTGGTGGACGGCTCGCCCCGGCTGGAGAGCTTCCTGCAGTTCTACGTCACCATCGCCCAGGGCTGGCACCTGCGGGGCGCGAAGCTGAGGCTGTACGCCACGGACTACACCCCGGACGGACCGCTGCTCTATCGCACCACCGAGGATGTGTCCTCCGCTGGCCCTCTCTGGAACAACCGGCCCACCCCGATTGGCGCTCCGGTGGGCAACCTCGGCGCCATCGACGTCAACACCTGGGCGGAGTACGACGTGACGAGCACGGTGACGGGGGCCGGTAGCTACAGCTTCGGCCTCCTTCCCGAGTCCACCAACGGGGTGGACTTCGTCTCGCGGGACTCGCTCACGAGCGAGCTGCGCCCGACGCTGCGCCTCACCCTGGAGTCCGAGCCCTACTGCACCTACCGGGGCACGGGCGGAGGCCTCACCGGGTGGACGCGGCAGTACGGAGGCGCGGGCCCCGAGCGGCTCCAGGCCCTGGCCAGCGACGCCACGGGTGGCTTCGTGGCCGCCGGCCACTTCGGCGAGGCGTCCTTCCCGACCGGCACCGGCTTCGCCCTGGCGCGCTACGGCGCGGACGGCACGGCCGTGTGGAGCCGCCAGGTGACGACGGGTGACGTGCGGGTGCGCGCCCTCACCCTGACGTCCGAGGGCAACGTCCTCGTGGTGGGCAGCTACGGCGGCTCGCCGGACCTGGGCACGGGTCCGCTGCCCGCGGCGCCCGCGAGCTACGACAACCGCTTCTTCGACGCGTTCTTCGTGGCGAAGTTCTCGCCCACCGGCCAGCCCGTCTGGAGCCACGGCTTCGTGGCCAGCTACGACTATGGAGACGGCCCCGAGCCCCTGCCCGTCTTCGTGCAGGCGGTGGCCACGGATGGCACGGGCAGCCTCATCGTCGGCGGCGGCTTCCATGGCAAACTGGACCTCGGCGGGGGGACGCTCTTCGCGGGCTACTCGAGCGTCGAATTCACCGGAGGCGACGCGGTGCCCGGTGGCTTCCTGGCGAAGTTCTCCTGGGACGGCCAGCACGTCTGGTCCAAGGTCTTCCCCACGGCCCCGTCCATCGACGCGACCTCGGTCCGGACGGTGGCCGCGGACGCCTCCGGCAACGTGCTCGTCGGCGTGGAGGCGAGCCGCGACGACTACCTCTATTATCCGGCGAACGCCCCGTATCCGTTCATCGTGAAGTACGACGCCTCCGGCAACGAGCTGTGGCGACGGGTCTTCACCGGCACCAAGGGCTCCATCGTGGACGTGAGCCCGGTGGGCACCGACGGGGTGGCCTTCGTGGCCGACCTCGTGCTCACCTTCACCTTCGCTGGCAACACGTACACCGCGGGCGGAGGCGAGCCGGAGCTGCCCAATGGCAGCGACCGGAGCGTCTACCTCGGCACGTTGAGCGGCTCGGGGCAGGACGGGTGGATCCGCCTGCTGTCGCGCAGCACCCGCTCGGGTGCCAACTTCCGGGAGCTCGTCACGGGGGACGACGGCACGTTCTCCCTCACCGGCTTCGGAGACATCATGGACCTGGGCGGTGGCTTCCTGGGCAACCCGCGCCCCAACAGCTTCGGCAAGTACTCGCCCTTCGTGGCGCGCTACTCGGCCTCGGGTGGCTACCTGTGGGCGCGCACCTTCGACAGCAACCTCGAGGGCGAGGTGTTCTGGCCCGAGACCCGGCTCCACGTGGCGCCGCAGCCGGGAGGCAGCCTGGTGCTGGGCAGTGACTTCGAGTCCCCCGTCCTGCTCGACGGGCGCACTCATACGTCACGAGGCTCCGTCGACCTGCTCTACTTCCAGCTGAAGCCGTAGGGCAGTCCGCTTCCCACGTCAGAGGGGCTCGTCGACTCCCGACGGGCCCCTCCGCATTTGGCCACCCCGGCCACGACGCGTCGACTGGGCATGCGGTTCGGTGTTGCTCGACAGGAACCGGGCTCAGGGCCCGGCCACCGGCAGGGTGAAGAAGAAGGTGCTGCCGGCCCCCACCTGGGACTCCGCCCAGAGGGTGCCGCCGTGTGCATCCACGATGCTCTTGACGATGCTCAGCCCGAGCCCCGTCCCCCGCTCACTCACACTGGACGCCCGCCAGAAGCGCTCGAAGAGATGCGGCAGGTCCTCGGACGAGATGCCCGGCCCGTTGTCCTTCACCGAGATGCGCACCGACCCATCCACCTGCCGGGCCCGCAGGGAGATGGTACCTCCCTTGGCGGTGAACTTGATGGCATTGCCCACCAGGTTGGAGAGCACCTGGAGGATGCGCTCCCGGTCGGCGCGCACGCGCGGCAGCCCCGGGCACACCTCCACCTTCAATTCCTGGGACTTCTCCAGGACGAGCGGCTGGAGCACCTCGAGCGCCTGCCGGAAGAGCTCGTCCACCGTCCACGGCTGGGGCGCCAGCGGCATGGGCATCCCCTGTAGACGCGCCCGGTCGAGGAGACCCGCGATGAGGTCGCGCATCTGCCCTGTCGCCAGGAGGATGCTCTCCAGGTGGCGGCGGCCACGGTGCCGGCGCTCCTCGTCGGGAGGCCGCGCGGCCCTGAGGAGCATCTCGGCGTTCAACCTCACCACCAGCAGCGGCGTCTTGATGTCGTGGGAGACGACCGCGAGCATCTCCTCGCGCCAACGCACCGCCTCCTGCGCCTGCTGGAAGAGCTGCGCGGTGTCCACCGCCGTCGCGATGCGCTGGGCGAGCACTTCGAAGAGGGCGATGTCGGCCGGACCATAGCGCCCCGGTTGGGCGGCGATGAGGCTCAGCGTCCCGAGCGTACGGCCCCGCACCTGGATGAGCAGGCGGACGTTGGAGGGCAGACCCTCCCACTCGGCCCGCTCCACCGGCACGTGCCCCTCCGGTAGGCCCTCGGCGCTCGCCGGGGAGGCCACCCAGGGATGGGAGGCGAGGAGCCGGGCCACGAAGGACTCGCTCCCGGGAGGGGACCCGGTCGGCTCGACGGCCATCATGGCGATACGCTCGGTACCGCTGGGGCCCGACTGCAGGAGATCAATGACGCAGCAGTCGGCCCACGAGGGCACCAGCAGGCGCGCGATGCCAGGAAGCGAGGCGCGGTAGTCCAGTGAGGCGGCGAGCACGGCGCCAGCCTCGGCCATGAAGGCCTGGCGCCGGTGGGCCGTCTCGGCCTCCAGGTGTGCCTGGCGCTCGCGCTGCAGGAGCTCCCACTGGACACGCTCGAGCGCCTCCGCGCGCTCGCGCAGGTGCACCTCGCGCCGCAGGGCATGGTGCCGGTCCAGGGCCACCGCGAGCTGGCTGGCGACCGCATCGAGGAAGGCAAGCCCCTCCTCGACGAGCACCTGGGCCGCCTCCACCTGGAGCGTGCCGAAGACGCGCCCCTTGGCCACCAACGGGAGGGTGATGAAGGTCGGCGAGGCCCGCGCGGGAGACTCCGGGACGAACCACCCCCCCGGTCCTTTCCGCCCGACCACCGCCTCGCCCTGGGGCTCCACCTCCTTCACCCCCACCAGCCAGGCATACGTGGATGCTGCCTGCTCTGCCGCCAGGGAGAGCTGCGCGGCCGTCACCTCCCGCACGTGCCAGACGGTCAGGAGCGGGCGGTCCGGGTGGGGTTCGCCGCCCGGGTCCCTCCCCACGAGCAGGAGGGCGGTGCGCAGGAGCAGCGCCTGGGAGGTGAGCGCCATCACCTCGGGGAAGGTGCGCTCCGTTCCCTCGAAGCCGGCGAGCAGCTTGCTGATCTCATACAGGTAGTCGAGGTGACGCCAGGCATGCTCGAGCGCGCGGAAGGCCTGGGGAGGGCTCACCCGCGGTGCCTCGACATTCGACAGGCTCCCCTCGTCCACGAGATGACCCCCTGACGGTGGCCACCTCGCCGTCCGCCTCTACTTCCTGCGCTTCTGGCCGGGCGCCGGACCCCGTCTCTTCTTCACTTCCTTCTTCGCTTCACTGGAAGGTGGGGGCGCTCCCCCGAACCGGCTACCCAGCCGCAGTCCCCCAGCCCCGAGGAGGAGGCAATGGCTCCCCCTGTCGTGTATACTGCCACGGGTCTTCACCACGGTCAGCACCGGGACGAGCAGGCCGTTCTCCTGGGCGTAACGGCACATGAGGATGTTGTCGGCGAGTGGAGACAGCCCGTGCTCGCTGAGGGTGTCGGCGAGGAAGAGAGAGCGCGCTTCCAGGGTGAAGAGGCTCGTCACTCCCAGGCCACGCAGGCGGATGACCAGTCCGTAGAACAACCACCGCAGCTCCTCGGAAACCCTGCCCTGGAGCTCGATGTCGCTGACGCTGTCGAGCACCAACCGGGAGGGAGCCAGGCTGGAGACCCGCTCCTCCACGGCGTTGAGGAAGCGCGCCGCGTGCAGCTGCTCGCGCGGCAGGTAGAGGATCTCCACCGTCCCGGCCTCGAGCGCCTCCCGCAGCGGCAGCCCCATCTCCTCGGCCCCCTGGAGGAGCTGGGTGGGGCCTTCCTCCAGGGTGATGTAGAGGGCGCGCTCGCTGGTGCGCGCCGCCTCGAGCGCGAACTGCAGGCCGAGGGTGCTCTTGCCTGTCCCAGGGCTACCCGAGACCAAGGTCACGCTGCCGTCGAGCAGCCCGCCGCCCACCAGCGCATCGAGTTGCGGCACGCCAGAGGAGAGCCGCCCCCGGCGAGGCGCGAGCGGGATGCGCGGCTCTCGGGCCAACGACTCGTCGAGCCGCGGGAAGATGCGGACGCCCCCATGCGCGATGCTCATCGCGTGCCGGCCCCTGGCATGTGCGGTGTTGCGCAGCTTGTTCACCTCGATATAGCGGCGGCGCTCGAGGCCCTCCTGCTCCCACGAGAGGAGGACGAGCCCGTCCATCACCGTCTCCTCCACACCGAAGCGGGTGTACTGCGCCGTACCGGCGGGGACGTCGTTGGTGAAGAGGCCCACCGCCTCCTGGTTCTGCACGATGTTGGCCAGCCAGAACGCCTTGTCGCGCACGAGGCGCTTGTCGTCGATCTTGTGGAGGAAGACCGACATCGAGTCGAGCACCACGCGCCGGGCCCCGAAGGACTCGACGTGACGCTGCATCTCCAGGATGTGCCGATCCACCAGGATGTCCGGCTGGGGGATGAAGACGATCCGCACCAGCCCTCGTTCGATCTCCCGCTCCAGCTCCCAGCCCAGCCCCCGGGCGGTGGAGCACAGGCGCTCCTCGGTCTCCTCGAAGGAGAAGAAGATGCCCTTCTCGCCATGGTCCCGGGCACCCCGGTAGATGAACTCCAGCCCCAGCACCGTCTTGCCGGAGCCCGACACGCCCGAGACGATGATGCTCGAGCCGGGGGGGATGCCCTCGCCGAGGAGCTCATCGAACCTGGAGACGCCGGTCCGCAAGCGGCTGGCCTCCACCGGGCTCTGTCCGGTGCGGCGCTTGCGCCGCAGGGTGAGGCTCGGCGCGTAGACCTCGATGCCGGCTTGGGTGATGATGAACGGGTGCTTGTCGCGGCTGTGCCCGGTGCCGCGCATCTTGATGATCTGCAGCAACCGCTGCTGCTCCCCGGACAGCGAGCTCTGCGTGACGGTGATGATGCCGTCGATGGCGGAGAAGGCCGGGTGCTCGAAGTGGTCGGTGCTGTACTCCCCGAGCAGGAAGGTGGTGCACTCCCAGGCCATCAGCCGGACGATGAGCTCGTAGGTGAACTTGCGCAGCTCCTCGGCCGACTGGGAGAGGTCATCGAAGACCTTGTAGCTGTCGATGACCACCATCGAGGGCTTGAACTGCTTGAGCTGCTCCATCAGCAGGTTGGCCGTCAGCTCGAGCCCCTTGGTCCGGAGCATCAGTCCGAGGTCGATGAAGCGGATGCGTTCCTCGAGCAGCTTCGGATCGAAGAAGGAGAAGGGCCGCAGGTAGAGCAGCGTCTTGGCGGTCGGCTCGGAGAGGGTGTTGAAGTAGAGGACCCGGCCACCCTGGGTGGCGTGGTGGAAGCACACCTGCTGGGTGAGGATGGTCTTGCCCGAGCCCGGAGGGCCGGCGATGACCGCCGTCATTCCCTTGGGCAGGCCTCCTTGGAGGATGGCATCCAGGTTGGGAATGCCCGTCTCCAGCCGGTCGATCGGTGGCTTCTCACCTGGACCGCTCATGCCTTTCCACCCTTCTCTTCCGCTGGCTGGACCCGCACCTTGTGCAACTCCGCATGGAGGCCCGGCGTGAGGATCTCTCCGGTAAGAGCCCCGAGCACCCGCAGCAGTTCGACGACCAGGAACGCGAGGGACTCATCGAGCAACGCCAGCTCGAGGCCCGCGACGGCCGGGCCCAGTGGCCCGAGGTGCACGCCGCTCGTCTCGACCTTGAGCGCCGCGAGGTGCGGGAACTTCTCGGTCCCATGGTGGAGCACCCGGTCCACGATGGCCATGAGGGTGATCTCCCCCAGACTCAGGTGGGTCCGGCGCCAGAGCGCATCCAAGGCGCGGTCGTAGAGGTCGATCAGCTCTTGCGGCGACAGGGTCCCCGCCCAGCCCTCGCGCCAGGCCCTCACCGTCTCGCTGTGGATGTTCCGCTCGGACATCTCTGGGTTTCCACGGGCCGCAGTGGGGACTCGAAGCCGCTTGATGAGCCCTAAATCAGGAGTGACCGGGGAAGTCCACTCCCGAGAAGCGTGCCTGTCGGGTAGAGGCAATGCCCGAGCGAGAGCGAGCTCTCCTTCTCAGCTGAAGGCGTCGTAACCGGTGATGGCCTTGCCGAGCACCAGCGTATGCACCTCGTGGGTGCCCTCGTAGGTGAAGACGCTCTCCAGGTTGAGCATGTGACGGATGGGCGGGTAGGCATCGGTGACGCCGTTGGCGCCGTAGATGCTCCGGGCCACGCGGGCGATCTCCAGCGCGGCCTTCACGTTGTTGCGCTTGGCGAGGCTCACCATGACGGGCGTGGCCTTGCCCTCGTCCTTGAGGCGCGCCAGACGCAGCGAGAGCAGCTGCGCCTTGACGATCTCCTGCAGCATGTCCGCCAGCTTCTCCTGGGTGAGCTGGTAGCCGGCGATCGGCTTGTCGAACTGGCCGCGGGAGAGCGAGTACTCGCGAGCGCCTTCGAAGCAGGCGATGGCGGCGCCGGTGACGGCGAAGGCGATCGTCATGCGCGCGTTGTTGAGACAGGACAAGGGCCCGCGCAGGCCCGTGACGCCGGGCAGCACGTTGCCGTCCGGCACGCGGACGTCCTGGAAGGACAGCTCGCTGGTGGTGGAGGCGCGCAGGGAGAACTTCCCGGGAATCTCGCGAGCGGTGAAGCCGGGCATGCCCTTCTCCACGAGGAAGCCGCGGATGGACTCGGGACCACCGTCATCGGTCTTGGCCCAGACGACGGCCACGTTGGCGATGGTGCCGTTGGTGATCCAGGCCTTGGAGCCGTTGAGCACCCAGGAGTCGCCGTCCCGGCGGGCGCGAGTGCGCATGCCGCCGGGGTTGGAGCCGAAGTCGGCCTCGGTGAGCCCGAAACAGCCGATGATTTCGCCCCGGGCCATGCCGGGCAGGAAGCGCTGCTTCTGCTCCTCGCTGCCGTAGGCGTGGATGGGGAACATGCAGAGCGAGCCCTGCACGGAGGCGAAGGAGCGCAGCCCCGAGTCCCCGCGCTCCAGTTCCTGGAGACAGAGGCCGTAGCTGACGGTGTTCATTCCGGCACAGCCGTAGCCCTGGAGGTTGGCGCCGAGCACGCCCAGCTCGGCGATGCGGGGCACGAGGTGGGCGGGGAAGGTGCCCTCGCGGAAGTGCGTGCCGATGATGGGGAGCACCTCGGTGTCGACGAAGCGGGCGACGGTGTCGCGAGCGGCCTTCTCCTCGGGAGAGAGCAGGTCGTCGATGCGGAAGAGGTCGGTGATGTCCGCGCGGGGCATGGGGGAGTCCTCCGGGGGGTGAACGGATGGTGGCTTGTATCACCATCAGAGGGGTTTGAAGGTGCCCTCCCTCCATTTCTCCAGTGTCCACTCCGCGGAAAACCCCACCAGACCTTCAGCGTGTTTGGCGAGTTCGATCAGCACACGTTCCCCTTCGTCCGGCGCGAACTCCAAGACCGCCGCGGCAGCCCAGCAACGAGTGCCTGGGTCTGGATCGTCGAGCAACTTCAATAACTGACGCTGCGCATCCATGCCTCTTGCCCGCAGCTCCCGATGAATCGCAACGAGAAGATCGAACATGCGGTTTCCCTCCTTCGGCTTGCCCGCATAGATGGCACGCCACCTCTCGGCGGAAAGGGACCTGGTATTCTCAATCAACTCTCCCGTTGGAAGCTTCTTGAGGTCCGTCTTCTTCATGGGATGAGTCCAAACCGCCGCAGGATCCTCAATCCAAAAGCGCGTTGTTTCTCATATCATCGGGCGAGCCACACGAACGAGGGCCGGGTATTCTCCGGGGTCATGAAGACTTCCAAGAAGATGGCGGTGGTGACGGGCGCGAGCCGCGGTATCGGGCGCGCCCTGGTGCAGGCCTTCGCGAAGGAGGGCTACGAGGTGTGGGCCCTGGCGCGGGCCGCGGACGCGCTGGAGTCCCTCCAGCGCGAGACGGGCGACGCGGTGCGCCCGCTGGCGGTGGACGTGGCGGACGAGGCGGCGGTGCTCGCGGCGAGCAAGCGCATCCTGGAAGCGGGAACGCCCCGGGTGCTGGTGAACAACGCGGGCATCACCGTGTCGGCGCCGTTGAACAAGACGACGACGCAGGACTTCCAGAAGGTGATGGCGGTGAACGTGACCGCGCCCTTCCTCTTCAGCCGCGAGCTGATTCCGGCCATGGCGGCGGCGGGCGGCGGGCGGATCATCAACATCGGCAGCATCGCGGCCACCCGAGGGGTGAAGTACACCTCGGCCTACTGTGCCTCGAAGCACGCGCTGCTGGGGCTGACGAAGTCGCTCGCGGTGGAGTGGGCACGCAAGAACGTGACGGTGAACATCGTCAACCCCGGCTGGGTGGAGACGGACATGTTCTCCAACGCGAAGGCGGCCATCTCCAAGACGACGGGCCGCTCGGAGCAGGAGGCGCACGCCGCGCTGGCGAACATGAACGCGATGGGCCGGGTCATCCAGCCGGAGGAGGTGGCCGCGCTGTGCGTCTTCCTGGCCTCGGACGCGGCGGCCACCATCACCGGCGCGGCCTACAACATCGACGGTGGCGAAGCGGGCTGAAGCAGGGGCCGCATCGGGCGGACATCAGCTTCCCACGGAGTAGATCGCCTTGATTTCATAGTCATGGCGATCGTGGTTCTCGTCGCGGCTATGTGCCGACACACTCCAACGGTCCCCCACCTTCCCGTACGAGGCGGGGATCATCGGCGTGAGCGGAAGATCCTCGCCGAGTCGTTGCCGGACGATCCTCTGGAACTGGTCGTGGCCCGTGAGCGGTCCCTCGAAGAAATGGACCACACCGCTCTCGACGACCTTGTCCTGGAGCCAGGAGGTCACGTGGATCTCGGCCATCGCCCCCCACTCCATCTTCCTGACGGGGTGGACCGGAGTGCGAGCGGCTCGAGCGTAGAAGGCTCGCGCTTCCTGGATGCTCTCGAAGAGAGACCTGTTTCCACTTCCCAGCCGCTCCCACGCCTCTTCCTCGAAGAGGTCCGTGGCCTTTTGTAGAACGGAGATCAGCTGAGGCAGCCGACTCGAGAGAGAGCCAGAGCCATTCCTGGTTTTTCGTTTGGTCATGGAAGATTCCTCAGCGCGGCCAGCGCCACGCGGGCTTCGAGAGACGGTCAGCGAGAAAATCGGCCAGCACCTCGACCTTGGCCGGGCGCACCCGAGCCTCGGGCGTGACGAAGTAGAGGCCGCCCTTCGTCAGCGTCCAATCCGTCAGGATCGCCTCCATCCTTCCATCGCGGAGGTATTCGCTCGCGATGAACTCGGGCAGTTCCGCGATGGCGAGGCCCGCCAGGACGGTCGGCACCAAGGCATCCGCGTTGGTGACGCGAAGCCGTCCGCTGGGCGTGATGACCGCCTCGTCGCCAGCGGCATTGGCGAGCCTCCAGACGTCGCTCCGCGCACGATAGGCATATCCAAGGCAGTCACCCCCGTTCAGGTCGCGAGGGTGCTTCGGCCGGCCATGCCGCTCCAGGTAGCTCGGTGCCGCGACGATGAAGCGTGAGACCTGACAGAGGCGTCGCGCGACCAGCGATGGATCCAGGGACACCGCGATCCGCAGCGCCGCGTCGAAGCCCTGCCCCACCACATCCACGGTCGCATCCGAAAGATGAAGGTCGATCGACACTTCCGGATAGGCACGGAAGAACTCCGGCAACAGAGGTGTCACCCAGCGCAAGCCGAAGGACATCGGCACCGCCAGGCGGATGAGGCCGCGAGGCCGGGCGGACAGCTCCCGCGCCGCGCCCTCCACCTCCTCGGCGTCACGATAGATGCGGCTCGCGCTCTCAGCGATCGTCCGCCCGAACGCCGTCAGCGCCAGCTTGCGCGAGGTGCGGTTGAAGAGCCGCGCTCCGAGCCGCTCCTCCAGCCGGCTGACGCCACGCGAGACCGTCGCCACGGACAGACCCATGGCTCGCGCGGCCGCCGCGAACGACCGCTCCTCCACCACCTCGAACAGGAATGGTTCTTCCGCTACCTGCTCAAGGACGAGAGCGCCATCGATGCGCGTGATCGCGCCGTCTATGCCGCCGCCTATGCCAGCCGCGATGCGATCCGCGCGGGCAACGCCTGGTACCAGGCCTTTCCGCAGGACATCGTCGATGACGGGACCTACGCCAGGCTGACGATGCCGGTGCTCGGCCTTGGCGGCCCGGGCTACGGGTGGTTGAAGGCCACCCTGTCGGGCAAGGCCTCGGATCTGCGCGTGATCAAGGTCGAGGGCAGCGGACACTTCATCGCCGAGGAGAAGCCGGAGGCCACCCTCGGCTACCTCGCCGACTTCCTGAAATAGCCACCGCGCTCCACCGCCCTCCACGCTCAGGACCGGAGCAGATCATGAACGACACCAAGAACCATCCGAGCCAGCCCTCCCGCCGCCAGCTCCTGGGGATGATGGCGGGGGCGTCGGCCCTCGCCGCGGTGGGTGGCGAGACGCTCGCCGCGGCGGCGACGCGCCCCCTGCCCTCCGCCACCCCGAAGGTGACACCCTTTCGCGTCTCGATTCCCCAAGCGGCGCTCAACGACCTCGAGCGCCGGCTGGCGGCGACACGGTGGCCCGAGCGCGAGACGGTGAACGACTGGTCACAGGGTGTCCCGCTCGCCAAGGCGCAGGCGCTGATCGCCTACTGGCGTGACCAATACGACTGGCGGAAGTTCGAGACGCGGCTGAATGCCTTCCCCCAGTTCCGGACCCAGCTCGACGGACTCGGCATCCACTTCCTGCACGTCAAATCCTCCCATCCCGACGCGCTGCCGCTCCTCCTCACCCATGGCTGGCCCGGTTCGATCGTCGAGTTCCTGAAGGTCATCGGCCCGCTCACCGAGCCCACCCGCTACGGAGGAAAGGCCGAGGATGCCTTCCACGTGGTGATTCCCTCGCTCCCTGGATTTGGCTTCTCCGACAAGCCCGCGGAGACGGGCTGGGATGTCACGCGCATCGCCAGGGCCTGGGGCGTGCTGATGCAGCGGCTGGGTTACACGAAGTGGGTGGCCCAGGGCGGCGATTGGGGCTCCGGTGTCACCCATGCGCTCGGGCATCTCCGCCCGGACGGACTGGTCGCCGCGCACGTCAACTGGCCGCTCGTGTTTCCAGAGAAGCTGCCGGACCAGCCGACGCCCGAGGAGAAGGCCGCGATCGACGCCGCCGGGCGTTTCGCGAACGAACAGTACGGCTACTTCAAGGAGCAGGCCACGCGCCCACAGACGATTGGCTATGCGCTGGCGGACTCCCCGTCAGGCCAGGCGCTGTGGATCTACGAGAAGTTCCAGGCCTGGACCGACAACCAGGGCAACCCCGAGGACGCCCTGACGATGGACGAGATGCTCGACAACATCACGCTGTACTGGCTGACCGACACGGCGGCCTCCTCGGCGCGTATCTACTGGCAGAACTCGCAGGGCAAACCCTCCGGCTTCTCGGCGGGGCGCATCGAGCTGCCCATGGCGGCGACGATCTTCCCGCGTGAGCTCTACCGCGCGCCCAGGAGCTGGGCCGAGGCGATGTGGCCCCACCTGCTCTACTGGGGCGAGGTGGACAAGGGCGGGCATTTCGCCGCCTTCGAGCAGCCAGCGTTGTTCGCGGACGAGCTGCGCAAGGCGTTCCGCGCCATCCGGCGGGGCTGACGCCGCCGCCCCAAAACCTTCACCCATGAACTGACGAGGAGAATCGCAATGGCTACGAACGAACAGGTGATCCGCGCGCTCTACCAGGCCGCGGAAGTCCAGGACGTCAAGAAGTTCGTGTCGTTATTCGCGGACAGCGGCTATTTCTACGATGTGTCAGCGGGCCGCAAATATCATGGCAACGAGATTGGCCGCACGGTCGAGATTTATGCGACGGCATTCCCTGACATGCACCGGGAACTCCACGACTTCCATGTGAGCGGTGATGTCGTCGTCGTGGAGCTGTCATTGAACGGCACGCATCGGGGACCGTTGGAGCTGCCTGCTGGCACAATCCCCGCGACGGGCAGGGAGATACACGCGCCATGCTGTGACGTATTCAAATTGAAAGACGGCAAGGTCCAGTCGTTCCACTGCTATACGGCCGCGACAATCCTGTTGGGTCAGCTCGGGGTTCTCACGAATCTCGAAGCCGCTTTGACGCACCCGCCCGTGAAGTGAGCCTGCCCCGGTTTTGTGGACACACCTCATAAGTCGGCTGCACGGGAGGTAGTGTTCATGGAGCGAAGAAAGAGGCGGAGTTTCACCCCGGAGTTCAGGGCCGAGGGGGTCCGAAAAAAAAGCGGCGGCCTTCTTCGCGAAGGAGACCTCGAAGTGAAGTTCGAGTTCATTGACGCGGAGAGGGCCTGTTTCCCCATCGACTTCATGTGCCAGCAGTTGGGCGTATCTCGCTCGGGCTACTACGCCTGGAAGCAGCGCCCGGCGTCCGAGCGGGACAAGTCGGACCGGGCCCTGGCCGAAGAGGAACAGGGTTTGGCTGCTCGCAAGAAGCGCCGCTGGAAGCGCAGCGCCAGCTGACTCGCGCTCTGGCGCTGCAAGAACAGCCGAAGGAGCACGCCGGGCTGGCGGAGCCGCTCACGGGGATGGGATTGCTCCAGCTGGCGCGCGGCAGGCCCGCGGCGGCCGTGCCGTTGCTCGAGCGTGCGTCAAGGCTTGCGCCAGAGCAGGCGGGCACGGAGGTCCGGTTCGTGCTGGCACAGGCCCTCTGGGAGTCGAAGCGGGAGCGCCCTCGTGCCCTCGAGCTGGCCACCCGCGTGCATGAGGAATGGTGCCGCCGTGGCCACACGTCCAGGGCGGCCGAGGTGTCTCAGTGGCTGGAAGCGCGGCGGTGACTACTGAATCCGCTGCGGTCCAGAGCACGCCTTGACGCGATCCTTCGCGGTCGTGCCACTGTCCTTGGTGTACGAGTAGGGAACCGTGAACACGCTGCCGCCGACGTCCCGGGTGCTGGACGCCGAGGTGCCGGTGTAGACGTTCCCGCTGTCGATGGCGATCGCGCCCGGCGCTTGGAGCCAGTGCGGCCTGCTCGCGTTCTCGAAGTAGTTGCTCTCGACGCGCGCTTGCGCATTCTCCGCGGCGGTGATGCAGAAGTAGGTCGTGTTGAGCCAGTAGTTGTTGTAGAGGTGGGCCTGCATCAGGGCGCCGCCGAGCTTCGGGTTTCTTCCCGAGCTGGTGTCGTACCAGTTGTGGTGCCAGGTCATCCTGGCGTTGTTGGCGAAGTTCACGAAGCTGTGCTGACCGCCACACTGGTACGGAGTCCGCCCATCGATGTAGCTCCACGAGAGCGTGATGTAGTCGGGATGAATGCTGGTCTCGGCGGCCGTGGTGCCAACGTCGATGTAGCCATCGCTGATGAGCGCGAACGAGCAGTGATCGATCCACACGTGTTTCGACGAGGTGAGCGTGAATCCGTCACCCGCCTCGATGAGGCCCGGGTTCACGTCGCGGATGTCGAGATTGCGGAAGATCAAATTCTCCTGACTCCCGAGGTTGAACGACACTCCGTAGAGGGTGACGCCGTCGCCCATGCCAATCACCGTCTTGTTCGATTTGACGTTGAGGGTGGTCTCGTTGCGCGTACGGGTGGACGTCACCTCGTCCGAATTGCAGGTGCTCGCGACCCGGAACTCCTTGATGGATCTGCCCTGGGAGTCACAGGAGGCCTTCTTCTCGCATCCCGACACGGTGCGCGCCGCGGTCCTGAAGTCCAGATCATTCATGATGTGGAGCACACGGGCCTGGCCATCCTCCAGGTACTGCTTGAGCTGGCTCGTCGTCGTGACCTGGATCGGAGTGGCACTTCCTCCACCCGTGGTGCCACCGCCTTCGGCGGCGAAGCCGTTGGGTTTGTCGGAGAGGGAGAGGGTGCAGGGATCGCCACCCCCACTCGTGCCGCTGGCCACCAGCTTGAACTTCTGGTTCGTCGATCCCCCCCAACCCCACTGCTGTAGCCCCGTCCCGTTGCTCGTCCCCCCGCCGATGACGTCAATCACCAGGCCGCTGTGACGAGCTGTCAGCTTCACCGTACCGCCGCCAGTGTCCTCGACCAGGAACTGCTGGTAGGCCCCGCCCGAGCAAGACCACTGCTTGATCAAGGCGCCGCTGCTCGTCGATGCATCCGTGACGTCGAGGCACAGTCCACTGGAGACATTCTTGAGGCTGTAGTAGCCGCCCGACTGCGCGATGAACTGGAACTGCTGGGCAGCGCCCCCGCTGCAGGTGGAGATCACCGCCTCGGTACCAGCGCCCGTATTACCGCCCCTGGGTTGTACGCACTTGTCGCTTCCCACTCCGACGATGTTGTACGTCTTGCTGGTATCGACGGAGAGCGCCTCGACGGAGCCTCCGATGACCTCGTCCAACCCGCCATCAGAGGTGGCCACTCCGCAGCTCGGCGTGATGGCACCCACGAGGGACAGCAGAAACAAACGAGAAGCGGCTCCACGCATTCAGGCACCCCTTTCAATACAGCAGCTGAATTGGTTGACCCGCGGACCATAATGCGCAAAACAAACAAATCAAGACTAAGCAGGTGCCTGCATCCTGGAGAAGGCAGCCAGGAAGCGGCGCAATTCCTCTCGTTTTCTGGGAAAGGCTCGAGTCAGCGAGCCAGGATCACCAGGGTCAGTGCGGCCAGCGCGGGCACCGCCAGGAAGAAGAGCCTCGCCTGGAACCCCACTGGCTCGCTGGCGAACAGGCCCCAACAAGCGCTCCACGCGGGAGCTACGACCCGAACACCTCGTTGACCAGCGCGGTGCCGCCCGGCCGCCCGCGCAGCGCATCCGGGTTCTTCGTCTGCAGGTAGATGCTGATGGCCGGATCCCTCAGGATGATGGAGGCCCACTTCGCGTTGTCGAAGTTGCCGTTCATGTCCTTCCAGCTCAGGTTGGGGAAGGTGCTGGAGTTGTCCCCCATCAGCTCGAGCATCCGCTGACCCACCTGCTGCGGCGACTGGCCCGGGTACAGCTTCTCGAACGCCTTCTGCAGGGGGGACGGGTCCTTCGCCATGGCGTCGTAGACCTGGTTGCCGCCAATGCCCACCTGCCAGTTGCCCGAGCGCGGGGTGTAGGGCGCGAAGCCGTCCGGGGTGGCCGTCTCGTAGTTGGTCCGGTCCCCCTGGCGGTTGTCACCCAGGTTGCTCGCGCTGATGGGCGTCTGGGGCGAGCCGTCCGCCTGCTTGTAGCCGAGGTTGCCCACGTGCGTGAGCGCCTCGGTGACGGAGAACTCGAGCACCTTCTTGATGTCCTCGCGGCTGACACCGGCCGCCTCCAGCTTGGGCACCACGTCGTTCTTCACGTAGTTGAGCCAGTAGCGGTCCATGTTGGGATCGCCCGGCCTGGGCGCGTTCCGGACCGCGGCCTGGAGGGCGGCCTCGTAGCTGCCCGCGGGTGCCGGCGAGCCCGTGGAGGGCGTCACGCCTCCGGGGCCACTGTTGCCGGAGACCTTGTCCAGGGCCTCGGTGAGCGCGTTCCGCGTCCGGGGCCCGTAGTGCTCGCCCCCATCCCCCACGATGCCGTAGTCGGCCTGCAGCCGCGCCACCGCCGCGCGCGTCTTGTCGCCGTAGTGGCCACCGCCTCCGGACAGCACCGAGGCGTCCATGTAGCCAGCCTTCACCAGCGCCTGCTGCAGCTTCACCACGTCGGCGCTGTAGGTGGTGCCCCCGTCGTAGGCCAGCTGCGCGGAGGGCGCGCTCACCCCACTCGCCGTGCTGTTCGTGCCCGTGTTGCTCGTGCCCGTACCGCTGGTGGTGCCGCTGCCCGGCACCGCGCCTCCGCTCGGGGGCGCGCGCAGGATGAGCACCTGGTTGTTGCCCCTCATGAACCAGGGGTTCTTCTCCACGGAGATGTTCTGGGTGGCCAGGACCTCGCCCGAGGCGCTGACCACGTTGTTGCTACCAATGGACTGCAGGTGGCCGTTGACGTTGCTCTCGACCAGCTCGGTGTGCTGGCCGCCGTTGATGATGATGACGTCGCCAGGACGCGCGTCCTTCGGGTCCACCGCCGTCCAGCCGGCCGCCTGCAGGTCCTTGCTCAGCTGGACGACGTTGGCGTCCGCGGGCTTGCCGTTGAACAGGCCCGCCTGCTTCAGGGCCGCGCACACCGCGTTGGCGCAGTTGTTGTCCGGGTCGTTGCGATGGAAGCCATTGAGCGGCGTGTCCATGGTGCGCTGGCCCAGGTACTGCTTCATGTAGTCCACCGCCGCCTGGCCCCTGGCCGCGGACGTGTCCGCCAATTCCGGGTGCTGGATGCGGAACTCGTCGCTGGCCATGATTCGCGAGCGGCAGTTGCGCGCGAAGTCGCCATCCACTTGCAGGCCCGAGCCCTTCAACCACGACTGCTGCTCGGACACGCTCAGCTCGCGGCCGAGCAGTTCCTTGAAGCTCTCGTTGATGGTGTTCAACGCCGCCTTCTCGGGGCTCCCGTCGATCATGCCGTCGACGAACTCCTGGATGGCCTCCTGCGAGGTGGCACCGGACGCATTCGCCTGGGCGAGAATCTCCTCCGGGTTGCCGCACGCGCGGCCGAGCTTCGCCTGGAACTGGGATTCGATGTACTGCTTCGCCTGCGCGTCCGGCGTGCTGGCCGTCTCCAGGTTGGCGCGCATCACGCCGCCGTAGCCCACGCGGAAGGAGGGCTGATCGGACGACGCCAGCGTCGGGTTGGAGCCGCCACCTCCCGTGGCGAGCGTGTTGCGCCGCGCGGGCTCCTGGAAGGCGTCGGCATTGCGCGACGCCTCGGTCGCCTTCCGCGCCGCCTCCGCTGCCTTCCGTGCCGCCTCTTCAGCGCCGCTGGTATCGCTCTTGCCGCTGACGTTGTTGCTCGACCCGCTTCCGACGCTGGAGACCCCCATGATGACGCTCCTTGCAGCTCACCCGTGGCCAGGAGGCGAGCGCTCTCGCCCGGGCCGCGCGATGTTGAGTTCAAGGAAATCATCGTCCATTTGATACAAAATGTTTCCTCCTCCCCGACGATTGGTGCGCCAAGGTCCAGAGGAAGAAGAGGGCTGAGGGGGATTGACATCGGCCCGCCTCGCGGCCCCGTCCCATTCGGGCACGTTGGTTTCCCGCTGTCCCAGCCGGACCCGTGAGCTGTTCAGTATCCGTAGAGCATCTACGACTCCAGTGCGGTTGCCCTGCCGGTCTGGTACGCAGCGTGGACAGTCTGGGAGAGCCATTGCCACTGGCGGTTCGAGGGAGCAGGAGTTGGGATCAGTCCCCGTTGCTGACCCATGGCTTCGCCGTCCTGGTCACGACCGTGGCCCTGCTGATTCAGCTCCTTCTCTATCCCTACGTCAGGACCACGCCGTTCATCATCTTCTTCGGCGCGGTGATGCTCTCGGGGTGGAAGGGAGGATGGGGGCCCGGCCTGACGAGCACCGGCCTCTCCGCCCTGCTGGGCAGCTACTTCTTCCTGCCTCCGGGGCACTCGCTGGCCCTGCGCCACCGAGAGGTGCTGTCGGTCATCCTCTTCATCACCGTCGCCACCCTCATCACCCGGCTGAACGTGCGCGCGCGAGCCGCTCGGGCTGAGGCCGAGGCGCAGCGCGCACGGCTCCACACCCTCTTCATGAGGGCCCCCGCCATCATCGCCATCCACCGGGGACCCGAGCACGTCTTCGAGCTCAGCAACCCCCTCCATGCGGAGCTGCTCGGCCATCGGGAGATATTGGGCAAGCCGGTGAGACAGGTGCAGCCCGAGCTGGAGGGCCTGGGATTGTTCGAGCAGCTGGACCGCGTGTACCGGACGGGTCAGCCCTATTCCGGCCAGGAAGTCTCCGCCCCGGTGGGAGACCCCAGGCATCCGCGCACGGGCTACTTCAATTTCGTCTACCAGCCCATGCCCGGGCCGGACGGAAAGCCGGACGGGGTGATGGTCTTCAGCTCCGAGGTGACCGAGCAGGTGCTGGCGCGGCGAGGGCTCGAGGCCGCCGAGCGGCGCCTGACCACCATCACCCAGAACGCCAGACTGGGACTCCTGCTGATGGACGCCCGCCAGCACTGCGTCTTCATGAACCCCGCGGCCGAGAAGATCACCGGCTTCACCCTGGAGGAGGTGCAGGGCAAGCCCCTGCATGAGCTCATCCACCACACCCGGCCCGATGGAACGCCCTACCCCATATCGGAGTGCCCCATCGACCGGGCCCTGCTGACCCGGGCCCAGGATCAGGGAGAAGACGTGTTCGTCCGCAAGGACGGAAGCTTCTACCCGGTCGCCTTCACGGCGAGTCCCATCCTCGAGCGGGGCAAGGCGGTGGGCACCGTCATCGAGCTGAGGGACACCACGGAGGACAAGCGACAGCAGGCCGAGCGCGAACGGCTCCTGGCGGAGCTTCAGGAGGCCGTGCGCCTGAGGGACGAGTTCCTCTCCGTCGCCAGCCACGAGCTGAACACGCCGCTCACCCCGCTGAGCCTCAGGCTCCAGTCGCTCGCGCGGGCCATCGAGGCCGACCCGGACTCCCCCATGGCCGAACGTCTCCGCAAGGAGGTGGAGGTGATGCGCCGGCAGGTGAAGCGCCTGTCGGACCTGGTGAACGAGCTCCTGGACGTGTCGCGGATCAGCACCGGACGTATGAAGTTGCAGCTCGAGGAGGTGGACCTCTCGGAGGTGGCACGCGAGGTCGCGGCCCGCTTCAACCCCGAAGCGGAGCGCGCCGGGAGCGGGCTCGAGCTCCACGTGGAGGGGCCCGTCGTCGGCCGGTGGGATCGGCTCCGGCTGGAGCAGGTCCTGACGAACCTGCTGTCCAACGCCATCAAGTACGGGGCCGGCAAGCCCATCCACGTCCTCGTCGAGCACGGGGACGACCGTGCCCGGCTCCAGGTCCGGGATGAAGGCATTGGCATCCAACCCGAGGCGCTGGGGCGCATCTTCAATCGCTTCGAGCGCGCCGTGTCGGAGAGGCACTACGGAGGGCTCGGCCTGGGCCTGTATGTGACACGGCAGATCATCGATGCGATGGGCGGGACGGTGCGGGCCGAGAGCACGCCGGGCCAGGGAGCCACCTTCACCGTGGATCTGCCACGCCAGCGCGCGTCCAGCTGACCGGCGGCCTCACGAGTCCTCCAGCACGGTCTCCTCGGCGCGGCCTCCCTCCCGCGCGGCGCCCAGGGTCTCGCGCACCCAGCGGGCCAGTTCCGGCGGCCCGGCCTCGGGGCGCGCGCGCCGCGGCGGGGAGAGCATCCGGCGCACTTCCTCGGCGGACCCCGGCCTGTCCTCCGGCCTCCGCGCCAGGCAGGCCCGGAGCACGGGACGGAGCTCCTCGTCCACGTCCTCGAGCGGCCCCACGTCCGCCTCGCGGATGCGCTCCATCGTCTCCAGCGGCGTCTCCCCATCGAAGGGGCGCCGCCCGGTGAGCAGCTCGTGGAGCGTGGTGCCCAGGGAGAAGAGATCGCTCGCGGGGCCCACCGCGCCACCGCGCACCTGCTCGGGGGACATGTACGCGTACGTCCCCTTGCGCACCCCGGAGCGCGTCTGGTCTCGCAGCAGCGTGGCCTTGGCGATGCCGAAGTCCGCCAGCTTCACCTCGCCCAGCCGGGACACCAGCACGTTGGAGGGCGTGACATCCCGGTGCACCAGCCCCAGGGGCCGCCCCGCCTCGTCCTCCAGGCCGTGCACCGCGGCGAGCGCCAGGGCCAGCTCGTCCGCCACGAAGAGGGCCAGCGGCACCCCGGGCGGCCCGCGCGCCAGGAGGCTCGCCAGGTCCGCGCCCTCCACGTAGTCCAGCCGCACGTAGTAGGCGCCGTCCGCGTATCCCAGGTCGTGCACCCCCACGAGGTTGCGGTGGCTCAGCCTCGCGCCCAGCCGGCCCTCCTCGAGGAACATGCGCTCGTAGGTGGGATTGCCCTGGTGCTCGGGGCGGAGCACCTTGAGCACCACGCGCTTCTCGAAACCGCTGGCGCCGAAGGCCAGCGCGAGGAACACCTCGGCCATGCCCCCCGCGCCGAGCCGGCGCACGAGGCGGTAGGGGCCCAGCTGTCGCGGCAACTCCCTCACCCGGCCTAGACTAGCGCAACCCCGTGTCCGAGACCGTCCTCTCCACCCAACAGGATGCCCCCGGGAACACCCCGCCCCGGCGCTGCCAGCTCGTCGTCGTCGACGGGCCCGACACCGGGCGCGCGGTGGCGCTCGGGCAGACGCCGGTGCGGGTGGGCACGCGCGAGGGGTGCGCGCTGCGGCTGAGCGATCCGCGCGTCTCGGGCGAGCACCTGGAGCTCCACGCGGAGGCGGCGGGCTTCGTGGTGAGGGACCTGGGCAGCCGCAACGGCACACTCTACGAGGGCTCGCGGATTGGCGAGGTGCGGGTGCGCGTGGGAGCCACCTTCAAGGTGGGGCGGAGCTTCCTGCGCATCCAGTCCGAGGGGCAGCCGTGGGAGGTGGCCCCGAGCCAGGCCCGGCGCTTCGGAGAGCTGGTGGGCGAGAGCCTCGCCATGCGCGAGCTGTTCGCGGTGCTGGAGCACGTGGCCCCCACGGACACCACGGTGCTCATCCAGGGCGAGACGGGGACGGGCAAGGAGGTGGTGGCGCGCGCCCTCCACGAGGCGAGCGCCCGGCGCAAGGGGCCCTTCGTGGCGGTGGACTGCGGCGCGCTGCCAGAGGGGCTGGTGGAGAGCGAGCTCTTCGGACACGTGCGCGGCGCCTTCACGGGAGCGCTGGCGGCACGCTCGGGTGCCTTCGTGCGGGCCCATGGCGGCACGCTCTTCCTCGACGAGCTGGCGGGCATCCCGCCCTCGGTGCAGGCGCGACTGCTGCGCGTGCTGGAGGAGCGCCGGGTGCGCCCCGTGGGAGGCGACGCCGAGCAGGCGGTGGACGTGCGGGTGGTGGCGGCCTCGCGGGTGGACCTGTCGCTGGCGGTGGCCGAGGGCACGTTCCGCCCGGACCTCTACTACCGGCTGGCGGTGGTGACCCTCCCCCTGCCCCCGCTGCGCCAGCGCCGGGAGGATCTGCCGTTGCTGGTGGCGGACCTGCTGCGCCGCAGGGGCTTGGAGCCGGGTGTCATCCACGGCCCGGGGCTGGAGCTGCTCTCCGGGCATGACTGGCCGGGCAACGTGCGCGAGCTGCGCAACGTGCTGGAGCGGGCGCTGGTGCTCTCTCCCCGGGCGCACGGCTTCGAGGAGCTGCGCCTGTCACTCCAACCGCATGGCACGGGGCCGGAGGTGCCGCTGCGCACGGACCTGCCCTTCGCGGAGGCGAAGCAGGCGGTGCTGGAGGCCTTCGAGCGGCACTATCTGCGGGACGTGCTGGCCCGAGCGGGAGGCAACCTCTCGGAGGCCGCGCGGCAGGCCGGAGTGGATCGCAAGCACCTGCGAACCCTGGCCCGGCGCCACGGTCTCCTACCAGAAGACACCGAGCCGCCTTGACGGGAAGTACCCCCTCCGCGCCGGGCCATCCGCAGTACAGTGCGCGGCGAACGGACAGGAGGGAATCGATGGGCTGCTGCCATTACCACCCGGTGGGCGAAGGCTGTGACGGCGCCTTCACCGTGGACACCTCGCGCATCACCTTCGGCCGCGGCTGCCTGGCCGAGGTGGGTGACCGCGCCCGAGCGCTCGGGATGAAGCGCGTGGCCTTGTTCACGGACGAGCGCATGGCCCGGCTGCCGCACTTCCAGAAGGTGCACCAGTCCTTGAGCGCCGCCGGGCTGGACGTGGTCGTCTATACCCACGTGCACGTCGAGCCCACCGACCAGTCCTTCTTGGAGGCGGCGCGCTTCGCCTCGGAGGCCCGGCCGGATGGCTACATCTCCCTGGGCGGAGGCTCGGTCATCGACACCTGCAAGGCCGCCAACCTCTACGCCACGCATCCGGCGGACTTCCTGGCCTACGTCAACGCGCCCGTGGGCGAGGGCCGCCCGGTGCCCGGTCCGCTCAAGCCGCACATCGCCTGCCCCACCACCTCGGGAACGGGCAGCGAGGTCACCGGCATCACCATCTTCGACCTGCTCTCGATGGGAGCGAAGACGGGCATCGCCTCGCCCGCGCTGCGGCCCACCGAGGCGCTCATCGACCCGGACTGCACCGCGACCCTGCCCGGCGAGGTCGTGGCCGCCAGCGGGTTTGACGTGCTCTCCCACGCCTTGGAGTCCTATACCGCGCGGCCCTACGTGCGCCGTCCCGCACCGTCGCGTCCGAGCCTGCGGCCCATGAGCCAGGGCGCCAACCCGTGGAGCGACCTCGGCTGCCGCGAGGCGCTGCGCCTGATGGGCCTGTACCTGGAGCGCGCGGTGGCGGATGCGAACGACCACGAGGCCCGCGAGCAGTTGATGTGGGCCTCCACGCTGGCCGGCATCGCCTTCGGGAACGCTGGAGTGCACGCGCCGCACGGCATGGCCTACGCCGTGGCCGGCCTGGTGCGCGACTTCCGCCCCTCGGGTTATCCCCAGGACGAGCCCCTGGTGCCGCACGGCATGGCCGTCATCGTGAATGCCCCCGCCGTGTTCCGCTACACCGCCGAGGTGAGCCCCGAGCGCCACCTGGAAGCCGCGCAGTGGCTGGGCGCGGACGTGCGCGGTGCCACGCCCGGGGATGCTGGCGAGGTGCTCGCCGCGAAGATCATCCAGATCATGCGCGCGGTGCACATCCCCAACGGCCTCGGCGGAGTCGGCTACACCGAGGCCGACGTCGCGGCCCTCACGGAAGGCGCCTACCCGCAGCAACGCCTGCTCCAGAACGCCCCCCGGGAGATGACCCGGCCCGTCCTCTCCGAGCTGTTCCACAAGGCGCTGCGCTACTGGTAGGCGAAGCGAAGGCAACCGACATGTCCGAAGCCGAGAGCACAGACCGCTACCGCTACTTCCTGCCCATCACCACCCGGTGGATGGACAATGACGTCTACGGCCACATCAACAACGTCACCTATTACAGCTACTTCGACACCGTCGCGAACCACTACCTCATCCACGAGGGCGGCCTGGACATCGTCGCCAGCCCCATCATCGGACTGGTCGTGGAGTCGCGGTGCACCTACCGCGCCCCGCTCGCGTATCCCGACCGCCTCCGGGCGGGCCTGCGCGTGGACAAGCTCGGCAACCGCTCGGTGACCTACGGCATCGGAATCTTCAAGGAGGGCGAGGAGCAGGCCGCGGCCCACGGGTACTTCGTGCATGTCTTCGTGGACCGCCAGTCGCGAAAGGCGGTGGCGATGCCCGAGCGCCTGCGTGAGGCGCTCGCGCGAATCTCCGTGACCTGACCGGCCCTACCCCGCCCGCACGTCCACCACCACCGCGGTGATGTTGTCGTGCCCCCCGGCCGCGTAGGCCTCCTCCACGAGGGTCTCCGCGACACCGGCGGCGCTCCCCTGCCCCAACCGCGCGGCGAGGCGCTTGGGCCCGAGCGGCTCGTACAAGCCATCCGAGCACAGCAGGTACACATCCCCCGCGCGCACCTCGAGCCGCTGCACGGTGGGCTCGGCGGCGTCCGTCCCGAGCGCACGGGTGATGAGGTGCCCGTAGGGACTCTCCCTCCGCTCGGGCGTCTCGACTCCCGCCTGGCGCATCTCCTCCAGGATGGAGTGGTCCCGGGTCAGTGCCTCCAGCTGCCCGTCCCTCAACCTGTACAACCGGCTATCTCCCACGTGCGCCACGGCAGCGCTCCGGGCCCCGAAGGCGAGCGCCACCACCGTCGAGCCCATCTCGCGCAGCTTCCCCACGCGCCGCGAGAGCACCGCGCGCTGGGCGAGCCACGTGCAGTTGAAGAGCAGGTCCTCCTCGCGGCTGCGGCTCGGCCGGAGCCGGTGGGGCCAGGTGGCGTCGGGGTCGTGGGTCACGCGCTCGCAGAAGCCAGAGAAGGTGTCCACCACGCAGCGGCTGGCCACCTCACCGCCCTCGTATCCCCCCAGACCATCGGCCACCACGAACAGGCCCAGGTCCGCCCGCACCGCCCAGGCATCCTCGTTGTGGGAGCGGCGTCCCACGTGCGTCCATCCCGCGCTGTCGATTCGCATCGGCTGTTCCTCCTGGCCCCCGACAGGAGCAAGGGGGAGGCCGACGCCAACCCCGCGAAAAGACAGGACATCCTGGGGTCCGCACACTCCAGGGGCCCGGCCGGGGCGTCCACGCGGTGGGGACTCCAGACCCCAATCCGTTAGCGTGGCCCTCCATGGCCCAACCTCCCGCCTATCTCATCCGCACCGAGCGACTCGCCCTCCGCTGTCCCTCGCCGGAGCTGGCCGCCCTCCGTCAGGCCGCCGTCGAGGCCAGCCGCGAGGCGCTCCTCCCGTGGTTCACCTGGGCGAAGGACGAGCCCCGTCCCGTGGCCGAGCACGTCCAGGTGCTGCGCCGCCTGCGCGGCAGGTTCGACCTGGACGAGGACCGCATCTACTCGGTGCTCGATGCCGACGAGCGGGAGTTTCTCGGCGAGCTGGCGCTCTTCAAGCGCGCGGGAGAAGGCGCTCGGGAGCTGGGGTACTGGGTGAGCTCGCGGCACGCGGGAAAGGGAGTGGCCACCGAGATGCTCTCGGTGCTGAGCCGGCTGGCCTTCGAGGTGGATGGATTGAAGCGCCTGGACATCCAGGTGGCGGTGGGCAACGAGCCCAGTGCCGCGGTGGCACGCAAGCTGGGCTTCACGCTGGAGGGGACGCTGCGGCAGCGGCCCCGGAACGATGGGGGTCCCCCGGAGGACACGTGGCTCTTCACCCTGCTGGCCAGCGAGTACCCCACGAGCCCCGCCGCGCGCATGCCCGTGAAGGCCTACGACATCACGGGCGCGCTCCTCTTCGAGTCCGGCCGCCCGTAGGCCCTACACGGACGGCGCCTTCGGGGGCAGCGCGAGCGGCCAGAGCCGGGCCAGGTCCGCCCGCAGCGCTGCGGCGCTCGGGTACCGGTCGTCCGGCTTCTTCTGCATCAGCTTCAACACCATGCGCTCGAAGGGCTCGGGCAGGCCCGGGCTGAGCGTGCGCGGCGGCGTGGGCGGCTGCTGCACGTGCAGAATCATGAGCGGCACCGGCTGCGGGTGGCGGAAGGGCAGCTGCCCCGTGAGCACCTCGTAGGCCACCACCCCCAGCGAGTAGAGGTCCGTCGCGGGCGACACCGCGAACGCACCGGAGATCTGCTCGGGAGCCATGTACTCGGGAGTACCGAGCACCGCGCCCTGCGCCGTCACGCCCGCCACGTGCGCGCTCTTGGCGAGCCCGAAATCCATCAGCTTGAGCACGCCCGGCTTCGTGACGAAGAGGTTGCCCGGCTTCACGTCGCGGTGCAGCACGCCACGCCCATGGGCATGCTCCAGCGCGGCCGCCGCGTGCGTGAGCCACCGCAGCGCCTCCGCCAGCGTCGGACGGGGGCCCAGGAGGCGGTGCTTGAGATCCTGCCCCACCAGCAGCTCCGTGGTGAGGAAGTGCCGCTCCCCATCCGTCCCCACGTCATGGACACGCACGATGTTGGGATGCTCCAGCCCCCGCGCGTGCTCCACCTCCTGGCGGAAGCGGGCGATCTGCGAGGCATCCGCGCTCGGCAAGGCGAGCACCTTGAGGGCCAGGTGCTCACCGGTGGTGAGGTCCGTCACCTCGTGCACCATGGCGCTGCCGCCGGAGCCCAGCCAGCGCTCCACCCGGTAGCGCTCGGCCACCACCTGCCCCGGGATGAGCCCCCGCACCGAGACGGGGTGGGTGCCAGAATGAGGATGATCGCTGCTCCCCAGCAGCAGCGTGCGCGCCGGGCCGCTCCCGCGCGAACGGGGCACGGCGGCCTGGGCCTGGACCGGTGCCGGCACCGCGCTCTCCTCGGGGTTGAGATACGCCACCCCGCTGTCGTGCTCCTCGTCCGTCACGGCAGCACCCCTCCCTCTCCCATGGCGTCAGCCGACGAGCAGCGACACGTTCGAGGCCACGCCATTGCCCTCGATGTCCAGGTGCGGCGTGGGCAGGTTGTACTCGGCCGCGGCCGTGGTGGCCTCCATCATGATGGGGCCGGAGATCTCCGGCGGCTCGCCGTGGCACAGCAGCGCCACCACGTGCTCCACCGTCCACCGCCCCAGCCGCTGGATGGACACCTGGCCGTTCTGCATCCGGGCCGTCTCCGCCAGCTCCGTGCTGCCCAGCAGCTTCTCGTCCACCGAGCCACCCAGGTAGCCACGCGCCAGCGTCAGCACCCGCTCCAGCACCGCGTTCCACGCCTGCAGGTGCGAGCGGTCCTGGGCCTCGTCCATGATGTCCAGGCCCACCGGCAGCTTCTCCATCCGGTCCATGAACGTCTGGATGAGCGGCCCGCGGATGAGGCGCCCGTGCTGCGGCGCGATGATCTCCACCGCCGGCTCCAGCTGGCGGATGGTGGCCACCACGCGCTGCAGCGCCAGGTTCACCGGCATGTAGATTTGATGGAAGGCGCGGATGCCATTCCAGTCGGACTCATCCGCCCACAGGCCCTGCGCATTGACGTCCGTGACGCCGCCGAACAGGTCGCCCGTGAAGAGCACGCGCGTCTCCGGATCGTAGAGCATCACCGCGCCGCGGAAGTGGCAGAAGGGCGAGGGCACCGGCAGCAACCGGTGGCCGGTGGGCACGTTGAGCCCGTGGCTGAACTTCTCCGTGGCGATGAAGCGCCCGCGCGGCAGGTTCTGGTGGACGATGAGCCGCCAGGTGTCCTCGGAGCAGAGGATGCCGGCCTTGGGCGCGTAGCGCGCCGAGATGATGCTCGCCGACGAGCCCACGTCCGGGTCCTGGTGGTTGATGAAGACGGCGCTCAGCCTGTCCAGCCCACCGATGAGCGACGTCACCTTGGTGGACACCTGGGCGAAGTCACTGCTCGAGCCCGGGTCGATGAGCAGGTTGAACTCGTTGGGCCGACCCGTCTTGGGGTCCGTGCCCCGGAAGCGGCGCAGGTACGGGTTGGCGTAGAAGATGTTGCCCGGCTCGCGCTTGCCCACCCAGAAGGTATCGGGGGCGATCTCCACGGGGACGAGCCTCAGGTCATTCGCCTGGCTGTCGGAGGGACGAACGTTGCTCGGGGGCGTGTTTCGGTTCGGAAAGGCCTGGCTGCTGCTCATACGAGCACTCGGTGCTGGGGTGGGGCCCCTGGGGGAGGGGCGGGAACACCTCAGCCCATAGCAAGGCATGGGCCGAACCCTTCAGCCCCTCCGCCCCTCGCAATCACCCCAAAATCCAGGGTCTTCGCCCACCCGCGGACGCAACCGCTGCGCGGCCTCGCACCGGGCCGCAAATCATGCGCTCCCCGACATGAAGCGAAACCACCCGTTCCATGAGTCCCGCTTTCAGGGAGCCCGAACGGGACCCTTCCCTCCGCCCAGCTCGTCCACCTGCTCCTGGGCCTCGTTCACGTCCTTGGAGTACTCGTCCAGGTAGCGCTGGCGCTCCTCGCTCGTCCACTCGTCCGGAGAGAATCTGTCCGGGGTGTACTCCTGGGTGGCGTGCACGTAGCCGGCGAGCGCCTTCACCAGCGAGCGATCCGGATCTCCCTGCTCCCGCAGGAGGAAGCCCTCCACGTCCCGCAGCTTGAGGGGGAAGGCGGGAGCGGCATCGCGGATGAGCTTGCCGAAGACGGTGAGCTTCACCTCGCGCGCCCCGGCCTCCAACTCCTCGTTGAAGGACACATAAGCGAAGGGAATGCCCGCCTCGTCATCCACCCGCCCCGCCATCACGTAGCGGCCCGGCTTGCGGACCTGGAGGCCGACATAGAGCTGCAGGGAACCGTTCTCCACCACCTCGCGCACCTTGCCGGTGAAGGTGGCGGGAGGCGCCGGGGTGAACTGGATGTCGAAGAAGGCACCGCCCTCGGCACCGTTGCCGCCGCGCACGCGGAACTCGACGCGCAGCGTGCCCTCGAACATGGCGAAGCCCTGGCGGGCCGGCTGGAAGCTCCCCGTCCACGTGCCATCGCCGGCCACCTCGTCGCCGTTGCGCCCGGAGTCGTTGAAGTCCAGCGGCACCGAGCTGACCTTCTCGGCCGCCACCATGTGCGGCGCCTCGTGGGCGAGGGCCGAGTGCACCTCGCACGGCAGGGGATCGCCGGTGTGAGCGTTCTCGCAACCCACGAAGAAGCGCACCACCTCGTCGCCCACGACGAAGACCTTCTCCTGCTTGAGCTTCAGCGAGATGTCCCGCTGCTCCTTGCCCAGGGGCTGCTTGCGCTCGGGCGAGGCTGGGTAGATCTGATCCGGGTGCTCCTGGATGGGCCGCGACTCGTGCGGATAGCGCGTGGCCTGGCGATAGGACTCGAGCGTGAAGCGCGCCCGCTCCAGCCGCTTCTCCCAGAGCTGCCGCTGGGCCTCGCGCTCGGCCTCCTCGGGCGAGAGGGACGTCTGGGCCACGGGGGCCGGTGAAGCGGGCCGCGCGGACCCGCGAGGGGGCGGCCCGGCCGGCTCGGGAGCCGACGGGAGCGGCTCCTGACCGGGCGCGGATGTCTCCACCGCCCCCGGCCGGATGAGCCCCACGGATAGCAGCACCCCTCCAACTCCCAACACGAGAGGAACGAGCAGGAGGAGCCACCGGCCACGGCGCGGGGGACGCTCGGACCGGGGAGGAGTGACGGAGGGGCTGCCATTCGGAGTCATGGGGATACGTCCAATGCTGCCAGAAGCGGCTCAGTAGGCGTAGGTGGCCATGTCGGCGCGCACGGGCCCGACGATGCCGCCCCAGGTGCCGTTGGAGTAGTGGTTGTAGGCCTCGCCATCATCGCGCAGCTCCACCGTGTGGTAGGACCACTTGGCCCGGCCGTCGCTGCACGCGCTGGTGCCCGTGTTCAGCGTGCCGCCGCAGAACAGGTCACCGGGGTTGCAGTAGGAGCCGCCGGAGGAGCCGGAGACCCCCCCCGTGGAGTGATAGGCCACGGCCTCGTCGTCCTGGCCGGGGAGGATGCCGGAGTAGGCCGTGCCCTTCGAACCGGCGAAGTGGTAGAACCACTTCGCGGTCGTGGTGTTGTGGTTGTACATGGCGCGCGCCGTGGTGGTGACCAGGTCGCTCACGAGCGGCTCGCTCATGGCCCAGTCACCGTGGTCGGCCAGCTCGCTGCCGCCGCCGGCGCCCGAGGCCACGTCCACCCACTTGATGTTCCAGCCCGTCTGGGTGGTGCCGTCGGTGTTGCCACACACGCCGCTGGAGTTGGGGACGGCGTTCTTCTTGTAGCGCGCCGAGGTGCCGTACAGGGACAGGGCGTAGCCGATCTGCAGATCGCCCGCGCTGTGCGCGGCGATGTAGCACCAGTTGGCGCCGGTGCAGAAGCAGTCGAGCGCGTCGCGGACGCGGAAGTTCTCGACGGAGATCTTCTGCGTGCCGTTCCAGTTGACGGCCTTCTTGTTCACGCCGGCCGCGGTGGTGCTCGAGCCCCAGTAGCTGAAGTCAGCGTAGTTGCCACGCTGGGTGCTGCCGCCGTTACGACCGTGGATCCACAGCGAGTAATTGGTGGCCGACGCCTCCGCGCCCACCAGGGCGGTAGCGGCGATGATGGCCGTGCTGAACAGCTTCTTCATGGGAACGCCTCCTGCTCGAACTTCCATGGGGGAGCCCGCCCGGCTGCCTGCCGGACGGACGGAGGCGACTGTACTGCCAACTTCTCAAAAACTGAAAACCTTCCATTCCCATCAAACGAGAATCTCCTGACACAACGTGTCAGAAGGGGATTCCTTGACGCCGCGTGTCAGGCGTCCAGACACGGGGAGGGCGACGCCCCGCCCGCCGCGTGGGGAGGGGGCGGGCGAGGGGCTGGGGAGGGATGTGTGAGGCGGATGCATAGCTTGAGTCGCGTCATCTCCATTCCGCTGCAGGAGGAGGCCCTGCCCATGTCCTCGCTCGACGTTCCCTTGACGCTGTTGGATCCCGAAGGCGGTTGGATCAATGCGCCCGTGCACGTGCACGACCTGCGTGGCCGGCCGACGCTGCTGTACTTCTGGTCCGAGCTCAGCAAGACGAACCAGGAGCAACTGCCGAAGATCAAGACGCTGCTGGACGAGTTCATCCCGAAGGGCCTGCAGGTGGTCGGCGTGCACGTGCCCATGGACGGAGAGGATCTGGGCCACGCGCTGGACACCAACGACATCGAAGCCATCGTGAAGAAGATGGGCTTCCGCCACCCGGTGGCGGTGGATGACGGCTCGATGGAGCGGGCGTACGGGGTGGAGGATGTGCCCACGTTCCTGGTGTACGACGCCTTCGGCATCCTGCGCTTGAGGGTGACGGGAGAGGACGCGACGAACCTCGAGCTGAGACGGCTGCTGGAGCGGCTCACCGGACCCGAGGCCACCACGGGTGCGTTCGCGCCCTGAAGAGAGAACAGCGAGGAGCGACATGGCAGGCCGGAACAAGAAGGAGGCCTCCCGACTGTCGCTGGGAGCCCTGACCGCCGCGGGAGTGGGAGCGGTGATGGGGCTCCGGGCGCTGCTGCGGGAGAAGGTGAGCTTCGAGGGCCGAACGGTGCTGTTGACGGGCGGCTCGAGGGGATTGGGCCTGGTGCTGGCCCGCCAGTTCCTGAAGGAGGGAGCGCGAGTCATCCTCAGCGCGCGGGAGGAGGTGGAGCTGACGCGGGCGCGCGACGAGCTGGAGAAGGACGGGGCGGGCGAGGTGCTGGCGATCCCCTGCGACGTGAGTGACCGGGTGCAGGTGGAGGCGATGGTGGCGCAGGTGCACGAGCGCTTCGGGGCGGTGGACGTGCTGGTGAACAACGCCGGCACCATCCAGGTAGGCCCGCTGGAGTCGATGACGGAGGAGGACTTCGACGAGGCGATGGACGTGCACTTCTGGGCGCCGCTCTACACGACGCTGGCGGTGCTGCCGGAGATGAAGCGGCGGGGCTGGGGGCGGATCGTGAACATCTCGTCGATTGGCGGGAAGGTGAGCATCCCGCACCTGCTGCCCTACAGCGCGAGCAAGTTCGCCCTGGTGGGCCTGTCGGACGGGCTGAGGGCGGAGCTGGCGCAGGACGGCATCCTGGTGACGACGGTGTGCCCGGGGCTGATGAGGACGGGAAGCCCGCCCAACGCGTTCTTCAAGGGCAACCACGAGGCGGAGTACGCGTGGTTCGTGCTGGGAGACTCACTGCCGGGGATGTCGATGAACGCGGAGCGTGCGGCGAGGAAGATCGTCGAGGCGTGCCGGCGAGGGGACGCGGAAGCACTGATCGGCATGCCGGCGAAGGTAGCGGCGCTGGCACGGACACTGGCACCGGGCCTGACGGCGGCGTTCCTGGCGCACGTGAACCGGATGATGCCGCAAGACAGCAGCACGGACAGGCACCGGGGCCGGGACAGCGAAACACCCCTCACCCGCTCCTGGGTGACGCAGCTGACGAGGCGAGCCGCGCAGAAGAACAACGAGGAGCTGCTGCACTAAACAAACAAACACCCCTCTCCCTCCGGGAGAGGGACGGGGTGAGGGTATCGAGCCTCCCAGGTTGTCACCGAGTCAACACCCTCTCCCTCTGGGAGAGGGCTGGGGTGAGGGTCTACCAGGAGCGCTCCGAGTCACCCACCGCCCGAAATGAGAAGACAGGGCACACTGCGCCCGCCAGAGGTGCCCCCGTGCGGGAGCACCCAGTCGGAGGGAGAGCACATGGCGGAGCAGTACGACAACGTGGGAAGCAAGTACGAGCAGTTCAAGAACACGGCCCCGCTGCCGATCCCGGAGAGGCACACCTTCCTGAAGCTCGTGGGGGATCTGCGAGGCAAGAGCGTGCTGGACCTTGCGTGCGGAGCGGGCCACTACACGCGGATGTTGAAGGAGCACGGAGCGGAGCGGGTGGAGGGAGTGGACATCTCGCCGGAGATGGTCCAGCTCGCGCGAGGCAAGGAGCAGGAGCAGCGCCAGGGAATCCAGTACCACGTCTCGGACGCGGCGGCGCTGCCCCGGCTCGGCGGCTTCGACCTGGTGACGGCCGTCTACCTGCTGAACTACGCGAGCACGAGGGACGAGCTGTTGCGAATGTGCCGGAGCGCGCATACCAACCTCGAGGCGGGAGGCCGCTTCATCGCCGTCACCATCGATCCGCAGTTCGACCTGAGCCGTTCGAACTGGGCGAAGTACGGCTTCGAGGTCCTGAGCGAGCGATACGAGAATGGGCGCCACGTCTGCCAGGCGAGGTTCCTGACGGAGCCCCCGGCGCCCATCGAGTACTTCCGCTGGCCCGCCGCCACCTACGAATCGGTGCTGGCGGAGGCGGGCTTCCGGGAGCTCACCTGGCATCCCTTCGAGATTCCCGCCGAGGCGCTCGCCAGGTTCGGCGAGGCGTTCTGGCGGGAGTACCAGGAGAACCCGCTGCTCATCGCCCTGAGCTGCCGCAAGTAGGGAGACAGGTCACGCCTTGGAGGGGTCGCCCTGCTCGACCTCCTCCCACCAGCGGCCCTTGTACTCGGCGGCGCGGGAGAGCTGCTCGCGCAGGGCCTCGATCATCTTCACGTTACCGTCCTGCTGGTAACCCTTCAGCGCTTCCTGACACCGGGGGACGCGCTGGAGGAACTCGCGGAGCCCGTCGAGGGTGAGCTCGGGCGCGTACATGCCGTAGCCCAGCTTCTCCAGGTAGAGGGCGTTGAGGACCTGTTCGAACTGGCCGCCGACGGGCAGGGAGAGCATGGGCTTGTGGAGGTAGACGGCCTCGCTCATGAGCGTGTAGCCGCCACCGGCGACGACGGCGCGGGAGGTGCGCAGGTCGTCGATGAAGCCCTTCTCGCTGAAGGGGCGGTAGGTGAGGTTGCCGTCCTGGAGGTCCTCGGTGATATCGCGGCGCAGGCCGTAGACACGGCAGGGGATGCCGCTCTTCTTGAGGATCTCCGGCAGGGCGGTGTTGGTGGTGGAGGTCTGGTAGACGAGCAGGTGCTCGCCGGGCTCGGACTTCGCGGAGAGGATCTCCGGCCGGAGGATGGAGGGCAGGAGCGTGGTGCGCTCCTTGCGGACGGGCGGGTAGAAGAAGGTGGTGACGAGGTAGTGGAAGCACCCGGGCAGCTTGGACTTCACGATGGCGCGCGTGCCCTCGAAGGCGTCCTCCCAGCCGGAGAGCAGCGCGGGATCATGCTTGCAGCGGTTGATGATCTGCATGTTGTCCACGCTGACGACGGGCAGGCGGTGGTTGCGGGCGAAGAGGTAGCTGAAGCTCTCGAAGTCGCTCACCACGACGTCCGGCTTGAAGTCCTCCACGAGCTCGAAGTACTGGCGGATGTTGTGCGGCCAGCCCTTGACGGCCCCGGAGACGTTCTGGAGCACCGTCTGCCACTTCTTCACCGAGTTGCCCTCGTAGGCCAGGGTGAAGCCCCAGATGCCGTGCACGTTCTCGAAGCGCTTGGCCAGGTACTCCTTGGCGCGCCCGGAGACCACGATGTGAACCTCGTGCTCCTTGATGAGCTCCTCGAGCAGCACGCGGGAGCGGGTGGCGTGCCCCATGCCTTCGCCGACGACTCCGTAGAGGATTCGCATGGGGGCGAGCATACGCGGGATGTGGCGCATTGGCCCACGCGGCGGTAGCGTCGCCCCCCATGCAACCAGGGACGGACCCCAAGACCCAGGGGGCGCGTGGCGGAGTGAGCCGGGCGGCCCTGCTGGGGCTGTGCGGCGGCATGATGCTGGGCGGACTCTTCTTGCTGATCCAAGGATTGAGGACGCGCCTGGCCCCGGCGGACTGCGCCGACCTCTCGGAGATGGAGTGCGGCTTCATGCGGGACACGGCCATCGAGGTCGGCCGCACCCAGAGTGTCGTGGGGGCGGCACTGCTGGCGCTCGCGGTGGCCGTGGTGGTGCTGATGCGCTCGCGCACGCGCCCGGACGCCTAGCGAGGGCCGCTCTCCCCTCCTCCGTCAAGCATCCGGACAGGCGAGCCGGGTTAGTGGTTTTGCCGACGTGGCGTAGACCGGCTAATTAGCTCTAGCCTCGACATAAGGCTTCGGTTAGGAGAGGCGCCCTCTTATGCAGCTTGAATCCTTGAAGATGTTTTGTGACGTGGTGGAGACGGGCTCCTTCTCGCGGGCCGCGCAGCTCAACCACGTGACGCAGTCGGCGGTGAGCCAGCAGATCCGTGCGCTGGAGAACCGCTACGAGCAGAAGCTCTTGTCGCGCAGCGCGCGCCAGGTGACGCCGACGCCGGCGGGCGAGCGCCTGTTCCGGGGATGCAAGGAGATCCTCGCCCGCTTCGCCGAGGTGGAGAACGAGATCCGCGAGCAGTCCACGGAGGTGGCGGGCACCACGACGGTGTCGACCATCTACTCGGTGGGCCTGCACGAGCTGCGCAACGTGCAGAAGCAGCTCCTGAAGACGCACCCCAAGGTGAACATGCGCCTGAACTACCGGCGCAACGACCAGGTGTACGACGACGTCATCCTGGGAGCGGCGGAGATTGGCATCGTGGCCTACCCGCAGCCGCGCGCGGGCGTGGACATCCACCCCTTCCGCGACGACAAGCTGGCGGTGGTGTGCTCGCCCAACCACCCGTTCGCCACCAAGGCGAAGGTGAGCCTCACGGCGCTCTCGGGCGTGCCCTTCATCGCCTTCGACCGCGAGGCCCCCACGCGCAAGGCGCTGGACCGGCTCTTCCGCGAGAAGAACCTGGACCTCAACCCGGTGATGGAGATCGACAACGTCGAGACCATCAAGCGCGCGGTGGAGATGGGCATCGGCGTGGCCATCCTCCCCTCGTCCACGGTGTCGGCCGAGGTGGCGCAAGGCACGCTGGCGTCCAAGCCCTTCGCCGAGGGTCCGGTGTCCCGGCCCATCGGCCTGCTCATCCGCAAGGGCAAGTACCTGGACCGCGCCTCGGCCGCGGTGCTCGAGGCCTTCAAGCTGGCCGAGGCCACGGGCGACGAGGGTTAGGCGGCCGTCTCGATGCCGCCGTGGGAGGGCGCCAGCGCGTCCAACCACGGCGTCAGCAGCCGCGCGCACTCCTCGGGGTGCGTGAAGTAGGGCACGTGGCCCGCCCCGCGCAGCAGGTGCCGGGGCGTGCCCGGAGGCAGCGAGGCCGCGAGCCGCTCCATCGTGGACGCGGGCACCAGCACGTCGCGGTCTCCCTGGATGCACAGGCAGGAGACGGGCAGCCCGCGCAGCTCCGGCGGAGGCGGCTCGCCGCGGATGGCGAAGGCGCGGTGGAGCGTGGTCATCCGCTCCAGGGAGGTGGTGGGTACCACCTCGGGCACCCGCGCCGTCGGAATGCGCTTCCACGCGGCCAGGGCCGCCGTGAAGGGCCCGGGGCGTCCCAGGACGGCGATGGGCCCCATCAGGGCGATGACGTTGCCGCGCAGCCCCAGGTGCTCGGGCCGGGTGAAGGAGCCGAGGAAGGCCACCCCCCGCACGGCGCCGGCCGCGGCCAGATGCCCGGCCACCATGCCTCCGAAGGAGCTGGCCACCACCGCGTCCGCCTCGCCGGCCGCCATGAGCACCTGGCGGGCGAGCGCCCCCGCGCCACGGGCCGCGAGACGTCCTTCCGGGTACTCGACGAGAACGGGCCGGGCCACCTCCGCCAGCCGCTCGGCGAGCGCCTGGAAGCCCGCGCCCCGTGCTCCCAACCCGGGCAGCATCAGCACCCGGGGACCCATGCCTCGACCCAACTCCGTCAGCTCGACCACTCGACGCATGTGACTCCTCGCGAAACGCGCTCCGAACACCGCCCGCGCGCCGCTTCTGCCCGCCCGCGCACGCCTCCCTGGAGAGCGGCCGGGCGGCCGTCAGCGCCTACCAGGAGAGCTCCATCTCCGAGTGGCTCAGGCTCACCCGCTTCCCGGACACCTTCACGTTCGCCATCCGCAGGGAGTCGAAGAGGCCCCGCGTCGCGCCCTCGACGTACTCCATGGGGAGGGTGTTGCCCTCGAGCACGAGGGCGCACGCGTTCGAGCCGCTCCACCGCACCGAGCACCCGCCGTGCTGCACCGACGTCCGGTAGACCGAGGGGAGACTGTGGAGCAGCTGCTTCGGCCCGCGTCCGGCCAGCTTCACCAACACCCGCCCCGCCGAGGACTCCAGGTAGTCCGACACCACCTGGGTGCCCAGGTGCCGCATCGCCGCGTCGAAGCCTCCGTGCTTCTCGTCCAGGGCCCATGCCGCGGCGTAGAGCAACCGATTCAACGAGCTGACGGGGTAGGAGAAGAAGGCCCTGAACCTGTCGCCTCCAGCGGCCTGGATGCACTGGCTCAACACCACCGCGTCCCCCAGGCCTCGCACCACCTTCAACGCGCCGTTGAAGAAGAAACCGTGCAGGGTGTCCCCGGGCCCGGCCAGGGCCAGCCGTTGCTCCAACTCCTGCTGTGAGCCCGTCTCCGCCACTTCTCGCACGAGAGTGCCCCCGCTCAGCCCCGCTCCTCGGGAACTGTCATTGTGCGACTCACCACCAGCGGGTCAAGACACGCTGCGTGCCAACCGGCGGGAGTCTCCGGGTAATTCGCTCGAAACCCGTGGACCCCGGGTATCCGCCTCATGTTGGAGGATGGACGTCACACGGGAGGCCCCCCCGGGGCATGCGCGGTCAACCCGTCTACACTCCAGTGCCATGAGCGCGCTGACGACAGGTGACGTCATCGGAGGGAAGTGGCGCATCATCCGTCTGGCCCTTGGCGACGAGCCCGGCTCGGAGTTCCGGGTCGAGCCAACCGGCGGAGGGGCAGCCCGGCGGCTCACCCTGTGGCGTGCGCTGAGGGCTCCAGCGCCCATCGAGCTGGAGCGCTTCGCTCAGGCCGTGCGGACGGGCGACCGGTTGGGGATGCCCACCTTCCCGCCGGTGGAGGACGTCGGGTTCGACACGGCCCGCGAGGCGCTCTGGCTGGTGCGCGAGTGGCGGAACGGGGAGTCGCTGCCCTCGGCACTGGGAGGGCTCCACCCGGTGGGGCTCGACCTCCCCATCCTCCAATCCCTGGCGGAGCAGCTGGCGGGAGCCCTCGCCGCCGCCCATGCCGCGGGCGTCGTCCATGGACGGTTGCGGCCTTCACGGCTGTTCGTCGCCCCCTCGCCCCGAGGCATGCGGCTGTCCCTGCTCGACCTGGGACTGGAGTCCTTCCGGAGGGAGAGCGGACACGACTGGTTGAAGCCGCCCCAGATGGGAGCGGACTACGTGGCCCCCGAGTCGGGGCACCCCAGTGCCCTGCCAGCCTCCGCCGACGTCTTCTCCTTCGGCCTCATCGTGAGGGACATGCTGGCCACCCGGCGGGACGGAGCGTGGAAGGGACGCTGGGAGCCCTGGGTGGAGCGAGCCACGGAGGCGGCTCCCGGCAGCCGGTTCGGCTGCGTCATCGAGGCGCTGCGAGCGTTGCGGCCCGTGCTGAAGTCCTTGCCGGATCTCCCACCTCCACCGCCACCCAACTACGAGCGCGAGCTCGACAAATAGGACTGAATCGCCGCCTGTTGAGGAGACAGCGCCGGACGCGAGCGTACGACGTGCCGGGGGGCCATGCTCGATCCTCAGTCAATCCATGGCGTACTCGTTTTGAGCCTGGACCCCACGGGACAGATCCTCTCCTGGAACCGAGCCTGCGAGGAGGCCACGGGTTGGACACTCGACGAGGTTCGTGGACGGAGACTCGCGGACCTCGGGCCAGGAGGCCTGGCTCCAGCGGGAGCCCATCCAGGATGCGAGGGCGTCGCCCCGCCTGCTCCTCGCCGGTTCGAGGGTCCACTCCCGACGCGCGAGGGGACGGTGCGCTGGGTCGACTGGGCCACGACGCCGCGCATCACCACGGAGGGCCATGTCGAGGAGACCCTCGCCATCGGACTCGACATCAGCGGCCGGAAGCAGGAGGAAGAGCTGCGGATCCTCTTCGAGGAAGCGTCCGACGGCATCACGCTCGCGGACCCGGAGGGACGCTACCTCGCGGTCAACCCGAAGCTCTGCGAGATGCTCGGCCGGACACGCGAGGAGCTGCTTTCGATGACCGTCGCGGATCTCGTCGTGCCGGAGGAGGTGGCGCGCTTGTCCGAGGTCCGGGAGAAGCTCCTCGCCGGGAAGGTCGACGTCGGTGAGTGGAAGATCAGACGCGGGGACGGCAGCCTGGCCACCATCGAAGTGAGCACCCGGATGCTGTCCGACAAGCGGTGGCTCGCGTTCGTCCGGGAAGTGTCCGAGCGCAAGCGCGCCCAGGAAGAGCGTGAGCGCCTCCTCGGCGAGCTCGAAGCGAAGCGGCGCTGGCTCCAGGCGGTGCTCGACACCGTCCCGCTGGGGGTGATCCTCTTCGAGCCCGGTGGCCGGATCTCCTTCAACGCCCGGACCGAGGAGCTCTTCGGCCTGAAGCTCTCTCCCGAGGGGGGAAGCGTACAGTACCGCAGCCGCGTCTTCTTTCCCGACGGGACGCCCGTTCCGCCGGATCAGCTCGCCTCGAGCCGGGTCCTTCGGACGGGAGAGACGCTCGTCGGCGTCGAATACCTCGTCGAGCACACGAACGGCTCGCGGCTCCCCATCCTCGGAAGCGCCGCGCCCATTCGAGACACCAACGGAGAGATCATCGGAGGCGTGGGCGTATTCCAGGACATGAGCGAACGGATGCGGACCGAAGAGGTCATCCGAGCCAACGAACGTCTCTTGAACGGCATCTTCGAGCTGCTCCCCGTGGGCGTGTGGATCGCGGACCAGACGGGGCGCATCGTGCGCACGAACCCCGCCGGGCAGCTCATCTGGGCCGGCGCCCGCTACGTCGGAGTGTCCGAGTTCGGCGAGTACAAGGCCTGGTGGGCCGACACGGGCAAGCCGATCGCCCCGGAGGAGTGGGCGTTGGCGCGTGCACTGACGAAGGGCGAGACCTCCCTCGGCGAGCTGATCCGCATCCAGTGCTTCGACGGCACGTACAAGACGGTCATCAACTCGGCGCTGCCGCTGTACGACGAGCACCGGAAATTCACCGGGGCGATCGTCGTCAATGAGGACGTCACGGACTTGCTGGAGGTCGAGGCGGCGCTGCGCCACGCGGTACGGGCACGGGATGAGATGCTCGGCGTGGTCTCCCATGACCTGAGAAGCCCGCTGCAAGCCATTGATCTCGCCGCGAAGCAGCTCTCCAACCGGGTGAGGAAGGAGGGCGGCGGCGAGTGGATTCACGGCATCGTCGAGCGCATCCTGCGCTCCAGCCGCACCATGCGAACGCTCATCGAGGATCTGCTCGACATCGTGAGCATCGAGGAAGGACGGCTCTCCGTTCAGCTGAGCACGGTCGAGCCCTCGGCGCTCGTCCACGAGGCGGTCGAGTCACAGCAATTGCAAGCGGAAGACAAACAGCTCCTGCTGGTGGCAGAGGTGGGCCCTGGTCTGCCGCCGGTCTCCGCGGACCATGACCGCATCCTCCAGGTACTCTCCAACCTCGTCGGAAACGCGTTGAAGTTCACCCCTGCTGGCGGACATGTGTCGGTCCGGGCCGTCGCACGGGGTGACGAGGTGCTCTTCTCCGTCACGAACACCGGCGCGGGAATTTCCGAGGAACAACGGCGGCACATCTTCGATCGTTTCTGGCAGGCGGACCCCGCGGACCGGAGAGGACGGGGCATCGGGCTCGCCATCGCGAAGGGGCTCGTCGAGGCACACGGGGGCCGGCTCTGGGTCGAGAGCGAGGTTGGCCGGTGGGCGACCTTCTCCTTCACGGTCCCCGTCATGCCGCCGAAGACCACGGAGTAGAACGGCCCCCACCGCTCAATACAGCTTGCGCAGGCGCGCGGCGAAGAAGCCGTCCCAGCCCTCGGGGCCCGGCAGCGTGCGCAGGTACGCCTGGGTGAGCGGGAGCTTCACCGACTCGTGCGGCACCGGCGGCTCCGCCGTCCACTCCGGGTGGCTGCGCAGGAACATCTCCACCTGGTCCTGCCCCTCCTGCGGCTCCGACGTGCACACCGCGTACACCAGCAGCCCTCCGGGGGGCACCGACTCCTGGCAGTTCTCCAGGATGCGCCGCTGCAACACCGCCAGCCGGCCGATGTCCTCCGGCTTGCGCCGGTAGCGCAGCTCCGGGTGCCGCCGCAGCGTCCCCAGCCCCGAGCACGGCGCGTCCACCAGCAGCGCGTGGAACTCGCCCCACTCCTCCGGGAAGGGCTGCGAGGCATCGTGCGCCTGGGCCTTCAGCCGCCCCGACAGGCCCAGCCGCTTCGCCTCGGATTCGATCTTTCGCAGCTTGTTGGCGTGCAGGTCCACGGCCACCACCTCGTGCTTCTCGGCCAGATGGCACGCCTTGCCGCCCGGCGCCGCGCAGGCATCCAACACCCGCGCCGTCTCCGGGATGTCGCCATACACGCCCACCAGTTGCGCCGCCTCGTCCTGCACCTGCCACAGGCCCTCGGCGTAGCCGTACACGTCCTCCAACCGCCCCACCGGAGGCATCACGATGCCCACCGGAGACACCGCCGTGGGCCTCACCTCCAGCCCCGTCTCCCGCAACTGCTCCAGCAGCGCGTCGCGCGTCACCTTCGAGGTGTTCGCGCGAATCACCACCGCGGGTGTCTGGTTGTTGGCGGCGAGCATCGCCTCGGCGCGCTCGCGGCCGAACTGGCGCACCCAACGCTCCACCAGCCACCGCGGGTGGCTCTCGCGCACGGACAGGTACTCGAGGGCATCGCTCTCCGGGGGCAGCGGCTGCGAGGGCAGGGAGGACAGCTTGCGCAGGATGGCGTTGACGAAGCCCGCCGCGCGCACCAGCCCCACGTCCTTGAGCGCCTGCACCGTCTCCGCCACCGCCGCGCGCGCTGGCACGCGCGTGTAGAAGAGCTGGTAGGCCCCCACGCGCAACGCGGCGAGCACCTTGTCCTCCAGCGCGTCCAGCTTGCGGTCCGCGAAGCGGGTGATGGCGTAGTCCAACGCGAGCTGGCGTCGGGTGGAGCCGTAGGTCAGCTCGGTGATGAGCCCCGTGTCGCGGGGATCCGCTGGCGGCGACTCCGAGAGCACCGTGTCGAGCACGACGTTGAGGTACGCATCCGTGGCCCGGACGCGGCTCAGGACCTGGATGGCGATGGCGCGCGCGTTCATCCTTCTCTTCCTACCCTTCCAACCGGGTCATCATGTCCACCAACTCCGAGTCCGACAGCTTGCTCACGGGCATGGTGGAGAGCGTGAGGCGCTGCAGGCAATCCTCCAACATGTCCCGGTAGCCGCTCTCGGCGGCGGCCCCGAGCTGCACCTCGGTCCACTTCGCGCGAGCCCAGGTGGCCAGCTCCGAGGGCGTCATCCGTCCCGCGAGCCGGTCGGCGATCTTCTGGCGCACCAGCGCCCGGGAGAGGAAATCCGCCGCGGGCGTGCCCTGCGCGCCCTTCACCTTGCGGCCCAGCGTCTTGCGCGGCGAGGCGGGCTCCGCTGGCGCTTCCACCTTGCGGCCCAACGTCTTGGTGGCCCCGCCCGGAGCGCGCGCCAGCGCCTTCGCCGGTGCATCGGCCGCGCGGGCCAGGGCCCTCGACGGAGACACGGCCAGGGCCTTCTCCGGAGGCGTCTCCTGCCGCCGACGGCCGAGCGTCTTCACCGGCCCCGAGGACTCCTCGGCCTCTTCGTCCTCCGCCTCCTCGTCCTCGGAGGCCTCCAGGTCGGCCTCCTCCTCGTCCGACTCCGTCAGCTCGCCGGTGAGGTCGCCGTTCGCGAAGCGCTCGAGCGCCTCGAGGTACGACTGGAAGCCCTGGCCCTCGATGGTGGCGGCACAGGCCTCGGCCACCACGGACTCCCGCTCACCGAGCCGCTCCAGGTAGACCTCGATGGCGGGCACGCCTACCGCCTCCAGCGCCTCCATGAGGGGGTAGGAGCCGAAGAGGCCAGCGGGGCTCACCACCACGCCGTCCAACCGGGAGCGCTCGGCATGCAGGGTGTCGAGGAGGACGCCTTCGTGATTGGACTGCACCACCTTCAGCTCCAGCCCCAGCTCCGTGGCCCGGGCATTCAGCGCCGCATCGAGATCCGCGAGCCTTCCACCCTGCCGGCCTTCCCGCTCGCCCAGCAGGTTCAGGTTCGGTCCGTGCAGCACCAACAGCCTCTTGCCCATGTTCCGCGTCCTCTCCTAGGTATCAAAGGGCCGGCTGCCCGGCGCCAGCTTGCGGCCCGCGAGGAACTCGCCCGCCGCCATCACCCGCTTGCCCTCGGGCTGCACCTCCAGCAGCACCAGGGAGCCCTCCCGGCACGCCACCTCCAGCCCCTGCGGCCCGGCGGACAGCACCGTGCCCGGCTCGCCACGCCCCTCCCCCACCCTCGCCCGGTGCACCTTGAACAGCTTGCCGTCCAGGGTGGTGAAGGCACCCGGCCACGGGGTGAAGGCGCGCAGCCGCCGCTCCAGCTCCACCGCGGGCCGCGTGAAGTCGAGCTTCCCGTCCTCCTTCTGGATGATGGGGGCCAGCACCATGCCCTCCGAGGGCTGGGGCACCGGCTTCAGCTCGCCGCGCAGGTACGCGGGCAGGCACTCTCGCAGCAGCTCCCCGCCCAGCTTGGACAGCCTGTCGTGCAGGGTGGCACTCGTCTCGTCCGGGGCGATGGGCAGACGCTTCTCCGCCAGCACCGGTCCGGTGTCGAGGCCCTCGTCCATCACCATCAGCGCCACGCCCGTCTCCTTGTCCCCATGGGCGATGGCCCACTGGATGGGGGCGGCGCCCCGGAAGCGCGGCAGCAGCGAGGCGTGCACGTTGAGGCACCCCTTGACCGGCGTCTCCAGCAGGTCCTTGGGCAGGATCTTGCCGTAGGCCGTCACCACGGCGACGTCTGGATTGAGCTTGCGCAGCTCGTCGGAGAAGGGAGGCGTGCGCAGCTTCTGGGGCTGGAGCACGGGCACCCCGCGCTCGAGCGCATAGGCCTTCACCGGGGAGATGGAGAGCGCCTGGCCACGGCCCTTGGGCTTGTCGGGCTGGGTGACGACGGCCACCACGTCTCCGATGTCGAAGAGGGCGGCCAGGGAGGGCACGGCGAACTCGGGCGTGCCCATGAAGACGATGCGGGGACGGGTCATATCGGGGGACTCTTCTCCTGCACCGGGGCGCGTCAGGCAACGGACTTCAGCGCACCCGAGGTGGGACCTTCGATGGCCTGACGTTTGCGGGCTCGGATGGAGCCGAGGATGCTGAGGGCGGCCTGGGTCTCCTGGGTGGTGGCCAGGGGCCCCAGGGTGTCGATGACCTCGGAGAGCAGCCGCGCCTCCTCGGCCTCGCGCTCGCGGATGCGGTCCACCGCCTCGCTGAAGCGGTCGAAGAAGCCGCGCAGCTCGTCCTTCTGACGCAAGGGGCGCATGCGCGGGTAGCGGCCGGCGGCGAGCGTCGCGATGTAGAGGCTCATCACGTAGACGGGACCGGCCACACGGTGGGTGAGGACGAGCCCGAAGAGGGCCAGCACCCCCGCCACGCCCAGCGCACCCAGTCCTGTGAGCCACAGCAGCGTCTCGCCACTGGTGACCACGGCCATGGGGGTGGGGTTGCTCATCAAGGACATGTGCACCCGGTACGCGAGCACACCGACGAGCAGCACCCCGCCTCCGCCGAGCGCGGCGAGCCGGAGGATGTACCGGAGTTGGAAACCGGCATCGAGCAGGAATTTCCGGCGCACGACATGAGGGCGGGTGGAAGGTTGAGTATCGACGGACATGGCGTTGAGCAGCGTACTCCAATCTCCCGGGTCGGTTTGCTCCTTCCGACAGGACGGGTTTACACGAAAAGCGTTGTCAACCCGCAACCAGCAACGGGGGGCCCCATGATTCGCCTACTCACCGCCTCGAGCCTGACGCTCGTGCTCCTTCTCACCCTGCCCGGGTGCAAGGTGGATCCGACCTCCCCGGACTATTGGGAGAAGAGCCTGGGCAAGGCCCGGCGGCCCCAGGACAAGGTCCGGGTCATCGAGACCCTGCGCAGCTCGGGCCACCTCGACGCACGCTTCCTGCCCATGCTGCACGAACAGCTCGCCTCGGAGCGGAAGCCCGAGGTGAGGGCGGCGGTGGCCAGGGCCCTGGGGGACATGAAGAACCCGGCCTCGGTGGGCCCGCTGGGGAGCGCGGTGGAGGTGGGGGCCTCGGACTCGGCCACGAACCTGCTGAACAAGGAACTGGCGGCGGCCTTGGGAGAGATTGGAGACCCGAAGGCCGCGCCGGTGCTGTTGAAGCTGCTGACCGCGAGGGACAACTACACACGCATCGAGGCGGTGGATGCGCTGGGGCGCATGCGCGTCTCCGAGGCCGTGGAGCCGCTCGTGCAGCTGGCCACGGACGAGGGGGCGGAACCCTTCCTGAACCGCAAGGCCATCGAGGCGCTGGGACGCATCGGGGACGCACGGGCGATACCAGCGCTGATGCGGACGCTGACGAAGGAGCGCCGGGGGGTGTCCTTCTACGTGGAGAGCTCGTTCTCGCTCTTCCAGCTGGGCCAGCCGGCGGCGGATGCGCTGCTCGCGGCGCTGGAGGGCAAGGACGCCGAGCTGACGCAATGGGTGAGGAAGAACGGCATCAACCCGGCGAGCTACTCCTTCAAGGCGGCGGAGATTCTCGGAGACCTGCGCGAGCACCGGGCGGAAGGCACGCTGGTGCAGCAACTGGCGTTCAAGAACGAGGATCCGCGGATCCAGGCCGGAGTGAGGGCGCGAGCGGCGGATGCGCTGGCGAGGATGCGCTCGGCGGCGGCGGTGAAGCCACTGGCGGCACTGGTATCCGAGCCGGATGCGGGATTGAGGCGGGAGTACACGCACGCGCTGACACGGCTGGGAGGGCGCGAGGCGCTACCGGCATTGGAGAAGGCGGCGGGCCAGGGGGACTGGTACGCACGAGAGGCGGCCATCGAGGCGCTGACGATGCTGGGGGATGAGAAGGAATTGCCCGCGGTGGAGAAGCTGGCGGCGGCGGAGCCGGCGAAGACGGCGGCCGAGTGTGAGGAGTTGGGTGGCGAGGGCTGCGGCGACCCGGCGGCGTTGGGGAAGAAGCGGGCGGAGACGATTGCCCGGCACGGCAAGCGGCTGGAGGCGGCGAAGGCGTGCGGGGCGGACGCGGGCTGCTGGGCGAAGAAACTCCAGGACGAGGACAAGGGCGTGGTGGCGCGCGCGGCGATGGAGGTGGGCCGAGGCAAGACGGCCGCGCATGTGGGAGCGCTGTTGGCGCGGATGCTGGAGAAGGATCCGAACACGCGGATGGCACTCATCCTCGGGGTGGAGTGGCTGGTGGAGGACACGAAGGAGGCCGCGGCCCAGGTGAAGAGCGCACTGCCCGTGCTGGAGAAACAGCTCACCGAGGAGAAGAGCCGCACGGAGTACGTGAGGGCGAACGAAGACCTGCGGCGGCTGGTGGCGAGGGTACAGCGGCGGAAGACCTGACCCCTGCCGTCTACCTCCCCGCGGCCCATCCAGTGGCTTGACGAGCGGACCCGTCTCCCCGTGTGATTCCGGGATGACGGTTTCCAGCCCAGGCGGCTCGCCGGGGAGGTGCGTGTCCACCCGTCGCTCCCGGATGGAGTGGCACCTCGGTTCGGTCCTGCTGACCCTGGCGCTGCTGGGAGGATGCGCTACGGGCCATCCGCGAGGGAGTGCGCTGGGCGGCTTCGGCCTGCACTCGCGCTCCTCGTCATCCCGCCATGACTTCGGATCGCGACGGCTGGACACCTCCACCGCGACAGAAGCAGCGGCGGGTAGCGCGGGAGGATTTCCCGAGCAGACGGTGGACGAGTCCGGAGCAGGTGGGGTGCTCGCCCCCTTCCTGGCGTGCACCTCGCCCTCCGAGTTCATCGAGTCGCAGCGCGGGGTGGACATGTCCCAGCTCGTGGAGGGGCTGGATGACTGGTCCGCCGTCCGGCTCGGTGCATTGGGACCGCTACGCGCGGGCGCCGACATCCTCAACCACAAACGCGCCGCATTCCTCGTCACCGTCGTCCGGGAATACGGAGCCACCCGCGCCGAGCCATTCGCCCTCTTCATCGTCCACTCGGCCTTCGACAATGACGTGCGCGAGGTGCTCGGGCTGCTGGCCCGGGGCAAACACCTCGGCGAGACACTGGGGCGAATGGGCGCCGTCCGCGAGGCGTTGAGCCAGCGGGGAATCAACGTGTCGGATTACCAGGACCGCCCCGAGCGCCTCGGAGACATGGCGCGGGGCCTGGCCACTGCCGCCACGGAAGCCCTTTCCACCAGCGAGCTGCGCCAGGGCGCGGTGGCCCTGAAATACTCCGTTCAGCGAGGGCAGGTACCGCAGCCCTACCAGGAAGCCCTCGACGAGGTAGAGCGGGCGGAGATGCAACAGGCCCTCTCGCCAGGGAGCGTAACGCTCAGGAGCTTCGACGCGCTGACGTTCGGAGTGCCAGTGGGCTTCTACAACCTGGTGGCCGGCACGTGTCACGGCGTGTACTCGCTGTCCCAAGGTCGCTACGAACAGGCCACGCGCGAGCTGTCGGCCGCGGCGGTGCTGGTGGGCTTGTACGCCGGAGGCAAGGGGGTGCGTTACCTCGCCGAGACCAGGGGTACTCCGAGCGTTGGATGGCGACGGGAAGGGCGGCTCCCGGTACCGGAGTTGGGCTTCCAGGGACTTTCCGAGGTGGTGGAGCGGCTCTGGGAGCGTCTGGGTGGAGAGGGCATTCGCGAGCTCGCCAGGTACATCCAAGCCAACCGTGAGGCGGCCCTGCTGGTGTACGAGGGCGGAGAGCCCGCGGCCCTGGCCCTGTACGAGGCCCGGGGCAATGTGGCGAGGGCACAGGCATGGTTGTCGGAAGCCAGACCCCAGCATGCGAGCCCCACCCCGGCGAGAGCCGGTACTGGCAAGGGATTGGGTGGTGTGGCCTCACTGGTGGACGAGGCAACGGGCCACGGCCGGGAGGTGGTGGAAGCCAAACTCGCGTGGGCGGAGCTCGAGTCGGAGGGCCCACGCCTGTCTGGAAACGTGGCGGTGCTGGAGAAACAGCGCCCTTCGGTGGACACCCCGCCACCGGGGGCCCAGGGAGGCGTGCTCTGGCACGAGTACGTCGCCTACTGGGAGACGCGCCTGGGGGAGCTGAAGAAGGGCCAGGCAGCGAAGCCACCCCTGGCTTGGGAGGGTTACGAGAAGATGCGGGGGCTGTTCGCCCGGGGACTGGCGTTCGAGCGTGCCATGGTGTCCCTGTTGCGAGCAGACGCGGCCCTGCCCCGAGCCATGCGCCGATACCTCCAAGACTTCAACAGCCCGCGCATCGAGACGAACGTGGGCGTGGCCAAGCGGGGCACCGAGGGGGTGCGCTTCGCGGATGTGCTCGTCTTCGAGGCAGAGCCCCTTGCAGGACAGCCTCCTCGCGTGGAGACATTCAGCTTCAAGAGCCGCAACCTGTCACTGCTGGAGGAAGACGATTTGACGGCACAAATGGTGGCGGACGCGAGCGAAGCCCTGCGGTATTACGGCGAAACGCTGAACATCCGCCGGCGCGCTCTGGAACTTTTCGACAAGCAGGTGCCAGTCCAGAAGGTCCGCCTCATTTACGAAGGCGGCGAGCTCAGGCCCAAGAAGCCCCAAGAGCAGAAGGCTGCCGTGGAAGAAACGGGGAGGAAGGTCAAGGGAGTGGAGGTGCTGTTCCAATGAAGAGGCTGAAGTCATCGGACTTGAAGGCGGAGGACAGCCTCACCTTCACGTTCGAAGGTGCCTTCGACCAGCAAGCGGCACTCGATCGCCAGTTGGAGCCCGTCCTCCAGGCGCTCGAGGAGTACGCGGGCGAGTGGATGCCGGACGTCGTTGAAGGCAAGCGACAGCGCAAATACTCCCGCGCCGCCATCTGGAAGTCCATGGAGGAGAAGCGCGACGAAAACAGCACGTCCATCGTGCTCGGTCGCACGAAGTGGCCCGTGCTGTATATGCGACTCCGGCTCTACTTCCCGCCGCTCCCTCCCGAATTGCGCATCACGCTCGAAGTGAAACCCCTGTCCTTCTTCTCCGAGGCGGAGCGCTGCCGGAAACTCGTGGACATGGTGCGCGCCTGGGCCACCCACCATCCAGTCACCCACGCCGACGCCAGCAGCCTGGCAGAAGACCAGTTGTCGGACGCCCCCTTCTTTGGCCGCGATCTGCAGACCTCGGTGAGAGACGGGTTCGACAAGCTCTACGCGCTGTCCTGGCTCAACGTCTTCGGCCCCAAGCTGGTGGAAGCCGTCGGCCGCGAGCGCATGCTGTCCACGCCAGCCCACCGGGTGGAGGAACTCCCCAACGGCTCCATCCTCCTGGTGACGTGGCCCATCGCCGCCGACTTCGCCAGCGACGAGGCACGCCAGGCCCAGGCCCGAGCATTCGTCCACCTCCGGCCAGACCTGGTCCTGGACACCGAGCTCAGCACCCTGCGCGAGCGCAGCGCAGCGCTCGCTCCCGTGGAGCCCCGCTTCCACCCTGACCTGGCGCCTCTCCTCTCGCGCGTGGTGGACCACGTCACCGTCGGCGAGCGCCAGCGCAAGATCGCCGAGCTCAACGCGTACCAGCCACCCAAGCCGGACGAGTGGCTCCCCGTTGAGTCCGCCCTCCCCCCGGACGTGGAGGACCCGGAGCGCGTGCGCCAATACTACGCTCACCTCGCCGAACGCCTCGTGGCACTCCTGCACTCCAAGGTGCCCTCCGTCCTCGAGGAGACCCCCGAGTCACTCACGGACGTCGACGCCTACTTCTGGTGCGAGGACTTCCCGAGGGTCTTCGAGCGCGAGCGCATCGACGAGCACGCGGTACCCGCCGTGGCCGCGTACCTGGGTGAGGTGCTGGTACGCAACCTCGGCGGGCAGTGGATACCTCGCAAGAAGCTCGGGGAGATGCAGGTGCGCGTTGGCCCGCGCGTCTGGTTCCCCTACGTCCGGGCCCACCGTTACATGCGCTCGCGCCAGTCTCTGCTGGACCACTCCCTCACGCAGCTCTACCGCGTCGCCGAGCGCCATCGTTCCTGACCGGAGTCCCCACTAGTGAGGACCCGGGGCGTGGTTGGCCTCGCCCTCCTTGACCTCCACGAACTGCATCATGCCGTGGTCCTCGTGGAACAAGATGTGGCAATGGAACGGGAACACCCCGATGTAGCGCTCGTAGCGGGTGAGCAGCTTGACCGTCTGCTGTGGGAGCACCACGATCGTGTCCTTCCAGAGCACCTTCCCATCCGGCATCTCCACCATGAAGGGATTCACGTGGATGTGGAACGTGTGGTCCAGCGCGTTGGGATTGCCTGGGAGCGCCGGGTCGATCGAGGTGATGACCCACCGATCCACCCTGCCGAGCTTGAGTTGGAGTGGCGGATCATCGGGATCGAACTGCTTGCCGTTGATCAGGAACGTCGCGACGCCAGTGGCCGGGTCGATGGCGGAGGAGAACACGACTTTCTGCTCGGTGATCTTCTCGTCCTCATCCAACTCGATGGGGGGAAGGGCATGGGGCTTCAGTTCCTCCTCGGTGGGCAGCCGCCTGTGGCGCACTGGCCAGCGCTTCACCACGATGCGGGCCAACACCCGGCGCTCCGGGACGAGGTCGGCATCTTCCTTCATGTCCATCAGCAGGTAGACGCCCGGCGCCAGCGGCGTGCCATCCTTTTCCACCGCATGCACCAGCACGTCCGTGCGGTAACCGGAGTACAACTCCGTCGTCTCCACCTTGTCGAGCCGGCCCGTGGTGATGCCGTCATGCGCGATCTGGTACTGGGGAATGACCTTCTGTGGGTCGTCCTCTGAAACCAACCGGACCTCGAGCCGCTCATGGGCGCCGGCATGGAGGAAGCGCCAGCGGTGCACGTCGCCTCGCGCCATGTGGATGGTGGGCTCGAACTCGCCATTGACGGAAAAACGCAGCCCCAACCTCGTGCTGAGACTGGGCATGCCTTCAAGCCCAGGCCGGAACGGCTCGTCGGACTCATCCAGTCCGTTCACCACCTGGCTCGGATCATCGGGGTCCTTGACGCCTGGCCTGAAGAGAATCTCCTGGAAGAAGAAGATGTGCTCCTTGGCCGCGCGGATGGGGGGCAGCTCATCAATGGCTCCCCGGATGATGAGGGGGCCAGCCATGCCACTGGCGACCTGGACGGCCGTCGAGCCGTGCTTGTGAGCGTGGTACCAGTAGGTCCCCGGCGGATGGTCGTTGGGAATCTTGATCTCGTAATGAAAGTGCTCGCCAGGGGCGATCTGGACCTTCACGTTGTCCGAATTGCCGGCCGGAGAGACATGCAACCCGTGAACGTGGAGATTGGTCGTGTTGAGACCATGCATCCCGTTCTCGTGCCCCGTGTCCGAACCAGGCTCGTCGTGACCGGACTCCCCGTGCTCGGGCGCCTCATGACCGGGCTCCTCGTGCTCGGACTCCTCGTGAGGGAGGAAGTTGCTGATCGCCACGAGCAGCGTGTCCCCCGGGCGCCGCTCGATGAGGGGCCCCATCAACTTCCCATTGTAGGAGCGCAGCTTGACCTGCTCCTCCACCATCTTCCCGGTCGCCGAGTCGAACCGGACGACGGTATTGGTTGCGTACTTCACATCGAGCTTCACGGTCTCATCCTTCTTCTTGTGAAGCCGTGATTCGAGGTCCTGCATGCCTTTCTCTTCGATCATCGTGTCCGCTCCGGGTGGTAAGTAGGGTTCAGCCCATCACCAAGATTGAGGTGGACCGGCGCGGATGTGATGCTTCCTCCCGCTGCTATTGGCTCACCCGGAAGTGCGAGGGACCTGTCACATCGCACACGACCCCGGAGACACGAAGGGAGGTGACGGCTCGCTCGCCACCTCCCTTTTCCAACCGCCCTTTCAGCCAGTTGCCTCGAGCTCTTGCTCCCTGAGCTCTTGGAGGATGCCCAACGAGCTGGCCACCTTGTTGAATCCCGCATACACCGACATGAACAGGAGCAGCTCCTCCAACTCCGCGAGCGTCATTCCCTGCTTGAGCGCCATGTCGACGTGGGTCTTGTAGGGGCCGCCGGCATTGACGTTGCCGCACACGATGTCGATGGCGATCGTGATGAGCGCCTTGGTCTTCTGGTCGATCAGCGGCAATCCCCACACCTCGCCAGCCGAGCGGATGCAGAAGTCGCCCCACCGCTGGCTGATCGACTTCAGGGCGGCCTGGAGCTCCTCGTCCCCCAGCACCGCGTTCTTCTCGATCGGAATCGAGCTCATCGTTGCTCCTCCTTTCTAGGCATCCATGGGGGGGCGGCCGGTCAGCATGAGGTGGGTCACGTCCTCCCTCAGCTGGTTGGTGGCACCGATGTTCGTGATGAGCTCGGCCACCATGGAGCTCCGCTGGCCGGCGAGCGTCATCCGGTCGCCGTAGACGAACGTATGGGCCTTGCGCTCCGGGAAGGGGCTGAGCTGCTTGACGTACTTCCCCAGGTCCGTCACCGCGCCCGTGAACGCGCTCGAGGCGAAGAACGCCTCCATCTCCAGCCGGGACTGGAAGGCGATCTCCATGGCCGCCTGGTATTGCTTCTCCGGTGCCTCGCTGTGCGAGACGCCGGCCGCGTCCGGGCGGGAGTTGTCCACCTCGTCGAACAGGTGCAGACGGAGCTTGAGAACCCGGTCGCTCTCCGCGAGGGCGGGCGCGAGGCGCTCCGTCAGGTGCTGGCGGAAGTCCTCCACGGGGATGCCATCGGCCTTGCGCAGCAGCACGTGGAACTTCTGCGCGCCCACCGCGCCGTTGGGCGAGCCGTCGTCGAGGCGGTCGACGTAGGTCCTGCTGTTGCCCGGGGACGAGTTGTACCCGATGGCCTTCCGGAACAGGTTGTGCTCGTCATCCATCAGGATGGCCGCGGCCTGGAACCACGTCCGGCGGTCCTCCTCGCTCCTGAACGTCAGCTCGGCGATGCCGTCGAACTGGTCCTCGTCCGGAGTGGAGGTGTCCACTCCCTCGATGGTGGGCCAGGTGCCCCCCTCGTTGTGGGCCAGGTGGAACTGCCAGTACTGGTGCTGCCCCGGCAACCGGGCGCAGACGGGGCCGTGGACGTTCCTCCAGTAGTGACTGAACAGCTCCAGGCTGATCCCTCGCCGCTTCCACAGGAGCACGTAGAAGGCCACCCTGCCGTTCTGATCCCTGCTCGCATGATTGCTCGTCTTCATTGCTACCTTCCTCCTGGTTGGGGGGCACTGGCCCGTTCGATCTCCCGGATGAACAGCTCCATGAACCGGTCCACGACCGCCGGGTGCTTGCCGGTGATGAGGTCGCCGTCGACGACCAGCTCAGCCGTCCCATCGCCCTCGTAGACGACCTCTCCCCCGGCGTTCTCCACGTCGCAGAGGATGTTGTGCGCGCAGGTCACCCGGCGGCCCCGGATCAGCTCGGTGTCCGCGCAGAAGAGCCACAGGCTGTGGCAGATGGCGCCCACCTTCAGCCCCGGCGTCCGCATGACCTTCCGGAGGAATTCCACCGCGGGGGCCTGGTTCTTCTGCCCCTTCTTCACCGTGACCTGGTACCGCAAGCGATCCATCGCATAGGCACCGATCGCGATGATGCCCTGGTAGTCCTTGGGGTCGGCGTGGGCCACCTCCTTCGAGACCACCACGTGGTCCTCCACCTGGCCATTGTCTGGATTGGCTCCGAAACGCAGCGACGCGTTCCCCCACAGCGCGGACATGTACTCGACCTCGTAGCCCCGCTGTGGAAAGTACTCGTTGAACCTGCGGAACTCGGTCTGGTCGAAGTGCTCCTCGATGAGCACGCCGATCCTTTTCCTGCTCTGGCTTGGCATCTGTCGTCTCTCCTGTCTCGAAGGCGGAGTCCGGCCGCTCAGGTCGTGATCTGCTTCAGCAGCCGGTCCGGGGCGAAGACGTCGCGGTAGAAGGTGAGCTGCTCGGTCTTGAGGTAGCAGCCGCCGCGATCCCCGCGCCTCATCCAGGTCACGTTTCCCTTGGCCAGGGTCTCGTTCGTCTCGTCATCCACGCACTTCCACTCGAAGTAGACGATGTCGTGGTGGAACATGACGATCGGCCAGCACATGGTGACGCCCGGCTGGGCGATGAGCGCCCACCAGTGCCGCTCGCGCTCCTTCTGCTGCTCCAGCCCGAAGTAGGGGCCGTCCTGGCACAGATAGACGAGATCCTCCCGGTACTCGCCCGCCAGGATATCACCCCGCCCCTGCCTCAAGGCCTCGCAGTGCGTGGGCCACCAGGCCTTGTTCTCCCGTTCGATCTGCTCGAGCGTGTAGTCGGGTCCAATCGCTGGCAACGTGGCCTCCTTCTTCGCCACGAGCCTCTCTCCCTCCGCGATGAGCTTCGCCCTCAGCTCCTCGGGAACCAGGCCCGGCCTCGAGTAGTCCGCGATGAGCTCCGCGTAGTAATTGAGCCGCTTCTTCATGGAATGACTGTCCTTTCTGGATCGTGTTGGCGCCGATCCGCGCGCGTACGTCTCCTGTCGTCCCTCGACTCAGGCGTCGAATGGGCTGTCGGGGCCCTGGTAACGAATGACGAGCATGGCGATGTCGTCCGACTGCGGCGCTCCGGCGGCGAAATGCCGCACGTCGGCCATGACGTCCCGCACCAGGTCGGGCAGCTTCAGATCACGCAAGCGATCGAGCGTGGTCTGGAGGCGCTCCTCGGTATACAGATTGCGCTGCTCGTCCATCGCCTCGGTGATTCCATCGGTGTAGAGGAAGATGCAGTCTCCCTCTCGCAGGGTGATCTTCCCCGACTTGAACTGGAACCCGGGCGCGAAGCCGAGCGCGATCCCCGTCTTCTTCTCCAGCATCGTCACCGGCGCCTCGCGGGGCACGATGAAGGGAGCGTTGTGCCCTCCGTCGCAGTACTCCAGCTCACCGGTACGCACGTCGAGCAGGCCGCAGAACATGGTCACGAACATCAGCGCTTCATTGCTCTCGGCGAGCGCGTCGTTCACCTTCGCGATCGCGTCACAGAGGCTCGCGTTGGAAGGGACGTGGTTCTTGATCAGGGTACTGGTCACCGCCATCAGCAGCGCCGCGGGAACCCCCTTCTCCGAGACATCTCCAATCATGAAGAAGAACCGGTGGGGGTCGACCCAGAAGTAGTCGTAGAGATCTCCCCCGACCCCGAGGGCTGGCTGGATCAACGCGTGGAGAGCGAACTCGTCACGGTTCGGGCATTTGGGGAGGAGCTTCGGCAGGAGCCCCCGTTGGATTTCTTGCGCGGCGTTCATCTCGCTCTCGATCCGCGCCTTGTTGGCGACCGTCGCGCGAAGGCTCTCGGTTCGCGCCGACAGCTCGGTGGCCAGCTCCAGGACGAGCTTCGCCAGGTGGCAGATATCCTCGTCACCATCCTCCTGAACCAGCGCCCCGAGGCGGCGTCGGACCCCCTCGCCCGGAGGAAGACCCAACCTCACCATCTCCTGGGCGATCGCGATCAGCTCCTCGTGCTGTGGGCTCCTCGGGACTCCTGAGGAGACGTGCCCGGGTGACAGCATGCGTTGCGTGCTCATCTCAATCACCTCCGTCATGTCTCGCCCCGGCGCCTGTACATCACCAGGGTCGTCCTGTTCTTCAGACCGGTGCTCTCGTGATGGAAGGCGTCCACGCTCTTCGTGATGAGGAAAAGTCCCAGCCCGCCCATCGCCCGTTCATCCAGCGGGCAGGTCAGATCCTCTTCGGTGGGCAGCGACACCGACATCACGTCGAAGGGCACGCCGGTGTCCTCGATGTCGAGGGTCAGCGCCCCCGGGTCGAGATGCATGCTCAGCACGAGCATTCCCGTGAGCCCCGCCTCGGCGTAGCCGTGGACGATGATGTTCGTCGCCACTTCATCCACGGCGAGGCGCAACCGATAGGAGGCGTGGCCGTCGAGCCCCGCGGCAGCCGCCGCCGCGAGGGTGAAGGCACCGATCGGGGCGAGCGACTCCAATGTTCCCGGGAAGCTCACGGCGCTCATGCGGGCACCCTCCTCCGTTCCAGGGCCAGCGATTCGGGCAGCTCGTCGAGGAGCGTGACGCTCTGGTGGATGCCGGTGAGCTGGAGGGTCTGCAGCACGCTCTCCTGTGCTCCGACGAGGATGAGCTCCACGTCCTTGCCCAGCTTCTGCTTGGCGAAGATGAGGACACGCAGCCCGGCACTGGCCATGTACCGGAGCTCCTTCAGAACCAGGACGAGGCGCTTCGGCTCACGGGTGGCGGCGAGCTCCACCATCTCCTTGAGCCTGAACGCCGAGGAAGCATCCAAGTCACCCATGAGCTCGATGAGAGCCGTTCCATCCAACACATCCAAAGAGACTTCCAGTGCCATGAGACCACTCCTTTTGTTCATTCAATTGACCGCGATGAGAAGAAGGCCAGGCTTCCGGCGCGGCACTCCGGAGGACGGCCTCGCCCGACCCGGGCGCTATCTCGAAACCAGGATCACCACCGACCGCGCTCCCACCAGGAGCTCACGCTGCTCGGGCAGCCGGGGCTCCGTGCCCGGCTCGTAGCTGTCATCGGGAGCGTCCGCGCCGGTGTTGGCGAAGACGTGCCAGCTCCCTCCGGCTGGAGGCGCGGGCAGCTCGACGGTGAGCGGCTCCCAGTGACCATTCATCACCACGTAGAGGGAGTCGTCTGGCATCTGGCCGTCACGCGCGTAACGCCCATCCAGCATGAACGCGAGCAGGCGCGACTCCGGTGACCAATCCGCGAACCAGGCCCGGGTCCCGTGCCAGGAGATGTCCGAGGAGCCCAGCCCGAGGAAGTCCGAGTTGCGCGGGTGCCGCGCCGACCGCAGCACCGGGTGCTGCTTGCGGAACGCGATGCAATTCTTCACGAAGCGCAGCAGCCCGCTCCGGGACTCGACGAGCGACCAGTCGAACCAGGACAGCTCGTTGTCGTTGCAATAGTTGTTGTTGTTCCCCGCCTGGGAGCGGCCCACCTCGTCGCCCGCGAGCAGCATCGGCACACCCTGGCTCACCATCAGCAGGGCCACCGCGCTCTTCATCCGGCGCAGGCGCAGCGCCTGGATGTGAGGATCATCCGTGTCCCCCTCCGCCCCCGAGTTCCAGCTCAGGTTGTCATCGCTCCCATCCCGGTTGTCCTCGCCATTGGCCTCGTTGTGCTTGTGGTCGTAGGAGACCAGGTCATGGAGGGTGAAGCCGTCGTGGCAGGTGATGAAGTTGATGGAGGCGGTGGGCCCCCGGCCGTTCCAGCCGTAGAGGTTCGGAGAGCCCTGGAGGCACTGAGAGAGCTCGCCAAGCTGGCCGGAGTCACTCCGCAGGAATTTGCGCAGCGTGTCCCGGTACTTCCCGTTCCACTCGGCCCAGCGGCCATAGGCGGGGAAGCTTCCAACCTGGTAGAGCCCGCCCGCGTCCCAGGCCTCGGCGATGAGCTTGCACTTGCCGAGGATCGGATCGAACGCGAGGGCCTCCAACAGCGGCGGGTTCGACAGCGGCCGGCCGGAGGGATCCCTCCCGAGGATGGCCGCGAGGTCGAAGCGGAAACCATCGATGTGGAACTCCGACACCCAGTAGCGAAGGCTGTCGAGCACCATGTCGCGGACCACCGGGTCATTGCAGTTGACCGTGTTCCCGACACCGCTGAAGTTGAAGTAATAGCCCTCGGGCGTCAGCATGTAATACGTGCTGTTGTCGAGCCCCCGGTAGGAGATGGTGGGGCCGTGCTCGTTCCCCTCGGCCGTGTGGTTGTAGACGACGTCGAGGATGACCTCGATGCCCTGGCGGTGCAGTTCCTTCACGAGCGTCTTGAGCTCGTCCACCTGCATGCCGAACCTGCCGGTGGCGGCGTAGCCGGCCTTGGGCGCGAAGAAGCCGACGGTGTTGTAGCCCCAGCAGTTGAGCAGCCGCTCTCCGGTGCCCGGGTGCGTCCGGCTGTTGTCGAACTCGTCGAACTCGAAGATGGGCATCAGCTCGATGCAGTTGACGCCGAGCTCCCGGAGGTAGGGGAGCTTCTCCATCAGCCCCGCGAAGGTTCCGGGGTGCCGCACTCCCGAAGAGGGGTGACGGGTGAAGCCACGAACATGCGTCTCGTAGATGATGGAGTCCTCGAGCGGAATCTCCAGAGGCCTGTCGTCCTCCCAGTCGAAGTCCTCGGGGACCAGACAGGAGCGGTACTGGAAGGGCCGATTCCAGTCGGGCGGCTCGCCCCACACGTTCCGGCCGGAGATGGCCTTCGCGTACGGGTCCATCAGGACCATCCGGGGATCGAAGCGCTGGCCCGAGGCGGGGTCGAAAGGCCCGTCCATCCGGTAGCCGTATTCGATGCGCTCGATGTCGAGGTCATAGACCGTCATGGCGAAGACGTCGCCAATGCGGAACTCCCTCGGGAAGGGAATCTCCGCGAGCGGCTCGGCCGAGCCCTTCTCGAAGAGGACCAGCGTCGCGGCGGTGGCCCGGCGCGAGAAGACCGAGAAGTTCACTCCGCCGGGCACCAGCGTGGCCCCGAAGGGGAGCGGTCTCCCCGCGCGCAGCCGGAAGCTGCCGTGGGTCCTCTGGGGTTGGTTGTCGATCCGCTGCGGGCTCATCATGGTCACGCACTCCTCTGATCGGGGGAACCGGCGTCTGGCGCGCGCTGCTCCTCGAACGAGCCGGGCAGCGCCTCCTCGAGCGTCTTCGTCACCGAGAAGAACCGCAGGAACCCCGTGATGCTCATCACTTCCTCGATGTCCTGGCAGACGCCCACCAGGGTGAGCCGCGCGCTCCGGGCGAGGGCCTCGCGGTGGAGCAGGAGCAGGGAACGCAGGCCGGCGCTCGACATGTACGTCGTCCGGGTCATGTCGATCAGGAGCGCGGCCCCCTCTCGGAACCGCGATGAGAGGGTCTTCTCCAGCTCGGGAGCGGTCCTGCCATCGATCTCTCCCGAGATCTCGGCAACGGTGAAGTTTGGGTAGTCTTGGATCTGGATTTCCATGGCGTGGGTCTCCTGGGTGGGTGAGGTCACCGGTCAACGGGCTCGAGGCGCACCCTGAACTTGAGGGTCGTCCGCGTATCGGGCAGGCGGACGGTGAGCCCGTCGGCATCGAAGTCGGAGTAGGGCTCCCCATCGGCGGTCACGCTGCCGATGCGGATCCGGCCCGGAGGGAGGATGTCGGGCGCGACGCGGAGCAGGCCGTCCTTGAAGGCGCCCGGCCGAGGCTTGAAATAGAAGTCCATCGGCTGCTTCGTGATGAGCAGGTTGGTGTAGACGGCGGCCAGGTAGCAGAGCTCGAAGGCGTGATAGCCGCTCATGGAGTGGCTGCCCTTGAGCCGCTCGTTGCCCATGAGGTACGGCACGCCGTTGGCGAGCACGTTGAAGTAGACGGCGCCGTCCTCGTGATCGAGGAAGAACGCGTTGTAGAAGGACGAGGCCTCGCGGGCGTGGCGCAGCGCCGTCTCATCCCCGAGCGAGCCAGCGAGGATCAGGTAGGCGAGGATGGCCTGCTCCTGCTGCCACCAGGCCTTCCGGTCGTGCCACGTGAAGTGGTACTGCGTCTTGCCCGGGCGGAGCATCCGCTCCATCACGTCGTACCAGCCGCCGCGCTGCCGGTCCGAGCCCACGGCCGGCATCGTCTCGCCGAGGGCGCGCGCGAGCTCCACGTACCGCGCGTCCGGCCGGAGGTGGTGGATGCGCATCAGGTTCCAGGCGATCTTCGCGTTGTGGCCGACCACCGCGCGGTCCTGCTGCCACCGCCACTCGCGGTCGGGGCTCCAGTCCTCGTGGAAGCGCTCCTGCACGAAGGGGCTGCGGAAGGGCTCGGGGAAGCGCCGCACGATGGTGTCGGCGGTCTCGGCGAGGAAGTCGGCGTAGCGCTCGTCGCCGGTGGCGAGGAAGAGGTTGAGCAGATAGGCCGGCGCGTGGTCCCCCACCGAGTTCCAGTTCTTGCGCGCGCGGTTGTCACCGAGCCGCGGACTGCGCCCATCGAGGGTGATCGGATCCAGATGGGAGAAGTAGCCGCCCTGCTCGGAGGGGTCGCGGAAGTACCGGCGGAAGAGGGAGACGGTGCGCTCCGCGTCCTCCAGGATGCGCGGGTCGCCGGTGATGCGGTAGGTCTGGACCGGCCCGGCGAGCGCGTAGATCTGCTCGTACGCGGGGATGGCGTCGTAGTCGTCGCCGAACTCGGAGGCGAAGATCTTGTCCTCCACGGCTCCGACGCGATCCTTGACGGTGGAGGCGCGAACCTTCTCCTCGTGGCCCGATCGCACGTCGATGCCGTGGTACCAGTAGACGATGTCGTCCTCGACATCCCGGAAGCGCATGTGCTCCCGGAGGTACTCGGTGCCCTTCTCGGCGGCCTCGAGGTAGCGATCCTCTCCCGTCATCAGGAAGGCCGTGGCGAAGCCGTAGACGAGGCGGGAGATGGTGTCGGTCTCCTGCCGGACGGTGGCCCGGCTCAACTTGCGGCCATCGAGGCTGATATGGGTGCGGTATTGGCTGTAGTCGATGGGGCCGCCCTCGAACTGGGCACGCAGGTAGAACTCACTGAGCTCCTGGATCTGCTGGATCCACCAGTCCCGCTCCTCGGCGCGGTACCTGCCCGGCTCATCCCCCACGAAGGTGAGCTGCTGCGCCTCGAACTCCAGGCCGCCATCCTCCGGGTAGAAGGTGCCGTAGACATAGAGGTAGCACCCCGGCACGAGCATCTCCTTCATCTTGTCGGTGCAATCCCGATAGGGCTCCCCCAGGTTGCGGAGAAGTTTCGCGTGGGCCGCGGGGGCAATGCCGATGGAGAACTCGCGTCCATCCGACGTCTTCAGCTTGAAATCGCCGGACACGGGGTCGGCGGAGACGACGTATCCCGCGATCAAATCGGAGAAGGAGAAGTCGGTACCTTTCATCTCAGCGTCCTTTCTGGGTAACTGCGCTGTTGGGGTAGAGGAGAAGTCGCTGGATGTGATGGAGCGCACCCGTGGCGTCCGGGGCATGACGCACCGCGGGACTCCGGGGAGGGCCGAGCAGCCGTCACACCCGTTGGCGGCCCGTCGCTTGCCTGCTGAGAACCGCTCCTTCAGCCCTCGAAGCGCCTCGGGCCGCCGTGGAAATGGCGGTCCAGGAAGGCCTCGGCGGACTCCCGCGCGGCACGCGTCTCGGACGAAGACCCACCGTCCTCGCCCCAGTCGGCGAACCGCGCGCGCTCCAGCACCGACGACGGGCGCGGGTCCGTGTCGGGCCCGAGGACGCGCTCCACGGCCGAGAGCAACGCGTGCGCCTGAGCCACCACAGCGAGCGCCTCCTCGAACGAGACGCGCTTCCCGGCCAGCTCATTGAACAGCCGGCAGTCGTAGCGGCGGCAACCTTCCGGGCGCTCCGCGTAGACCGAACACCGCCGGTCCTTCAAGGCCGTACAGCCCTGCCGGACGGCGGGCGAGCCATCCGCGAGCGCCACCACGTCGAGCCCGGTGCGCCGGGCCGCTTCGACTTCGGAGCCCTGGAGCGGAACGTGGCTGAAGAGGTTGCCGTCACAGCACAGGCCGCAGCGACGGCACAGCTCGGACAGGGACATGGAGCTTCAGCCCACCTCGCGCACCGGGGGCTCGTCCCCACCCTCCGAGCCGTCCTCCTCGGGGCTCGCGGGCGCGGGCTCGTCCTGGAACGCGCTGGGCAGCAGGTTGAAGGGCAGCACCTTGGCCAGGGCCACCAGCAGCAACAGCCCTCCTGGCGCCGCGAAGATGGCGAGCGCCGGAATCGCCTTGGCCACGTCGATCAACTGCGCCCGCATGCGCTGGCGCTCCTCGGCGGTGAGCGGCTGCCTCCGCGCCGCCTTGGTGAGCAGGTGGTACAGCTCGCCCGTCTCCCGGACCTCCTGCATGAGCCGGTGGAAGTTGCGCTCCATCGTGTCCTGCATGCTCGACACGAGGTCCTCTCCCATCACGTCGGCCGCGGAGGACACGGTGAAGACATCCACCACCGAGCGGTTCTTCGCGTAGAACTCGGCGACCTCCAGCTCCAGTTGGTGCACGGTGCTCTCGGGCACCCGGAGCGCCAGGGCCAGCCGCTCGATGAAGGCGCGCTCGCCCCGGGAGCGCCGGCCGTCCACCAGCGAGGCCAGCAGCGTCTGCTCCAGGATGAAACGCCGCAGGTCCACGCTGCGCACGTCCTTCACCGCCGTCTTCAGGGGGTGGCGGCGCTCGAAGGACTCCCTCACGGCGGCACGCAGCTCGCCCTCCAGCGCGTGCGGAAGTCCCAGGTCCTCCACCTGGCGGAGGATGGCGCGACGCGCCGAGTAGGTGGGTGGCCGATCCACGCACGCCAGGCCCGTGAGCACCTCCACGAGCAGCGCCTTCTGCCGGGCGGCGAAGTCGATCCGGCGCCGGGCCATCTCCCGGTTCAACCCCTGGCGGGCGAAGTAGTCGAGCGCCTGCCTACCGAACATGTGCGCGTCCGCGTAGAGCGCCCCATTGTGGAGGACGAGCCCGTAGGCCGGATCTCCCGACAGCGACAGGGCGCGGCGCTCCAGCGCGTCCTCCACCCTGCTCCACAGCCGCCGGGGCACCTCGTGCCCCTGGCGCAGCTTCTCCTCGAGGGCCTGGGCCTCGTCCAGCTGTCCGGTGAGGATGGCGAAGAGGAGCAGGAGCTGCTCGCGGCGGGGGCCCGCGGGCGTACCGGCCAGGGAGGCGATATCCAGGGCCATGCGCGCCAGGGTGCGCACCACCGCGCGGAAGAGCAGCTCCTCGGGAGCCCCCTCGGCGGGCAGGCCGCCCACCCCGTCCGCCGGAGTGCCGTACAGCAGACCGCTGGCACGCAGCATCCGGCGCAGGTACGCGCGGGCCCGGGCACGCCCAGAGAGGGACTCGGGGAGCTCCAGAGGCACGAGGAGCCCCGGCGCGCGCCCATGGGCCGCGACCGACTCCTCGAGCAACGAGGAGAGCCATCCCGCCTTGCCTAAGTGCATGGGAGCTCCACCCCAGGTGACACCCCGGGCAGCGGGCAGGGAATAACCTACTTCGCCGCCCCGGCGCCACCGGTGCCCCCCGGAGACAGGGAGGAGAGGCCGGAGCGAGGGCCCCGCCACCGGTGCCCCCCGGTGCCCGGTGGGCCGCTTGTTCAGCGGGCGAACACTCGTCCCGAGGCAAATCTGGTGGCCCTGCACGGCGAGGTGGACAGCCCCACCGGCGAGGGCGTACGGGTCGCGAGGTATACGCTAGGCTGCTCCGCCCGTGGACCATCGCTTCCAGGTCAACCTCAGGGGGGTCATCGACCTCCTGTCCCACCACCTCTACAGCACGCCTGGCGTGTTCGTGCGCGAGCTGTTGCAGAACGCCACCGACGCCATCCGCGCCCGGCAGCACCTGGAGCCCGCCCACCGGGGCTCGGTGCGGGTGGAGCTCATCGAGAAGCAGGATGGTGGGCCGCCCACCCTGCTCTTCAGCGACGACGGCGTGGGGCTGACGGAGGAGGAGCTGCACCGCTTCCTGGCCACCATCGGCGAGAGCTCCAAGCGCGAGACGCTGGAGGCCCGCCGCAACGACTTCATCGGCCAGTTCGGCATCGGCCTGCTCTCCTGCTTCATGGTGTGCGATGAGCTGCTGGTGGTGACTCGCTCGGCCCGGGGGGATGGCGGCACCATGGAGTGGCGGGGCCGGCATGACGGCACCTACTCCGTGCGGCCGTCCGAGCACCCGCTGGAGCGGCCGGGCACCCAGGTCTTCCTCGTCGCCCGGGCGGATGCCGCCGAGTACTTCACCCCGGAGCGGGTGCGCCAGCTCGCGGTCCATTATGGGGGGCTGCTGCCCTTCCCCATCCACCTCGGCGTGGACGGCCGCGTCGAGCACCTCAACCCGGACCTCCCGCCCTGGCGCCGCCAGTACGCGAGCGCGGCGGAGCGTCGCGCGGCGCTGCTGGCCTACGGGCGCGAGGTGTTCGGCGTGGAGTTCGTGGACTGCATCCCCCTGCGCGCGGAGGCGGGCCAGGTGGAGGGCGTGGCCTTCGTCCTGCCCTTCTCGCCGCACTTCAACGCCCGGCAGAAGCACCGCGTGTACCTCAAGGACATGCTGCTGTCCGAGAGCGCGGAGAACCTGCTCCCCGAGTGGGCCTTCTTCGTGCGCTGCGTGGTGAATGCCCAGGGCCTGCGCCCCACCGCCAGCCGCGAGTCCTTCTACGAGGACGCCACGCTGGCGCGTGCCCGCGAGTCGCTCGGTCAGTCGCTGCGTCAGTACCTGGTGGACCTGGCCACGCACGAGCCCCGCACCCTGCAGCGCCTCATCGCCCTGCACGGCCTGTCGGTGAAGGCGCTCGCGCTGGACGACGATGACTTCTACCGGCTCATCATCCACTGGCTGCCCTTCGAGACGACGCTGGGGATGATGACGCTCGAGCACTACCGCCAGTCATTCCCCACGGTGCGCTACGTCACCCACCTGGATGCCTTCCGGCAGGTGGCACGCGTGGCGGCGGCCCAGGGGCTGTGCATCATCAATGGCGCCTACACGCACGACACCGCGCTGCTGGAGAAGCTGCCGCGCGTGTTGCCGGACACCCAGGTGGAGCTCTTCTCCGCGGCGCAGCTGCCCCAGCGCTTCGAGGAGCTGACGCCGGAGGAGCGCGACGCGGTGGCCCGGCTCCGGCAGGTGGCCGAGGAGGCCCTGGAGCCCTTCCGCTGCGAGGTGACCCTCAAGAAGTTCCTCCCCCCCGAGGTGCCCACGCTCTACGGGGACGTGGACGATGGGGCCTTCCGGCGCGACGCGGAGCGCGCCCGCGAGGAGACGGACGAGCTGTACGCCGCCATGCTGGAAGGAGCGCTGGCGGAGTCCCGGGAGGAGGAGCGGCCGCAGCTGTGCTTCAACTTCCTCAACCCGGTGGTGCGCCGGCTGGCCCGGGTGAAGGACGACGCGCAGCTCAAGCTGTCCGTGGAGATGCTGTACGTGCAGGCGCTGCTGCTGGGGCATCGCCCGCTCAACGCGCGGGAGATGGCGCTGCTGAACCGGGGGCTGCTCGGCCTCATCGCGGCGCGCCTGGACGAGGACGAAGGCTCAGGGGGAGTACATTGACGGAGCTGGACTGGCGCGAGCAGGTCGGCAAGCTGCTCGGGCGCGCGGAGAGGCTGGAGCCGGGCGAGGCCAAGGTGATGGCCCTGGAGGAGGCCGCGCGGCTGGCGGACGCGCACGGTGACGTGCCGCTCGCCTTCGAGGTGCGCGACGCCCTCATCGACGCGGCCACCTTCGGAGGCTTTCCGGACCGGGCGCTGGTGGCCTTCGCATGGTGCCGCGGACAGCAGCAGCGGGACCCGGAGCGTTTCTCCCCCGAGCCCCTGCTGTGGAAGCAGAAGTGGGTGGTGGGCCGGCTCGACGAGTTCCCCCACATCAGCCGCAAGCAGATAGAGGGCGCGCTGGATGATGTGGAGCAGTGCTTCGCAAAGGCGGGCGCGGGACGGCGGGCGGTGCTGAAGCTGCGCTACCAGGCCGCTCGGGACATGGGCGATGACGCGGCGGCCGAGTCCTTCTGGGCCCAGTGGGTGAAGGAGCCGCGCGACCACCTCACCGACTGCCGCGCGTGCGAGCTGGACGATGAGTTGGACCACCACATCGACCGGGGCGAATACGCCGTGGCGCTGGAGAAGGCCCGGCCCCTGCTGGAAGGGCGCAGCACGTGCGCCGAGGTGCCCCACCTGACGCTGGGCAGCGTGCTCTACCCGCTCTTCAAGTTGGGACGGCTGGAGCAGGCGCGGGACAGTCACCTGCGCGGGTATGAGCTGGTTCAGCGCAACCGTGAGTTCCTCGCCACCCTCGGCGAGCACCTGGAGTTCCTGGCGCTCACGGGCAACGTGGAGCGCGGGCTGAAGCTCTTCGCGCGCCACGTGGGGTGGGCGCTGGAGCACTCGAGCCACCGCGACCGCTTCACCTTCTATACGGCCTCGCTCGCGCTGATGGAGCAGGCCCTGGCGGAGGGGCACGAGCGCGTGACGCTCTCGCTGCCTCGCACCTTCACGTTTTACTCGCCAGGGGAGGAGTACGAGACGCGAACGCTTCGCGGCTGGCTGGCCTCCCAGGCCGAGGGCATCGCCGCGAAGTTCGACGCTCGCAATGGGACGGACCGCTTCCACAAGCTGCTCGCCCGCGCCAGACAGCTGGGCACGGAAGTCGTGCCCTTCCCCATCGAGGCCCCCATCCTCCCCTCTCCCTCCGGGAGAGGGACGGGGTGAGGGTAGCGGGAACCTCGGATTGAACCCGTGAACCCCTCTTGAGGTCACGGGTTGGAGCACCGTGACGGGTACCCTCACCCTGACCCTCTCCCGGAGGGAGAGGGGATTGTTGTTGAGCTCACGGCCGCTTGTCGGGGCTCTCCGTCTTGGACGGATCTCGCTCCACCACGGGGCCGAGGATCTCGTCGATGCGCCGCATCATGTCCGCGCTCAACTTCACCCCCGCCGCCTTCACGTTCTCCTTCACCTGCTCGGGCCGTGACGCGCCGATGATCGCCGAGGACACATTCGGGTTCTGTAGCACCCATGCCACCGCCAGCTGCGCCAGCGACAGGCCCACCCCGTCCGCCACCGGCTTGAGCTGCTGCACCCGCGTCAGCACGTCATCCGACATGAAGCGCCGGACGAAGCGCGAACCCTTCTCGTCCGTCGCCCGGCTGCCCTCCGGCGGCTTCTGTCCCGGCTTGTATTTGCCCGTCAGCACCCCCTGCGCGATCGGTGACCAGACGATCTGCCCCACCCCCAGCTCCTTCGAGGTCGGTACCACCTCCGCCTCGATGACCCGCCACAGCATCGAGTACTGCGGCTGACTGGAGATGAGCTGGAAGCCCAGCTGCCTCGCCAGCTTCACGCCCTCGCGGAGCTGCTCCGCCGTCCACTCGGACACGCCGATGTAGAGCGCCTTGCCCTGCCGCACCACGTCGGCGAAGGCCTGCATCGTCTCCTCGAGCGGCGTCTCGACGTCGTACCGGTGCGCCTGGTACAGGTCCACGTAGTCCGTCTTCAGCCGCCGCAGCGAGCCGTTGATGGACTCCAGGATGTGCTTGCGCGACAGGCCCCGATCATTCGGTCCGGGACCCGTGGGCCAGTACACCTTGGTGAAGAGCTCCAGACCCTCGCGCCGCTGGCCCTCCAGGGCCCGGCCGAGCACCTCCTCCGCGCGCGTCCCCGCGTAGACATCCGCGGTGTCGAAGGTGGTGATGCCCTCGTCGAGCGCGGCACGGACGCAAGCGAGCGCCGCCGCCTCCTCGACCTGGGAGCCATGGGTCAGCCAGTTCCCGTAGGAAATCTCGCTGACCATGAGACCACTGCTACCGAGATGTCGGAAGTTCATCCGCGCGACTTAACCCGCGCCACGGCGCCGACACCACCGCGACCCCGTCAGCCTTCCGCCAGTGGACGGGCTGGAAGCGAGACGGTGAACACAGTCCCGTCACCCGGCACGCTGCGCACCGCGATCTCCCCCCCGAGCCGCCGCACGATGTTGCGACTGATGGACAGTCCCAGTCCCGTCCCCGTCGAGCCCTTCGTGGTGAAGAAGGGTTGGAAGAGCCGGGGCAGGAGCTCCGAGGGGATTCCAGGCCCCGTGTCGCTGACCTCGATGACGGCCAGGTCCGCCTCGCGCCGGGTGGTGACGCGGATCTCCCCGCGCCTGCCCGCCCCCTCCGCGATCGCCTGCGCCGCGTTGACGAGCAGGTTGACGAAGACCTGGGAGACCGGCCCCGGGCTGCCCCGCACCAGGAGTCCCTCGGCCAGCTGGGCCTGGACGTCCGCCCGCTGCGTCGTCTCGATGCGCGCGATGCGCAGCGCCGAGCGGATGGCCTCGTTGAGATCGAACCACCCCCCGTCCTCGTCATCCGTGCGCGCCAGCGAGCGCATGTCCCGCACGATGTCGCTGATCCGGTGGGCGCCCTCGCGCGCGTCCAGCACCGCCTGCTCCAGCTCGTCCAGGTCCACCTGGGCCCCCCGGCGCAGCGCCGCCAGCTGGTCCCGGATGAAGCCGAGGTTGCTGAGCACGTAGGCCGCCGGGTTGTTGATCTCATGCCCGATCCCCGCCGCCACCTGCCCCAGGGTCGCCAACCGTTCGGATGCCGCGAGCTGGCACGCCAGGCGCCCGTTCTCCAGCGCCAGCACGATATGGCTGGAGAGCACCGCCGTGCGATCCAGGTCCTTCTTGCCGAACATGCGCGCGCTCTCCCTGCGCAGCAGGCCCAGCACCCCGAGCACCCGCTCGCCCACCGCCAGGGGATAGAGGATGAGTGATGCCCCCATCCCCAGCCCCAGCTCCCGGTTGGGGCCGAGCCGCCGATCCTCCAGGCCCGGAGCCACGAGCGCCGGGGTCCGATCGATGGACAGCGCTTGCACGACCTTCTCCCCCAGCTCGCGCAGCAGGTAGCCCTCGGCCTCGGAGGCCACGCCCCGCTCGTGCGCCACCTGCAACCGCCCCTGCACATCCAGCATCAGCAGCACCACCGCGTCCGCGGCCAGCAGCGACTGGCTCCCCTCCACGATGGCCTGGGGAAGCCGCTCCAGCTCGTTCGTCGAGAAGAAGGCCTGGCTGGCCCGCACCAGATCCGTCGAGACGTTGAGCCGGTAGCGGTCGAGCGCGCGCGCCACGCACGAATACATCTCGTGGATGTCGAACGGCTTGCGGATGAGATCGAACGCACCGGCCCTCATGCATTCGATCGCGGTCTCCACCTCGGCATAGCCGGTGGCGACGATGACCTCGGTGGCCGGCAGGGCCTGCTTCACCTCGTGCAGCAGCTCGAGCCCGCTCATGAAGGGCATCCGCACGTCGGTGATGACCAGGCCGGGTGAACACTCGCGCAGCACGCGCAGGGCCGCCTTGCCGTCGGACGCCTCGCTGATGGCGTACCCCTCCTGCTCCAGCTGGTACCGGAGGAGCAGGCGCATATCCCGTTCATCGTCCACGACGAGGATCTGCTCAGGCATGGGGGAGCTCCGGGTCGGCGAGGGGGTGAGGACGGCGGGGGTTCCGTTGGAAGGGCGCGGGTTCACGCGGAGACCTCCGTGTGGTGCACCAGCGCCGCGGGGAGCCACAGACGCACCGTGGTCCCGGCGCCGAGCACCGTCTCCACGTCGATGTGGCCTCCGTGCGACTCGATGATGCTGCGGGTGATGGACAGGCCCAGGCCCGTCCCCTGCCCGACCGGCTTGGTGGTGAAGAAGGGATCGAAGATGCGCTGGAGCACGTCCGGGGCAATCCCCCTCCCGGTGTCCCTCACCGCCAGCTCCACCCCGTCACGCCCCGGCGAGACGCGCGCCTCGATGGACACGCGGCCCCCCGGCGGCGTCGCATCCAGCCCGTTGCCCACCACGTTCAACAGCGCGGACTCGAGCTCCGCCACACGGCCCTCCAGCTCGGGCAGGCTCGCTGGCGAGGAGACGATCCCCAGACTCACCTCGCCGTGCCGGGCCTGCCCCATGGCCAGCTCACACACACGCTCCAGCAGGGGTCCCACCTCGATGCGCTCGCGCGCCGGGCTGCTCCTGCGGGAGTAGTCCAGGAGCGTCCGCACCAGCTGGGCGCAGCGCTGCGTCTGCTTCTCGATGGACAGCAGCGCCATGCGCGATGCCTCGTCCTGGGAGGGCTTCCTCAACAGCCCCTGCGCGAATCCGAGGATGATGCCGAGCGGGTTGTTGAGCTCGTGCGAGAGGCCCGCCACCAGCGTGCCCACCGCCGCCATCTTCTCCGACTGCACCAGCGACTCGCGCAGCCGCGTGTACTCGCGCAAATCTCTCACGATGCAGACATGTCCCTGCACCTGCCCCATCGCGTCGAGGATGCGCGACAAGGTGACCTGCACCGGAATCGTGCCCGCCTTCGCCGTGACGAGCGACAGCTCCACCTCCACCGGTTCGTTGTCACTGGCGCGGGCGAGGAGCGCGGAGAACAGCTCGCGCTCCTCCTCGGGAACCACCCTTTCCAGGAAGGGCGCCCCCAGCATTTCCAGCCGTGGCCACCCGAAGAGCTTCTCCGCCGCTGAGTTCCAGACGTGGATCCACCCCTCCCCGCCCACCATGATGATGGCATTGGGAGACGTGGAGGTGATCTGCGCCAGCAGGGAGAGATGGTCGCGCGAGCGCTCCAGCTCGACGGTGTGCTCCTCGAGCTGCTCGAGCATCAGGTTGAAGGTGCCCGCGATGGCGTCCAGCTCGTCCCGCGATTGGCCCGGGATGCGCTGGCTCAGGTCCCCACTGTCGATGATGCGCCGCATGGTGGCCTGAAGCCGTTGCAGCGGGCGCAGCATGAGCCGGGCGCGCCAGATGAGCAGCAGCGCCAGCAGGAGGACCAGCACCCTGCCGCCGCTGCTGGACACGGTGGCCATCAAGCAGCCCACCAGGACCACGTCGATCAGGATGAAGACGAGGACATGCTTGCCCTGGAAGCGCCGGAGGACGTTCACGGAGTCGCCTCACGGCTCGGCCACCCGGGCGTCTTCTCCTGTGCCACGGCCACGCCGCACAGCAGCGCGAGGCCGAGCTCTCCTGGCACCCGTCGTTCCATGACCGCCCCCGGAAATCCCGTCAGCTCAGGATATACGAGCCCGGGTCGGAGGCGAGACCCACCCTGAAATCGTCACGGGTGCCGGGGGACCGCGCCCGGCACCCCAGAGGGTAGGTTTTACTCTCAGCGCTTGAGATTGCGGAACGGGTTGTTGAAGGGCTCGGCCGAGGGCTTCTGCGGGGCCGGAGCCTTTCCGCCCGCCTGCTTTCCCGCTGGGGGGCGCGGCGACCCACCCGCCGGGCGGGCCTCGCTCCCCGAGGAGCGTGGGGCCCCAACGGAGGGGGCGGCCGGGGAGCCCTCGGTGACGGCGCGCACGGACAGCGCGAGTCGCTTGCGCGCCAGGTCCACGCTCAGCACCTTCACGGTCAGCCGATCACCCACCTTCACCACCTCGCCCGGGTCCTTCACGAAGCGGGTGGAGAGCTGGGACACGTGGACGAGCCCGTCCTGGTGTACCCCCACGTCGACGAAGGCCCCGAAGGCGGTGACGTTGGTGACGACGCCCTGGAGCACCATCCCCTCCTTCACGTCCTCCAGCTTCTGCAGATCCTCCCGGTAGGAGGGCGCGGTGAAGTCGCCACGCGGGTCGCGGCTGGGCTTCTCCAGCTCGGCGAGGATGTCCTTGAGCGTCATCTCTCCCAGGTCCGGCCCCAGGTAGCGCTTCGGGTCGATCTTCCGCACCAGCGCGCTGTTGCCCACCAGCTGCTTCACGTCGACGCCCAGGTCCTTCGCCATGCGCTCCACGACGCCGTAGCGCTCGGGGTGCACGGCGCTGGCGTCGAGCGGCTCGGGGCCGTGCACGCGCAGGAAGCCCGCCGCCTGCTCGAACGTCTTCGGGCCCAGCCCACTGACCTTCAGGATTTCACGACGCGTGGTGAAGCGGCCCTTGGACGCGCGGTGCGAGACGATCTTCTTGGCCAGCGTGGGGCCGATGCCGGACACGTGCTCCAGCAGCTGCGGCGACGCGGTGTTGACGTCCACGCCCACCGCGTTGACGCACGAGTCCACCACCTCGCCCAGCTTCTTCTTGAGCAGGCCCTGGTCCACGTCGTGCTGGTACTGGCCCACGCCGATGCTCTTGGGGTCGATCTTCACCAGCTCGGCCAGCGGGTCCTGCAGCCGGCGGCCGATGGACACGGCGCCGCGCAGCGACACGTCCAGGTCGGGGAACTCCTCGCGGGCCACCTCGGAGGCCGAGTAGATGGAGGCGCCCTGCTCGCTCACGGACACCACGGGCACCTGCGAGCCGAGCGCCTTGAGCACCTCGCGCACGAAGGTCTCCGCCTCGCGGCTGCCAGTGCCGTTGCCCACGGCGATCAGCTCGGGCTTGTGCTTGAGGATGATGGCCCCGCACTGCTTGGCGGCGGCGGCGCGCTCGCTCCCGCTCTTCTCCGTATAGAGCGTGGCGGTGTCCACCAGCTTGCCGGTGCCGTCGAGCATGGCGGCCTTGACGCCGGTGCGCAGGCCGGGGTCCAGCGCCAGCACGGGACGGCCTCCCGCGGGCGCGCTGAGCAGCAGGTGGCGCAGGTTCTGGCCGAAGACGACGATGGCCTCCCGGTCCGCGCGCTCCTTGAGCTCGTTGCGCAGCTCGGACTCCAGCGAGGGGCCCATGAGCCGATCCCACGAGTCCTCCACGGCGGCGCGCAGCTCGGGGGCGAACGGGGACTGGGGCTTCGTCACGACGCGCGAGGCGAGCGTGCCCTTCACCTCGTCATCCGGGAGGGCCAGCTGGATGCGCAGCACCTCCTCGGACTCGCCGCGCAGCAGCGCGAGGATGCGGTGCGAGGGCGCCTTGGACAGGTCCTCCTCGTGGTCGGCGTAGTTGTCGAACTTGGTGGCCTCGTCCTTCTTCTTCGCGACGACGGCCGAGCGCAGGCGGCCCTTCTGCACGCACAGCTCCCGGGCCGAGCGGCGCAGGCCCGCGTCCTCGGCGACGCGCTCGGCGCAGATGTCGCGCGCCCCGGCGAGCGCGGTCTCCAGGTCCGGCACTTCCTTGTCCGGATTGACGAACGAGCGCGCGCGGGCTGAGACGTCGTCCTTCTTCCCCGCCTCCTGCTTCCAGAGCAGATCGGCGAGCGGCTCCAGGCCACGCTCGCGGGCGATGGCGGCGCGGGTGCGGCGCTTGGGCTTGTAGGGGAGGTAGAGGTCCTCCAGCTCGGTGCGCGTCTTCGCGCGCTGGAGCGCCTGGGCCAGCTCCGGGGTGAGCTTCCCCTGCCCCTCGATGGTGCGGAGGATGGTCTCCCGGCGTGAATCGAGCTCGGCGCGCTCGGTGGCACGGTCCAGGATGGTCTGGATCTGCACCTCGTCGAGGCCGCCGGTGGCCTCCTTGCGGTAGCGGGCGATGAAGGGGACGGTCGCCCCCTCCTCACTCAGGGCCAGGGTCCGGTCCACCTGCTCGGGCTTGAGCCCCAGTTCCTTCGACAGCTCGACGGCGTAGGCGTGCATGGCGACACACACCCTACACCACCCCACACAAGATTGCGAGTGGGTGGAAGGGGGGCCAGCGGCAGCCTGTCCGCCGGCCCCCGGAGGTTCACGGCTTGTCCGAGGGCACCTCGCCCGTCAGTACGCAGATCTTCACGTCCGGGTCGCACTTCACCGGGAAGACGGGGTTGATGCCCGAGCCGCGGTTGCGGCCCGCCGCCGGGTTCGGCTTCGGGTCGCACTTCGTCTCATCGGGCTGGCCGTTGGTGGCACACGACACCACGGGCCAGATGCCCTTCACCGTGTAGTCGGCGGTGCAGCCATTCTCGGTGTAGCGCAGCTCCGCGGTGAACTGCGTGCCCGGAATGCCCGGCGTGTTGTAGATGCGCAGGTTGGACCACTCGTAGACGAGGCTGAGCGGCGCCTTGCTGATGCCGCTGTAGCGCGACTCCAGACGCGCCGTGCCGAGCGAGGGCACCTCGCAGAAGTTGTCCGACCCCGGAGCGTCCGTGGTCAGCTCGCCCACGGAGTTCGGCTGTCTGGGCGCGTCCGGATCCACCTGGGTGTCCTTGTGCGCCAGCTCGTCGCCCATGCGCTGGGTGCGAATGGCCACCGTGTCCCGGGCACTGGGGTCCTCGCTGAAGTACTTCTCCAGGCCCACCACCGCCGGCTTGAGCTGGGCGCACGCCTGGCTCGTGTCCTGCCCAGGCTTGGGCGTGTAGACGGTGATGAACGACCCCTTGGCCACCACGCACTGCGGATCCTGCTGATAGGCACCACAGGCGCCCAGGGTGAAGGCGGACAGCACCGCGCCCGTGCTCAATCCAATCGATCGAAGATTCATGGAGTCTCTCCCGGGTGCGAGCACTAGAAGCTCAGCTTCACGCCGAAGCGGATGGACCGAGGCGTCTGGTACGCGATCGGCTTCTTGAAGTTGGGGTTGACCTCGCTCGGCGTGATGGCCGTGGGGTTGTCCAGCGGCGAGGAGCTCACGTAGACGCGGCACCTGCCGCCATCGTCCCGGCAGCCCTCCACGTCGTCCGGCGAGCCACCATTCTCGATGGGGTGCACCTGGGTGAAGGTGAAGGTCTGATCCACGGCCGTCACCTGCTGGAAGTTGAAGACGTTGAACGCGTCCAGGGTGAGGCTGAGCATGTAGTCGCCGGACAGCTTCCGGTTGAGGCCCAGGTGCGCGTCCACGTTGTGCACCCAGGGCAGCCGGCCCGCGCTGCCACGCGGCAGGATGAACGTCTCCGAGCCGCTGCGCCGCGGGTGATAGCCCAGGTAGTTGAGCGGCGCGCCCGAGCGGGCCCGGTAGCCGCCACCCACGTTGATGCTCATCTGCTTGCCGAGCTGGAACTCCCTGGCGCCAAAGGCCTTGAAGGAGTGCGTGCGGTCGCCGGGCAGCGGGCCGTCGCGGTTGACGGTGAGCGACAGCAGGTCGAAGTCGCGCGTCAGGTTGGGGGAGATCTGACCGGTGTCCGCCCGGAACAGACCCGAGTAGTTGCCGCGCAGCGACGACCACGTGTAGCTGACCTGGGCCAGCCACTGATTGGAGAAGGCCTTGTTGTAGTAGAGGCTCACCGCGTCGTAGTCGCGGCGCGCTTCCGGGAAGTCCTCCGAGTAGCCCTTGCCCGGGTTGCCCAGGAAGAAGGTGGTGCCGTCGTCGCGGCTCATGTCCTCGATGACGTCGTTGAGGTAGCGCCGCGTGTACGACAGGCCCACGCGCCCGAGCAGCAGCTCGTATTCGCCGCCCACGACGAACTCATCGCTGGACTGGGCGCGGATCTTCGGATCCACCGGCACGCGATCACCGCCCTCGGAGATCCACCGCTGGCTGGAGCTCGAGGGGCTGCCGCTGACCTGCTGATTGCCAGCGCTGTTGCAGTCCCCACCGGGCGCGAGATCCGCGGCATCCCTGGGGTCGCACCGGGGCGAGTTGTAGAAGGTCGACAGGAGCTGCTGCTGGGGGAACGACAGGTCCGCCATGTCGAGCGGGACGTTCTCGTAGAAGCGCGCGTAGTTGGCGTAGAGCTTGGAGCGCCCCTGCTGGGTGAAGTCGTAGATGACGCCGACGCGGGGCGACCACTGGTTGGGCAGGTGCAGGCCCACCTTGCCGTCCAGGCCCCAGATGGTCTGCGCGTCGTAACGCACGCCCGCGTTGACCGACACCTTGTCGAGAATGGACCAGCTGTCCTGGACGAAGCCGCCGACCGTCAGCGAGGTGGAGGTGCCCGCCTTGCTGGCCAGGAACACGGGCTGGTCCGGCGCCTCGAGGTAGCCGTACTGGGTGCGGCTCTCGAAGCACGTGCCACTGGTGCACTCGCGCCAGGGAGTCAGACCGGTGCGCGCACGGTCGTTGAAGAAGCTGGCGCCCTCGGCGTCGAAGCCGGCCTTGATGACGTGGTGGCCGAGCGCCTCGAGCAGATAGGTGCCCAACACCTTGCCCTGATAGCGGTCCAGCTTCGAGACGCTGATGGTGCCGGGTCCGCCCGTCGTGTACGAGGTGACCGGGCAGCGGGTGGCGCTCACCCCCGCGGGCAGCCCCTCGGGAGAATCACAGACGGAAGGGTCCGGGAGCTGCTCGTACTCGGTGATGCTGTGCCAGTCGCGCGTCGTCGTCCCGCTGTTCGCCACGCTGCGCGAGCGCCGCCACGTCACGTTGGGCGTCGCGGAGAGTCCGTACCCGCTGGAGAGCCCCGAGCCATCCGAGGGAAGGATGGAGGCATCCTGGTGGTGCCAACCGACCGTTGCATCGAGCAGCAGCGTCTTGTTGAAGAAGGAGGAGGTCTGCTTGGCCACCACGTCCAGCGCGCCGCTCGTGCGGCGGGTGGCGATGGAGTCATAGGCGCCCTGGACGTACGCGGTGCAGGACAGCCCGCTGCACACCTCCGGCGCCCCGTCGCGGCTGAAGGAGTAGCGGCCCGCTCCACCCGAGCGGGTCGGCGTGCCATACACCGACAGAGACAAGGTGTGGTCCGGGTTGAAGAGGTAGGTGAGCTTGCCGATGTACTGGACGGTCCGCTCGTCCGCGAAGCGCGCCGTCCGCGTGCCCTCGATGGGCGTGGCGACCTGCAGGGTGGTGGCCGGGTCCTTGCGCGGCTCGCCGATCCGATCGCAGCCGTTCGCCTTGTCCACCGCGGTGCAGATGTCCAGGGTGCTGAGCTGACGCTCCACCAGGATGCGGGTGAACGAGGGGGCCACGCCCGCGTAGAACCACAGCTTGTCCTTCACGATGGGGCCACCCAGCTCGAAGCCGAAGTCTCCCTGGTTCCAGGGTGTCCCCTGGGCGGAGATGACGCTGCCCGCCTGAGCAATCTCGGGGGCCCCCGTCTGCAGGAAGCCCGGGGCCACGTTGCCGAAGAGCGAGCCGTGGAACTCGTTGGAGCCGGACTTGGTCACCACGTTCATCACGCCGCCCGTGGAGCGACCGTACTCGGGCATGTAGCCACCCGTGATGATGTTGACCTCCTTGACGAACTCCACCGAGAGCGGCGTGCCGATGGTGCCCACCGCCGGGTCATTCACCGACAGGCCATCCACCACGAACTGGTTCTCGGGCGACGTGCCGCCACTGATGCTCACGCCGTACTGGTCGTCCTGCGCGCCGGGGGCCATCTCGGCCAGGGACTCGAAGGAGCGCGCCGCCGAGCCCTTCGAGCCCGGGCGGCTCACCGCCAGGTTGCGCAGCAGGTTGGAGTCCACGCTCATGCCCGACGCGCTCGAGCCCACGTCGATGGTGGGCGCGGTGGCCGTGACGACCACCTCCTCACTCAGGCCCTCCTCCGGCAGCAACTCCACGTTGAAGCGGATGGTGCGGTCGATGAGCAGCTGGATGCCGTCGCGCGAATAGGGACGGAACCCCTCGTGCTCCACCCGGAGGGTGTAGAGGCCCGGCGGCAGCTGGGGAATGCGGTACAGGCCGCTGGCGTCCGTGAGCACGGTCTGCTCGCCCTGGAGGCTGGGGGAAGTGGCCGTCACCACCGCGTCCTGCAGCGGCTTCTTGTCGGCGGTGTTGACGATCTTTCCGGTGATGACCGCGGTGCCCTGGGCCCAGGCGCTGGCCCCGAACAGCAACAGCAGGACACACAAGCCGCGAGCGAGTCGAACGTGTGAAAGCAAAGGTGACGCCCCCTCCTAGGAAGTCAGGTCTACCTTTGCCACATTTTCGTCAAAGTTGGGAAATCAATACCCGTAGCGGATGATTCGCTCCACCCGGTAATTCCCGGCGGGCTCCACCGGCCGCAGCAACATCAGCTCCGCGGGCTGCTCCACCCGCAGTGTGAGGGCGCTCCGGGGTGGCAGGGGCAGCACGTCCCCTTCCTTCACGCCCCCGGGAGGGAGCGGCACCACCGTGAGCCCGGTGCCATCCACGAGCTCCACGGCGCCGTACACGCGCAGGTCCCCCAGTTCCTCGATGGTGCCCGTGAGCACCACGGAGCGTGAGCCCTCCCGGTCGCGCACCGCCAGGGTCGCCGCCACGCCGACATCCGCGAGGAATGCAGCCCCCGCCTCGCCGAAGACATGAGCGCCCCGGATGACGAGGTGCAGCAGGCCCTTGCTCTCATTGAAGGGGATGGACTCGTAGCGCGCGACGTCCGCGTGCTCCACCGCTCCGCTCGCCAGCGCCTCCAGGGCGGTCACCAGGGCCACGAAGTTGAGCCGGAGCAGCGGCACATCCGGCTCGGCCGAGGGCCATGGGCCGGTCTCGATGAGCACGGTGGGCGTGCCCCAGCGCACCAGGTTGTCGCCGAAGGCGCGGGTCTCGAAGGAGTCGTCGTAGCGGCCGATCTGCCCGGGGGCGAGCGGCTCCAGGGCGTCCCGGATGACGGCGCACACCTTCTTGGCGAGCACCCGCCCCGGGTTGTCCCCGCGCGCCACGTCGAAGGGCGGAGCCAGCAGCGAGATGGAGGCGGGCCGGCCCGTGCCGCCCACCGCCGTGCGCCAGCTCTGGTTGTGCAGGTTGAAGCCGAGCGACGGCTGGAGCCGGTCCCTCACCGCCTTGAGCGTCCGCCCCTCGGGGGTCTGGAGCGCCAGCGCGTCCCGGTTGATGTCGATGCCCTGCGCGTTGCGCCGCTGGAAGCGCTCGGCGCCATCCGGGTTGAGCATCGGCAGGGCGTGCAGGGTGAGCGCGGAGAGCAGCCGCGCCACCCGGGGGTGCTCGCGGTGGCGGCGCACGTACTCGAAGAGGTCGAGGAGCGCCGTCGTGGCGGTGGGCTCGTCCCCATGCATCTGGGACCAGAGGAGGATGTGCCGGGGGCCGCCGCCGAACCGGACGAGGTTGAGCGAACGCCCCTCCACCGAGCGGCCGACCTCCTCGAGGTGGAACAGGTCCGGCGCCAACTCGTGGAGTCGCCGCAGCCGAGCCTCCACGAGGGCGTGGCGGACGAGAGCGGGGGGAGGCAGGTCCTGGGGATGGATCTCGGACCAGAGGTCGGAGAGCTCGCGGGGAGCGGCGGGGGCGGACGGGGTCATGAGCCTGGCCGGCAGGATGCCACGTTTGCCGAACCGCCGGTTCCCCCTGGTATCTTCCCGCCGCCTCGCGAACACCGCGCCGGGTGTCACCTCTCCAGGAGTCTCTTCATGATCTGCAACATCGAAGACCTACGCCAGCGGGCCCGCCGGCGGCTGCCCCGGGCCGTCTTCGAGTACGTGGATGGAGGCGCCGAGGACGAGTACACCCTGGGGGCGAACCGGAGCGCCTTCGAGCGCTACCTCTTCCGGGCCCGTGCGCTCGTCGACGTGAGCACGAGGGACCAGTCGACCACGGTGCTCGGAGAGAAGCTGGCCACACCCCTCATCCTGGGGCCCACCGGGCTCGCGGGGCTCGTGGCCCCCTGGGGCGAGGTGCTCGCCGCGAAGGCGGCGGCCAACAAGGGGGCCCTCTTCACCCTGAGCACCATGTCCATCTGCACCATCGAGGAGGTGGCCGCCGCGGCGCCCCCGCCGCTCTGGTTCCAGCTCTACGTGTGGAAGGACCGGGGCATCACGCGCTCGCTGGTGGAGCGGGCGCGGGCGGCCGGCTACCGCGCGCTCTGCCTCACCGTGGACGTGCAGGACATGGGCAACCGGGAGAAGGACCGGCGCAACGGCTTCATCGTGCCGCCCCGTGTCACCCTCTCCAACTTCCTGGACGTGCTGCGGCACCTCGGGTGGGTGATGCGGATGTCCCGGAGCCCGCGCGCCACCTTCGGCAACTTCATCGAGACCGGCGCCCTGCCGAAGAAGGACGCGGTCTCCGTGGCGGGCTTCACCAACAGGCAGTTCGATCCGTCCGTGAGCTGGAAGGACATCGAGTGGCTGCGCTCCATCTGGTCGGGGCCGATCGTCCTCAAGGGCATCTCCTGCGCCGAGGACGCCCGTCTGGCGGTGGAGCACGGCGTGCAGGCGCTCATCGTCTCCAACCACGGCGGCCGGCAGCTCGACTTCCTCCCGGGGGCGCTCGACGTGCTGCCGGAGGTGGTGGACGCGGTGGAGGGCCGCGCCGAGGTCATCCTGGATGGAGGCATCCGCCGGGGCTCCGACGTGGTGAAGGCCATCGCGCTGGGAGCACGGGCCTGCATGGTGGGCCGGCCCTTCCTCTACGGGCTGGCCCATGATGGACAGGCCGGCGTGGAGCTCAGCCTGGACATCCTCTCCAAGGAGATCGACCGGACCCTGGCGCTGCTCGGCCGCCCCAGACTCGCGGATCTGGATCGCTCCGCGCTCCGGCTGGACATGCTGCACTCGCAGTCCGAGTCCCGGGCTCCCGCCCTGCGAGTCCTCGAGGGTGCGCGAGGCCTGCCCGCGGGGAGCGCGACGGGGACGTGAGGGGGGGAAGGTGCCAGGGAGGCCCGAACGGACTATGACGGGCCTTCATGCTGCCTGAACCCATCCGCCACGCGATCGACGTAGCCAGCAACGCCGTCTGGGGGCCCTGGACCATGGCCCTCCTGCTCGGGACCGGCGTGTTCCTGACGGTGCGGCTCCGGTTCGTCCAGGTGGCACGCTTCCGGGACGCGCTGCGCGCCATGGTGCCGACCCAGGCGAGCGGCGCCGGCTCGCTGAGTCCCTTCCAGGCGTTCATGACCGCGCTCGCCGCGTCCATCGGCACCGGCAACATCGCGGGCGTGGCCACGGCCATCGTGAGCGGTGGACCGGGGGCGCTGTTCTGGATCTGGGTGTATGGCTTCTTCGCCACGGCCATCAAGTACTGCGAGGCCGTGCTGGGCATCCGCTACCGCCAGGTCCATGGGGAGCGGCTGTCCGCGGGCCCGATGCACTACCTGAAGGACGGACTGGGCTCGCCGAAGCTGGCGTGGCTCTACGCGCTCATCGCGGGCGTGGCCGCCCTCACGACGACGCCCTTCACCCAGCCCAACTCCATGGCCGTGGTGCTGCAGAGCCAGTTCTCGATTCCGCCCCTGGCCTCGGGCCTCGTCATCGCCGTGCTCACGTGGCTGGTGGTCATCGGCGGCGTGAAGAGCATCGGCCGCGCGGCCGAGCGCCTCGCGCCGCTGAAGGTGGGCCTCTACCTGGCCGGCGGGCTCGTGGTCATCCTCACGCATGCCGCGCGACTGCCCGAGGTGTTCGCGCTCGTCTTCCGTGAGGCCTTCTCCCTGCATGCGGCCGGGGGTGGCGCCGCCGGGGTGGGGATGATGGTGGCCATGCGCTACGGCATCGCCCGGGGCATCTACGCCAACGAGGCCGGGTATGGCACCGCGGCGGTGGCCTACGGCACGGCACGCACCGAGGCCCCCGTGCAGCAGGGGCTCCAGGCGGTGATGGAGGTGTTCATCGTCTCGTGCGTCACGTCGACCATCAGCGCGCTGGTGATCCTGGCGAGCGGCGCGTGGACGTCCGGGCTCACGAGCACGGCCGTGGTGGCCCAGGCCTTCAACACCGCCATGCCCACCGTGGGCGGGTGGATCGTCGCGTTCTGCGCCTTCCTCTTCGGCTACACCACGCTGATTGGCTGGGCCTACTACGGCGAGCAGTTCCTTGAGTATGCCATTGGACTGCGCGTCACCCTGCCCTACCGCTGGCTCTACTGCGGCCTGGTCGTCTTCGGCGCCATGGGCAAGGTGGAGACCATCTGGGCCTGGGGAGATCTGATGAATGGCTTGCAGGTGTTCCCCAACCTCGTGGGCTTGATTGGCTTGAGCGGCGTGGCGGCGTCGACGCTGCGCCAGCAGTCCAAGCCGCAACAGGCGGAGCCCGCCGCGCCCGTGGCGTGATCTTCCAAGAGGTCGGCCCAGGGTTGGCTGGTGCATGGCGCCGAATCCCGGCATTTGTCCCCACCCTCAACCTGACCTATACCCGCGCAGGACGGGCGATCCACGCTCGGAGAGACGATGCTCGAACGGTTGGAGCTCCATCACGTCGGACCGGCACCGAAGTTGGAATTCGACTTCGCGCCCCGGCTGAATCTGCTCACGGGTGACAACGGGCTCGGGAAGACGTTCATCCTGGACGTCGCATGGTGGGCACTGACCCGCTCCTGGGCCGGCTCCCCCGCTTTGCCCCACCGGGGGCAGGGTATCCGCCCCACCATCTCCTTCCGGTACAGGAGCAAGACCACCACTGTCGACTCCTCCAGCGAATACGACTTTCAGCAGCAGGCCTGGACGCCCAAGCGTGGGCGACCCGGCAACCCGGGGTTGGTGCTCTATGCCCGCGTGGATGGCTCGTTCTCGGTCTGGGATCCGGCGCGTAACTACTGGAAGAACGCGCCTACCCTGGGAGTGAATGCCCCGGACCGGCCCCTCGCCTATCACTTCACGCCCTCTCAGGTCTGGGATGGACTGCAGCCAGACGGCAAGGTTCTCTGCAATGGCCTGATCCGCGACTGGGCCTCCTGGCAGGGTCGCAACAACGAGCCCTACCTGCAGCTCTTGAAGGTGCTGGAAGTACTCTCCCCCTCGGATGAGGAACGCATCGTTCCAGGAGAGCTCACCCGCATCAGCCTGGAAGACGTACGCGACATGCCGACGCTCCGGACTGCCTATGGTCAGGAAGTGCCGGTGGTACATGCCTCCGCTGGGGTCAAGCGCATCATCGCCCTTGCCTACCTGCTCGTGTGGACCTGGCAGGAGCACATCCAGGCAAGTCGCCTGCTCAATCAGGACGTGACCCGGCAGATCATCTTCCTGATCGACGAGGTCGAAGCGCACCTGCATCCACGCTGGCAACGGACCATCCTGCGCTCGCTGCTGAGTGTGATGGAGGCCCTCACGGGCGCTGATGATGTGGAGATCCAGGTTGCCGCCGTGACCCACTCACCGCTCCTACTCGCCTCGCTGGAACCGCTGTTCGATCCGCAGCGAGACGCGCTCTGGCATATGCAATTGGTCAACGGAGAGGTGACCCTGGAGCGGGAGGCCTGGCGGCGGCGCGGCGACGCGAACTCCTGGCTCATCTCCGACGTGTTCGCACTGGGCGAGCCCCGCTCCCTGGAGGCGGAGCAGGCCCTCCAGCGTGCCGAGGATCTGATGCGCCGCCAGGACGTCCAGCGCACGGAGTTCGACGAGGTCCAACAGAAGCTGAGGGAGAGTCTTCCGGACGTCGATCCGTTCTGGGTGCAGTGGCGGTTCTGGGCGAGGCAGTCGGGACTCGAGAAATGATCCGCGTCGAGAAGCAGCCCGAACCCCGTCCACCCGACTTCGACTTCGATGGGGAAGTCCGCCAGCCCGGTTTGAGTGCCCTGGCCGAACTGACGGGGCAGGCCCCCACGCTCAGCCGCCCAGGTCCTCGCATCCGGAAACAAGCGGATCGGCTCGAGGACCTGAGCCCCAAGGTGCTCCGTCAGTACGACTACTGGACCCGGGCGCTCGATGCGCTTCACGCGGCCTATCGGGGCATCTGCGCCTACTCATGCTTCTATATCGAACCCATCGCTGGACCGACGGTGGATCACTTCGTCGCCATCACGAGCGCCGCGCCTCGTGAAGCCTACGAGTGGAACAACTACCGGCTTGCATGCTCGTTGATGAACGCATGCAAGAACGCCTTCGCGGACGTCTTGGATCCATTCGACGTGCGCGACGGCTGGTTCGTGCTCAACCTGGACACCTTCGAGGTCGACCCCGCGAAAGACCTCGAAGCGGATTTGAAGAAGCGCGTGGAAGACACGTGCGACCGCCTGAAGCTCAACTCCCCCGAGTGCAAGAACATGCGCCGCCGGTGGTTCAACATGTACTGGACCCCCAAGGACCCCACCCGGCCCGTTCCACTGTGGTTCTTCGAGGAGCATGCCCCCTTTCTCGCTCGTGAGATGCGCCGACAGGGCCGCGTTCGCCCCGAGGACCAGGAGCGTGCGGACGGCACCTGAGGGAGGCGCGGGCCCTCAGTGGAGGAGCCGGTACACCTGCTCCAGCAGCACCGCGCACAGCAGGCCGCCGTAGGTGCCCAGCACGTAGCCGGCCACCGCCAGCATCACCCCCACGGGTGCCAGCGCCGGATGGAAGGCCGCCGCCACCACCGACGCGGAGGCCGCTCCCCCCACGTTGGCCTGCGAGCCCACCGCCGCGAAGAAGATGGGCGCCCGCAGCAGCCGCCTCGCCCCCAGGGTGAAGCCCGCGTGCACCGCCATCCACACCACCCCCACCGCCACCATCGCCGGCGCGTCCAGCAGCCGCCGGAAATCCGCCTTCGCGCCAATGGTCATCACCAGTACATAGAGGAACAGCGCGCCGATGCGGCTCGCTCCGGCACCCTCCAGGTTGCGCAACGGGGTGAACGAGAGCGCCGCCCCCACCGTCGTCACCAGGATGACCACCCAGGTGAAGCCCGTGATGATGGTGCCGATGTCCGGCAACTGCCTGGCGATCGCCGTGCACGCCACCGTGGTGCCAAACCCGATGGTGAGGATCCACACCAGGTCCGACAGGCTCGCGGGCCTCAGCACCGAGGCGTGGAAGCGCTCCACCTGCTCGCGCACCACGTCGATGGCCCGCCGGTCCGCGCCCATGCGCTCGTCCATCTGCCGCTCGCGCCCCGCGAAGTAGAGCAGCACCGCCGTCCACATGTTCGACACGCCCACGTCCACCACCACCATCATGCTCAGCGTGTCTTCCCTCGTCCCGATGCTCTGCCCGATGGCCACGAAGTTCGCGCTGCCGCCAATCCACGAGCCACTGAGCGCCGCCAGCCCCTTCCACGCCTGCTCACCGAGCTCCGCCGGCATCCAGTGGCCCAGCAGCAGGTACGCGAGCGGCCCCCCGATGATGATGCCCGCCGTCCCCGCCAGGAAGAGCACCACCGCGTTGCGCCCCAGCCGCGCGATGGCCTTCAGGTCCATCGACAACACCTGGAGCACCAGGCTCGTCGGCAGCAGGTACGCCGCCACGAAGCCGTAGAGGTCCGACTTCGTGGGGATGACGCCCGTATTCGAGAGCAGCGTGGGGACGAAATAGACGAGGACGAGCATGGGCAGGACCCTGAAGACCCGCGCGCCCACCGGGTGCCGCTCCGCGAGGAACAACAGCGCCAGCACGGCCAGCAGCACCGTGAGCACCGCCATCGGGCTCTGGATGAGCGGCTCCGTCATGGGGAGCCCTGGGGCTCCACGCCCAGCCCGGGCCCGTCACCCAGGCGGATGTAGCCCTGCTCCACCGGGTGCCCGCGGAAGGGGTCCGCCGAGATGAGCAGGTTGCCGTCCAGGTCCAGCCAGTCCACCAGCGGCCCCAGGTGCGCCGCCGCCGCGATGCCCACCGACGTCTCCACCATGCACCCCAGCATCACCTTCAGCCCGCAGGAGCGCGCCGTCTCGATGAGGCGCAGCGCCTCGCGGATGCCTCCGCACTTCTGCAGCTTCACGTTGATGCCGTGGTAGCCCTCGGCGAGCTTCGGCACGTCCACCGCCATCATCACCGCCTCGTCCGCCACCAGCGGCAACGGCGAGCGCTGGCGCAGCCACTTCGCTCCCTCCGTGTCCGCCGCCGGCAGCGGCTGCTCCACCAGCTCCACCCCCTGCCCCGCCAGCCACTCGATGTGCTTCAGCGCCTCCTCGGGGGCCCAGGCCTCGTTGGCGTCCACCCGCACCGTCTTGGGCGTGGCGGCCCGCACCGCGCCGAACGTCTCACGCACCGACTGTGCGCCCAGCTTCACCTTGAGCACGGGGTACGGCTCCGCCTCGCGCACCTTGCGCACCAGCGTCTCCGGGTCGTCGATGCCGATGGAGAACGACGTGAGGGGCATCCGCGCCGCGTCCAGGCCCAGCATCCGGTAGAGCGGCGCCCCGAGGCGCTTGCCCGCGAGGTCGTACAGCGCGATGTCCAGCGCCGCCTTCGCCGCGTGGTTTCCCGGCAGGGCCTCCTCGATGCGCTCCGAGAGCACGCGGAAGTGACGCAGGTCCGCCCCCTCGAGCACCGGCGCCAGCTTCTGGAGCGCCTCGGTCACCGTCTCCGCGGACTCGCCATAACGCACGTTCGGCGCGGCCTCGCCCCGGCCCACCAGGTCTCCCTCTCGAAGCTCCACGAGGACGTTGCGCTTCGAGGTGCTGGTGCCTCGCGAGATGGTCCACGCGTGGCGGAGGGGTAGCTCGATGGTTCGGACGGTGAGCGGGAGCGGCATGTCGGGGAGCCTCCAGGGGCGTCGCCATTACCACAGGCCGGGAGGCCCGGTCTTCTCCGTTCCTCCCCACGGCGCCACGGACTCCCATACACTGGCGGCATGCGCCCCCTGCTCTTCGTTCTCGCCCTCCTGGCCGTGCCGGGTTGTGGCCACGCCGCCGGCCCGTCCCGGAGCACTCCGCCCCAAGCGGCCGGGGAGATGCGCACGCTGCTCGCCGAGCTCATCGCCGTGGACACCTCCAACCCCCCGGGCAACGAGGCCGCCGCCGCCCAGGTGGCCGCGCGGTGGTTGCGCGAGGCCGGCATCGAGTCCCAGCTCGCCGAGCCCGCTCCCGGACGCGCCCACCTCATCGCCCGGCTGAAGGGCAACGGCCGCGCACGCCCCGTCCTGGTGCTCGCCCACCTCGACACGGTCCCCGCCCGGCGCGAGGAGTGGGCCTCCGACCCGTGGACGCTCACCGAGCGCGATGGCTTCCTCTACGGGCGCGGCGTTCAGGACAACAAGGGCATGGTGGCCGCCAGCGTGCTCGCGCTGCGGCGGCTGAAACGCGAGGGGACGAAGCTCTCGCGTGACGTGGTGCTCGTGCTCAGCGCGGACGAGGAGGTGGGCTCCAACGCGGGCATCGGCTGGCTGCTGGAGCACCACCCCGAGCTGCGCGAGGCGGAGCTCGCCCTCAACGAAGGAGGCCTCACGGAACTGTCCGAGGATCGCGCCCGCGTACGCTTCGTCAGCCTCCAGGCCGCGGAGCGCGTGTCACGCAACGTGGTGCTCAAGGCCACCGGGCCCGGCGGTCACTCCTCGGTGCCTCCGGCCGCGCCCAACCCCATGGTGCGTCTGGCCGCGGCGGTGGCTCGCGTCGGAGCCCTCACCTTCCCCACCCGGCTCACGCCCGTGACCCGGTTGAACGTGGAGGGCCGCGTGAAGGTGACAGGCGGTGAGCTGGGCCAGGCCCTTCAACGGCTCGCGGCCACTCCGGATGCGCCGCCCCAGGAGGCGGTGGACACCATCGCCCGACTGGAGCCGGCCCTCGCGGCCGTGCTGCGCACCACCTGCGTGCCCACCGTCTTCAACGCCGGCACCCGGCCCAACGTCATCCCCGCCACCGCCGAGGCCACCATCAACTGCCGGCTGCTCCCCGACGAGGACATCCAGGCCGTCCGCGCCCGGCTCGTCGAGGCCGTGAACGACCCGGACATCCAGGTGCAGCTGGACATGAAGCCTCCGGACTCGCCCGCCTCACCCGTGGGCGACAACGCGATGTTCCGCGCCACCCGGGCCGCCGCCGCCCGCGTGTGGCCCGGCGCCCCCGTCTTCCCCCGCATGTCCACCGGCACCACCGAGTCCACCGCGCTGCGCCGCGCCGGCATCCACGCCTACGGAATCGACCTCTTCGCCCTCACGCCGGACGACGCCCGGACGGCCCACGCGCCCAACGAGCGCGTCCCGGTGGCCTCGCTCCAGCCCGGCGCCGAGTTCGTCCACCTGCTGCTCTCCGAGCTGGCGAAGTGAGCCCTCGGACACTCCCCCCGACTGCATTCACCCGAGCCCCATGAAGACCCTGACGACTGCCCGAGTCCCGCTGTATCTGGTCCTGCTGGCATCGACGCTGACGGCCTGTGCCTGGCAGGCACGGCCCATGAACCCATCCACGGAGGAAGGCCCGGTGGCGAGAATCTGGAGAAAGAGCGCGCAGGCGCGTGACTTCGAGCGCTTCACCCGCCAGGGCACCGCGCTCACCGCGGAGGGCGCGCTGGAGCTCGACGCGGCGACGGCCCGCTCCGCGCCCGATCCGTTCCCCTCCCACGTGCCGCCCGACACGACGACGCCTCCCGCTCCGGGCAGCTACGTCTTCGGCGGCGCCAGCTCGGAGGAGCTCTCCGTCCCCGCTGGCTTCGACAACGTGGTGCCCTCGTTCGACGCGCTCACCCCGCCCGGCACGTGGGTGCGGCTGACGCTCGCCGCGCGCGTGGAGGGCCAGTGGACGAAGGACTACGACTTCGGCGTCTGGGCCTTCGACCAGGGCACCGTGGTGCGCCACAGCAAGGATCGCCAGGAGGACGCACAGGGCCGCGTCCTCACCGACACCCTCGCCCTGAAGAAGAAGGCGGACGCGCTGCGCATGACGGTGTGGCTCTTCTCCTCCAAGCCCGGCGTGAGCCCCCGCGTCCGCTCGCTCGCGGCGGCGATGACAGACACGGCCCGCACGGCCGCGGACGAGGCCTCGGACCAGCGCGCCTGGGGCACGGTGCTGGACGTCCCCGGCCGCTCGCAGATGCTCTACCCTCCGGATGGCGGCGCCTGGTGCTCGCCCACCTCGACCTCGATGATCCTCGCGTACTGGGCGAAGAAGCTGGGCCGCGACGACCTCGTGGTCACGGTGCCAGTGGCGGCCGAGTACATCCATGACCGTGTGTATGGCGGCACCGGCAACTGGCCCTTCAACACCGCCTACGCCTCCGCCCTGGGTGGCGGCGCCCTGCACGCCCTGGTGGCTCGCTTCGACTCGTTCACGCAGGTGGAGCGGCTCGTCTCCGAGGGCATCCCCGTCAGCATCAGCATCTCCTACGAGCCGGGGGAGCTGACGGGCTCGCCCATCACCCGCACGGACGGGCACCTCATCGTGGTGAAGGGTTTCACCTCCTCGGGAGACGTCGTCTGCAACGACCCCGCCTTCCCCAACGACGAGACGGTGAACGTGACGTACAAGCGCCAGGAGCTGCTGCGGGCGTGGGACCACTCCCGCCGCGCGGCCTACGTCGTGTGGCCCGCGGGCACCGAGCTCCCCTCCGGCGCGCTCACCTTCGTGAACTGAGGCGCCTCAGCGAACCTCGGGGCAGTCCCAGATGCGCTTCGTGGTGCTTCCCGAGGTGTAGCTCCGACAGGTGCACACGTAGTCCGTGTAGATGCCATCCGTGCAGCTCAGGATCGAGCCGACAGAGGTACAGGCCGTGTTGTCGAGATCCCAGCAGTACGGCTGCGGGGGCGGGAGGCGGCTCTGGAGCTCCGCCTCCGAGCCCTCCTCCTGACTCACGATGACGACGGGCTCGCTCTCGGGGACGGGAGTGGGCTCGGAAGCAGCGGCGAGTGCCGGCAGGGCCAGCCCCAGGATGACGAGGAACGCCTTCTTCATGTGCTTGCTCCAGGATGTGGGAAACGCAGCCCCCACGGCATGCCCGTGGAGGCCGCGAGGTTCCAGCTAACAACCCGCTCGGAGAAAGCGCAAGCTCAAGGATTTTCTCGATTTGTGCAACTAGACTACCCGCCGTAGCAGATGCCGCCGCAGAGGGCCTCCACCTTCCCGCCCGGCATGAGGAAGCGGTTCACCTGCTCGCGGCTCTCGGTGTCGCGCCGCACGGCCTCGTGGACGCCGTTGTCCTGCGGTGGCAGGTCGGCCACGGTGCCCGGCAACGGCTCCGGCAGCTTGAAGTCGAACTGGACCAGCGCCGAGCCGTCGACCTCGCCCTCCTGGGGCGGGAGCCACGGCACCTGCTTCGTGGCGGGGAGCTGCTGCACCAGACCCATCGCGCGGGAGTGCAGCTCGGTGGCCACGTTGGGTACCTGGACATCTCCCAGGCCGTACTGCACGAGCACCCGGCGCGACGCGGGCCCACCGGCGTACGTGTTCGCCAGCACGTGGGGCGCGTAGGTGAGCGGATCGATCCGGTCGAAGCCCGTCTGCGTGAGCGCCGCGAACTTCTGCTGGTCGAGCGCATCCGGCACCGTCTGGGCGATGGTGGAGAGGAACTGACTGAAGGGCCTCGCGCGGAACATCATGAACGAGAAGTCCGCCCCTCCCACGCTCAGCACGCCCCGCTCCACGTGAGGCGAGAGCGCCAGGTAGGTGCCTCCGAGGATGTGACCCTGGCTGATGCCGTAGAAGTACGTCTGGGCCGGATCGTACACGAGCACGCCGTTGTCCTTCAGCGCGGCCAGGTCCCGCAGCGTGGTGCGCGCCGCGTAGGTGACGGCGATCTGGTTGGCCATGGCCTGGTGCACGCGATCCGTGAAGCGCAGGGTCTGGCCGGGAGTGGTGGCGATGGCGCCCAGGACACCGGGGGCATCCGCGGCGGACATGCCCCACCAGTCCACCGTGAGCACCACCATCTTCGTGGCCTCGAGGAAGGGCCGCATGAAGGAGGTGGAGTCCGCCTCGCTCCGGCTCCCGAAGAAGCCGTGGCCATATTGGAGGAAGCGCACCGGCGCCACGGACTGGCCCCAGACGCTCCGGGGAATCTGGAGCGTGAAGGCCACCTCCGTGTCTCCATTGCGCCGCACGCGGCCCTGCTCATCCCTCGCGAGCAGCGCGCCCGGTTGGGCGTTCTCCATGAAGAGTGGCACGCGCAGCGTACCGAGGATGCGCCGGGCGATGTTGGCGTCCACGTTGTCCTTCACGTCCATCACCGTGACGACGGGAGGCGTGGCCTCCAGGGCCTCCATCGCGAGGCGCCGCACGTCGAGCATGTCGCGGGTGACGTTCTCCTCGGACTCGGTGGTGAAGTCCCACGCCAGCTGGAGCTCCGCGCGCGGAATGCCCGCCGCCGCGAGCGCCGGGAAGATCCGCTCCTCGTAGCGCTGGGCGAGGGGTGCCAGGAGCGGATCGCCCCCCGTCTGGCCGTCGCGGATGCGGCGGAAGCCCTCGGGGACGGGCACCGGACTGCCATCCTTCGCCTTCAATCCGCGCAGGGCCACGATGTAGCGGGTCTGGTCGCGCAGCCGCACCAGCGGACGCAGGAGGAGCGCGCGGCGCGCGTCATTGGAAGCGCGCGGATCCAGCTCGGCGAAGTGGAGCACGCCCTCGCCCCGCTCGGCGTCCAGCAGCACCGTGGCCCCGCTGGTCGCCGCCGTGGGACCCTGGATGGACGGCAGGTTGGAGACATCCACGCCACCGGGAAAGAGCGCGAGGATCTGCGTGCCGTGAGACCAGCCGTCCGCCGGGTGCAGCTCCGTGAAGTCGAACGCCGTCCCATCCTTCGCCTTCAGCTTCGCCGCCTCGGAGAGCCGCACGCGGTGGCCCGAGGGCAGCGTCGCGTCCTCCGCGAGGAAGTAATCCGAGGGGAACGGCAGGAGGCAGTCATTCTCCGACGCCAACGGGTTGCACCCCTGGGTGACCTCTAGCGGCGGGAGGTCCTTCGGGGGGAGCTGCTCCCCTCCCTCGGGATCCGAGCAGGCGGCCAGCGCCACCACCACCAACGGCAAGGTCCACGCACCGCGTCTCCTCATCCACTCCCACATAGGTTGCACGCTCCTTGTCAGCACCGGCGGGAAGCCGTCCCGGGGGTTTAGCCGGAGGCAGCGCGTGCGGGAAGCTGGAGGCCGAGCGTCGCTAGATGCTGACTTCACTCAAAGTGACGTATTCTCGCGGGCCTTCCAGCAGGCGCGGCAGCTCTCGAGCTCCGGCTCCCCCCACCATCGACCATGCACCAGCCCCGCACCCTCATCGATCTCCTAGAAGAGCGAAGTGCCACCCGTTCCGAGCAGCGCCTCTACACCTTCCTGGAGGAAGGGGACGGGGAGGGAGCTCCGCTGACGCGCGGTGAGCTGTACGAGCACGCGAGACGGATCGGTGCCGCCCTCCAGGAGCTGGCGCCCGCGGGCGAGCGCGCGGTGTTGCTCTATCCCCCGGGAGCCGAGTACCTCACCGGGTTCTTCGGGTGTCTCTTCTCCGGGCTGGTGGCGGTGCCCGCCTATCCGCCGGATCCCTCGCGGCTGGAGCGCACGCTGCCGCGGCTGCGGGCCATCATCCAGGACTCGGGGGCCACGGTGGTGCTCACCACCTCCTTCGTCCTGTCGATGGCGGAGCTGTTCTTCCAGGACGCGCCCGACCTGAAGGCGCTGCGCTGGGTGGCCACCGACACACTCGAGCCGAGCGGCGCGGCCTCCTGGCGCAAGCCCCCGGTGAGCGCCGACTCGCTGGCCTTCCTCCAGTACACCTCCGGCTCCACCGGCACGCCCAAGGGCGTGATGCTCAGTCACGCCAACCTGCTGCACAACCTGGAGCTGATCCGCGGAGCCTTCCAGACGCGCGATGACAGCGTGGGCGTCATCTGGCTGCCGCCCTACCACGACATGGGGCTCATCGGCGGCATCCTCGTGCCGCTGTACCAGGGCTTCCACACCGCGCTGATGTCGCCGCTGTCGTTCCTCAAGCGCCCTCGCTCCTGGCTGGAGGCCATCACCCGCTTCGGTGGCACCATCAGCGGCGGTCCCAACTTCGCCTTCGAGCTGTGCGTCCGCCGCATCCCGCCCGAGGAGCGGGAGGGGCTGGACCTGAGCCGCTGGGAGGTGGCGTTCTGCGGCGCCGAGCCCATCCGCGCCGAGACGCTCGACCGGTTCACCGAGGCGTTCTCGCCGCGAGGCTTCCGCCGCGAGGCGTTCTATCCCTGCTACGGGCTGGCCGAGGCCACCCTCATCGTCTCGGGCGGAGCGAAGTCCGAGCCGCCTCGCCCGCGCGCGGTGGATGCCTCCGCGCTGGAGCATGGCCGTGCGGTGGAGCCCCAACCACGGGGCGAGGCCCGGACGCTGGTGGGCTGCGGCGGGACGCTGCGGGACCAGCGCCTGCTCGTGGTGGATCCGGAGTCGCTCCGGGAGCTTCCGGCCGGCGAGGTCGGTGAGCTCTGGGTGGGCGGCCCCAGCGTGGCCCAGGGCTACTGGCGGCAACCGGAGGAGTCGGAGGGCATCTTCCGTGCGCGCACCTCCACCGGGGAGGGACCGTTCCTCCGCACCGGAGACCTGGGTTTCCTCGAGGGCGGCGAGCTGTACGTGACCGGGCGGCGCAAGGACCTCATCATCCTGCGCGGCCGCAATCTCTATCCGCAGGATCTCGAGCTCACGGTGGAGCGGAGCCACCCGGCGCTGCGGCCCGGGTGTGGTGCCGCCTTCGGTGTCGAGATGGACGGCGAGGAGCGGCTGGTGGTGGTGCAGGAGGTGGACCCGCGCAAGCTGGATGGCGCCGCGGAGGACATCTCGGGCGCCATCCTTCAGAGGCTGGCGGAGGGGCACGAGGTGCGGCCCCATGCGCTGGTGCTCATCGAGCCGGGCAGCCTGCCGAAGACCTCCAGCGGCAAGGTGCAGCGCCGCGCCTGCCGGGCCGCGTTCCTCGCGGGCGAGCTGCGCGCGGTCCATGCATGGCACGCCTCGGGGTCCGCCGCGCCGGCCGCATCCGCTCCGGCGGCCCCCTCCCCCGCCCCTGTCACCGTCGCCAGTGAGCTGGAGGAGCTGGTGCTGGCGCGGATCTCCACGCGGCTGGGCGCTCGCGCGGAGTCATTGACGCCGGACATGCCGCTCACCCGCCTGGGCCTGGACTCGCTGGCCGCGGTGGAGCTGGCGCACGCGCTGGAGAAGGACCTGGGCGTGGCGATTCCCATGGAGACGCTGCTGCGCGGGGCGAGCGCCTCGGAGCTGGCCCGGGAGATCTCCGCGCGGAAGGCGGCCGGTACGCGCCAGTCGATCCCCCGTGCATCCCGTGCCCGGCCCCTGCCGCTCTCCTTCGCGCAACAACGGCTGTGGTTCCTCGACCGGCTGGAGCCGGGCAGCGCCTTCTACAACGTGCCCGTGGTCTCCCGATTGAACGGGGCCGTGGATGTGCCCGCGCTCGAGCGGAGCCTTCAGGCCCTGGTACGGCGGCACGAGACACTCCGCACGGTGTTCCTCGAAGAGGGGGGCGAGCCGAACCAGCGCATCCTGGGCGAGTTGGACCTGCCGCTCGCCTTCGTGGATCTGAGTGGATTGCCGGAGGAGGCGCGTGAGCAGGAGGCCCTCCGGCTCTCGCGCGAGGAGGCCCGGCGCCCCTTCGAGCTCGCCCGGGGGCCGCTGCTCCGGGCCACCCTGCTGCGCCTCGGCGCCGAGCGACACCTGCTGCTACTGACGCTGCACCACATCATCGCGGATGGCTGGTCCATGCGCGTCCTGGTCCGTGAGCTGGAGGAGCTCTATGGAGCCTTCTCCGCCGGACGCACGCCCGCCCTCGCCGAGCTGCCCATCCAGTACGCCGACTACGCGGTCTGGCAGCGCGAGTGGCTGCGCGGCGAGCGGCGTGAGGATCTGCTCGGCTGGTGGCGGACGTACCTCGCCGGAGCGCCTCCCGTGCTGGAGCTGCCCGGGGACCGCTCCCGGCCCAAGGCGCAGACCTATCGAGGGTCGCAGGTGGTGCGGCGGCTCGAGCGGGCGGCCTGGGAACAGGTGAAGGTGCTCGCGCGGCGCGAGGGCACCACCCCCTTCGTCACGCTGCTGACCGGCTTCCAGCTCCTGCTGCACCGCTACACCGGTCAGGAGGACATCGTGGTGGGCGTGGACACCGCCCACCGCTCCCGTCCCGAGACAGCGGGGCTCGTCGGTCTGTTCGTCAACCAGCTCCCCGTGCGAGGCAACCTCGCCGGAGCGCCCACCTTCCGTGAGCTGCTCGGACGGCTCCACCAGGAGGCGCTGGGCGTCTGGGCCCACCAGGATCTGCCCTTCGACGAGCTGGTGCGCGGGCTCAACCCGGAGCGCAGCCTGTCCCATGCGCCGATCTTCCAGGTGAAGCTGGTGCTCCAGGATGCCGCATCCGAGCCACGGGGACCGGCGGGCCTCTCCCTGGAGAGCACCCTGGGTGATACCGGCGCCACCAAGCTCGACCTCACCCTCTCCGTGACCGATACCGTCAGCGGCCTGGAGCTGCTCTGCGAGTACGCCACCGATCTCTTCGACGCGGACACCGTCGCCCGCATGCTGGGGCACCTGTGCATCCTGCTGGAGGGGGCCGCCGCCGCGCCCGAGCGTCGCGTCTCCGAGCTCCCCCTGCTCTCCGAGACGGAGCGTCACCGCGCACTGGTGGAGTGGAGCCGCACCGGGCCCGCCGCGCCAGAGGACCTCGCGCACCGCCTCTTCGAGGAGCAGGTGCGTCTCACCCCCGAGGCCACCGCCGTCTCCTTCGGGGAGCGCTCCCTCACCTACCGGGAGCTGGACACACGCGCCAACCAGCTCGCCTGGCATCTCAGGTCCCTCGGCGTCGGGCCGGACGTGCTGGTGGGCGTGCACCTGGAACGCACGCCGGAACTGGTCGTGGCGTTGCTCGGCGTGCTCAAGGCGGGTGGAGCCTTCCTCCCGCTCGATACCAGCTACCCGCCCGCCCGGCTGGAGCTGATGCTGCGCGAGGCCCAGGTGCCCGTGCTGATCAGCCGCGAGGAGCTGGCCGACCAGCTGGCCTCGCAGGAGCTGCTGGTTCTCCTGGACACGGACCGCGCCGCGCTGGAGTCCCAGCCGGAGACGGCGCTCTCGCCAGCGCCGGCCGTCACTCCCTCGCATCTGGCCTACGTCATCTTCACCTCCGGCTCCACCGGTACCCCCAAGGGCACGCTGCTGGAGCACCGTGGCCTGTGCAACACCGCCCGTGCCACCCATGAGGCGCTGGGCCTGCGTCCCGGCGGCCGCATGCTGCAACTGGCGGCCATCGGCTTCGATGCCTCGGTCAGTGAGATCTTCTCCACGCTGCTCTGTGGCGCGGAGCTGGTCCTCGCCTCGCCGGAGTCGCTGCTGCCCGGCCCTCCCCTGCAGAAGGTGCTCGCGGAGAAGCGCATCACCGTCATCACCGCCACGCCCACCTCGCTGGCGCCGCTGGAGCCGGAGGCGCTGCCGGAGCTGGCGGTGGTGGCTTCCGTCGGTGAGGCGTGCACGCCGGAGCTGGCCAGGAGATGGAAGGTAGGCCGCCGCTTCCTCAATGCCTACGGCCCCACCGAGGCCACCGTCTGCGCGACCATCGAGCTGGAGGTGGATCCCCGCCAGCCGTCGATCGGCCGGGCCATCCCGGGCGCCCAGGCGTACGTGCTGGACGCGCGGATGGAGCCCGTGCCCGTAGGCGTTCCCGGCGAGCTGTACGTGGGAGGCCCAGGGCTGGCTCGCGGCTACCTGCACCGTCCCGCGCTCACGGCCGAGCGCTTCGTGCCCAACCCCTTCGCCACCCTCCCGGGAGAGCGGCTGTACCGCACCGGGGACCTGGTGCGCCTGCTGCCGGATGGACGCCTGGAGTTCCTCGGGCGGCGCGATGCGCAGGTGAAGGTGCGCGGCGTGCGCGTGGAGTTGGGAGAGGTGGAAGCGGCACTGGCCCAGCACCCCGGCGTGCGCCAGGCGGTGGCCGTCCTGCGCGAGAGCGCGGGCGAGGCGCGGCTGGTGGCCTACGTGGTGGCGGGTGAAGAAGTGGAGCCGACCGCTCTCCGGCGCTTCCTCAAGGAGCGGCTCCCCGACGCGCTGGTGCCCTCCGCCTTCGTGCGGATGGACGCGCTCCCGCTCGCACCGGGTGGCAAGGTGGATCGCCAATCGCTGCCCTCGCCCGACTCGGTGAACCCCGCGCCGGATGCGCCCTTCGCCGAGCCTCGCTCCGAGCTGGAGCGGCGCATCGCCTCGGTCTGGGCTCGCGTGCTCCAGGTTTCGCGCGTGGGTCTGCACGACCACTTCTTCGAGGACCTGGGCGGAAGCTCGCTGCTGGTGGTCAAGGCGAGCACGCAGCTCCGCGAGGAGCTGGGTCAGGAGGTGCCCGTCACCCATCTCTTCGAGCACCCCACCGTGCACGGGCTGGCCACGCGGCTGGAGCGGGAGCTTCCGGCGACTCCCTCCGAGCCCGCGCCGCGGCGCAAGTCCTCCGAGGAGGACGGCTCCGGCGACATCGCGATCATCGGCATGGCCGGGCGCTTCCCCGGCGCCCGCGATGTCCACGCCTTCTGGGAGAACCTCCGTCAGGGCGTTGAGTCCATCTCGCGCTTCACTCCGGAGGAGCTGGAGCCGTCTCCTCTGTTCTCCGATTCGCTGCGCGACCATCCGGACTTCGTCCCCGCGGGCGGGGTGCTCGAGGGCGCGGATGGGTTCGATGCCAGCTTCTTCGACCTGTCCCCACGCGAGGCGCGGTGGATGGATCCGCAGCAGCGGCTCTTCCTCCAGTGCGCGTGGAACGCCCTGGAGGACGCCGGCTACGACCCGGAGCGCTTCCAGGGACCCATCTCGCTGCATGCCGGCGCGGGCACCTCGAGCGTGCACCTGCTCTCGCTGCTCGGCCAGACGCGCAAGGACCCGGCCTCGTTGTTCGAGGCCCTGGGGACCACCAGCGGCGAGAACGTGGCCACCAAGACGGCCTACAAGCTCGGACTCGGCGGTGAGTGCCTCAACGTCTACACCGCCTGCTCCACCGGCCTCGTGGCCGTCCACCTCGCCTGCCAGAGCCTGCGCACCCACCAGTCGGACCTGGCGCTGGCCGGCGCGGTGAAGGTCTCGCTGCCTCAGCGCACCGGGTACCTCTTCCAGGAGGGGATGATCCTCTCTCCCGACGGGCACTGCCGCGCGTTCGATGCGAGCGCCCGAGGCACCGTCCTGGGCAACGGCCTGGGCGTGGTGGCGCTCAAGCGGCTCTCGGATGCCCTCCGTGATGGGGACCATGTCTACGCGGTCATCAAGGGCTCGGCCCTCAACAACGACGCGGCAGCCAAGGTCAGCTACACCGCTCCCAGCGTCCAGGGACAGAGCGAGGTGATTGCCCGGGCCCTGGCCTCGGCCGGCGTGGACGCCTCCACCATCGGCTACGTGGAAGCCCACGGCACCGGTACCCCGCTGGGAGACCCGATAGAGCTCGCGGCGCTCACCCGCGCCTTCCGCGCCCAGACCGGGCGCACGGGCTACTGCGCGATCGGCTCGGTGAAGACCAACATCGGGCACCTGGACACCGCCGCCGGTATCGCCGGCCTCATCAAGGCCGCGCTCGCGCTGCATCATGGCGAGCTGCCCCCGAGCCTCCATTTCGAGCGGCCCAACCCGGAGATCGACTTCGAGCGCGGCCCGTTCTTCGTGAACACGGCCCTGCGCGCCTGGGAGCGCGGAGAGGGCCCGAGGAGGGCGGGCGTCAGCTCGTTCGGCATCGGTGGCACCAACGCCCATGTGGTGCTGGAGGAGGCCCCCCGCCAGGACGGTGGGAAGGGCAGCCACCGCCCCCGTCAGCTCGTGACGCTGTCCGCCCGGAGTGCCTCCGCGCTGGAGGCGATGACCCGCGCGCTGGCCGACTTCGTGGAGGCCCACCCGGCGGTGGATCTGGCGGACCTGGCCTTCACCCTCGACATGGGCCGCAAGGCCTTCGAGTACCGTCATGCGCTGGTCGCCGGGGACGCCGAGGGGCTCGTGCGCGCGCTGCGCAAGCCGGGCGCTCCGTCCGAGGTGCGCGACCTCGCCACCGCCCGCTCCCGCCGGGTGGCCTTCCTCTTCCCCGGTCAGGGCGCGCAGTCCGTCCGGATGGCCCAGGAGCTGTACGCGTCCGAGCCGATCTTCCGGCGTGAGCTGGACGCGTGCCTGGAGCTGCTGCCGAAAACGGGGCTGATGGAGGACTTGCGCCCGGTGCTCTTCCCCGAGCCGGGCACCGAGGCCCATGCGGAGGCGTGTCTCGCCCAGCCGCGCTTCGCGCTGCCCGCGCTGCTGTCCGTGGAGTACGCGCTCGCACGGCTGTGGATGGGCTTCGGCTTCAAACCCTCCGCGCTGCTCGGCCACAGCTTCGGCGAGTACGCGGCGGCGTGCCTGTCCGGCGTGCTCTCCCTGGAGGACGCGCTCCGGCTGGCCGTCCTCCGCGGGGAGCTCATGTCCCGGCTCCCGCCCGGCGGCATGCTCGCGGTGGGGCTCTCCGCCGAGGAGGTGGCGCCGCTGCTCTCCAGTGGGCTGGAGCTCGCCGCCCTCAACGGCCCGGATCGCTGCACGGTGTCCGGCCCCGTCGAGGCGCTGGAGGCACTGGAGCGCACACTGTCCGCGCGCCGCGTGGGCGTGATGCGCCTCGCCTCGGCGCACGCGTTCCACTCGCGCGCCGTGGAGCCGGTGATGGCCGAGCTGGAGCGGGCCGTGGCCGGACTCACGCTGAACGCCCCCGCCATTCCCTACGTGTCCAGCCTCACCGGCACGTGGATCCGCCCCGAGGAAGCGACCTCCCCGCGCTACTGGGCCCGGCAGATGAGGGAGCCGGTGCGCTTCGCCGCCGGACTGGACGCGCTGGTGGAAGCGGGCTGCGGCTGGTTCATCGAGGCCGGCCCGGACCAGGGCCTCACCGCGCTCGCCCGGCTGCGCCTGCGTACCGAGCGTGAGGCGTTGGTGGTGCCCTCGCTCCGCCGGAGCGGCACTTCCTCTTCCGATACCCAGACCCTGCTGGAATCGCTGGGAGCGCTCTGGCGCGCTGGCGCGGCCGTGGACTGGAAGGGCTTCCACGCCCACGAGCACCGCCGCCGCCTCTCGCTGCCGGGCTATCCGTTCGAGGAGAAGCGGATCACCCTGGAGGAGCGGCCCGTGCTCCCCCTGCCGGAACCGGCCGTCGCTCCCGCGCCCGTTGCCACCGTGCCGCGGCCCGCGGCGCCCGTGACTCCCGAAGCGCCCGTCCAGCGTGCACCACCCCAGGGTGACATCCAGCAGCTCCTGACGGAGCTGTGGCGCGAGCGGCTGGGCGTGGAGGAGATCGGCCCGGACGACAACTTCCTCGACCTGGGCGGCAACTCGCTGATGGCGGCGCAGCTGCTCACCCGGTTGCGCGAGACGTTCCGGGCGCAGATTCCACTCAGCGACCTGTTCGAAGCGCCCACCATCGCGGGCCTCGCCGCGCGCATCGAGGCCCGGCTCCGGGTGGAACAGCCGGCCAGCGAGGCTCCAGCGGCGGCGATGCTCCCCGTTCCTCGGACCGGGGAGATTCCCCTGTCCTACGTGCAGGCCCGCGTCTGGGAGATGGAGCTGAAGGAGCCGGGCAGCTCCATCTTCAACGAGCCCCTCGCGATCCGGATCTCCGGCGCACTGCGGCCCTCCGTCCTGGAGCGGAGCCTCAACGAGGTCATCCGCCGGCACGAGTCCCTGCGCACCGTCTTCCAGCAGGTGGACGGCAGGGCCGCGCCGCGCATCCTCCCGGAGGTACGCATCTCCCTGCCCGTGGTGGACCTGCGCGACTTCGCCGGGGACCGCGAGGCCGAGGCGATGCGGCTGGCCCGCCTCGCGCCCGCCGAGCCGTTCCCGCTCGACCAGGGTCCACTGGTCCGGGTGCAGCTGCTCCGGATGGCCGAGGCCGAGCACGTGCTGCTCCTCACCATCCACCACATCGTGGCGGACACCCTGTCCCTGGTGAACTTCATCCGGGAAGCGGTGGCCCTCTACACCGGCTTCATCCACGAGCAGCCCGTGCCCCTGCCGGAGCTGCCCATCCAGTACATCGACTTCACCGTCTGGCAGCGCCGTGCCTTGTCCGACGGCACGCTCTCGGCGCAGCAGGCGTACTGGCGCAAGCAGCTCGCGCGGCGGCCCGCTCCCCTCCCCCTCGCGCTGGACCGCCCCCGAGTCATCGGCGCGCGTCGGCGTGGCGCGCGTCACGCGTTCGCCTTCCCCAGGGCACTCGGCGTGGCCCTGAACGCCTTCAGCCACCGCGAGGGCCTCACGCCATTCATGACGCTGCTCACCGGCTTCAAGGCACTCCTGGCCCGCTGCTCGGGTCAGGAGGACATCCTCGTGGGCACCTCCATCGGCAACCGGACCCGCCCCGAGCTGGAGCCGCAGATCGGCTACGTGGCGCACGCCCTGGCCCTGCGCACCTCCCTCGAGGGCGACCCGAGCTTCCGCTCGCTCGCGCTCCGCGTGCGCGACACCACGCTCTCCGCCTTCGCCCACCCGGACGTGCCCTACGAGCAGCTCCTGGAAGAGCTCGAGCCCGGTGAGGAAACGCGGCTGTCCCGCCTGTTCGACGCCATCTTCCTGCTGCACGCCCAGGGCGTGTCCGCGCCCATCCTGGAGTTCCCGGGCCTGCGGCTGAGCTACTTCGACGTCACCGAGCTGCCCGCGCAGTACGGCACTTCGCTCGCGGACATCACGCTGCTGATGCGCGAGGACGCGCAAGGCTTCTCCGGCACGCTGGAGTACGCCGTCGACCTGTTCGACGCCTCCACCATCGCTCGGCTCCTCTCGCAGTTGGAGGCGTTGCTCTCCGATGCGATGGCCTCGCCGGACAAGCCCCTGTCCCAGCTGTCCCTGGATGGAGCCCCGGAGCGGTCCGGGGGGCCAGTGGCCAGAGCCTCCGAGGTGGCATCGCTCGCGGCCCTGCTGTTCGCCCGGGCGGAGCGCACCCCGGACGCGGTGGCGCTCCGTCGAGGAGACCAACGCCTGACCTGGCGGGCCCTGCGTGCGCACTCGCTCGCGCTCGCGTCCGCGCTGCGCGCTCGCGGCGTGGGCCCTGGTGTCCCCGTGGCCGTGTGTCTGGAGCCCTCGCCCGAGCGTGCGGTGGCCCTGTGGGGTGTGCTGGCTTCCGGCGGAGCCTATGCGCTCGTCCCCTGGGAGCAGCGCGAGGAGCTGTCCTCGCTCGGGCTGGAAGGGGCCGCTCCCCTGCTCATCACCACCGCCACATCGCCGCTTCCTCCGGGACTGGACGAGAGCCGGGTCATCCGCCTCGCGCTCTCCGACGAGCTCCCGGCCGAGGCCCTCATGCCCGCGGTGGATGCGGACGGGCTTGCCTGCCTGGTGCGCGAGACGGACGACGGCAAGCGTCCGCGCGTGATGTGGAGCCACCGCAACCTGCTCCACCGCTTCGCCGCGTTGGATGCACGCCTCGACGTCCGCTCGGGCGAGGTCTGGCTGAGCGCCCCGGACGCCTCCGCCGACCCGGCGGGCCTCGAGCTGCTCTGGGCGCTCGTCCGCGGGCTCCAGGTGGTGTTCCCGGCGCGGCCTCCCGCACGGCTCGTGGCGCTCCGCCCCGAGCAGACCGGGACGCGGCCGTTGGACTTCAGCCTCTTCTACTTCGCCAACGACGCGGAGGCCTCCGGCCGGAAGAAGTACCAGCTCCTCATCGAGGGAGCGAAGTTCGCCGACACGCACGGCTTCAGCGCGGTATGGACGCCGGAGCGGCACTTCCATGCCTTCGGAGGCCCCTATCCCAGCCCCACCGCCACCAGCGCGGCGCTGGCCATGGTCACCGAGCGCGTGTCCCTGCGCGCAGGCAGCGTGGTGCTCCCGCTGCATGACCCGATTCGGGTGGCCGAGGAGTGGTCCGTCATCGACAACCTCTCCGATGGCCGCGCGGGCGTGTCCTTCGCCACGGGCTGGAACGCCAACGACTTCGTCTTCGCGCCACGGAACTTCACGCAGCGGGCCGAGGCCGTCCGGCGCGGAGTGGAGGAGGTGCGCACCCTCTGGAGTGGTGGCACCGTGCGCCGCACCAACGGCACCGGGAACGAGGTGGAGATCGCCATCCGTCCCCGGCCGGTGCAGGCGGAGCTGCCCATCTGGATCACCGCCGCGTTCAATCCGGAGACCTTCCGGCTGGCGGGAGAGCTGGGCACCGGCCTGCTCACCAACGTGCTGGGACTGGGACAGGACTTCGAGGAGCTGGCCCGGAAGATCGCCATCTACCGCGAGGCGCGGCGCAAGGCGGGGCACGGCCGGGGCCACGTGGTGCTGATGCTCCACACCTTCGTGGCGGGCAGCCAGGAGGACGTGAGGCGGCAGGCGCGCGAGCCGCTCATCCGCTACTTCCGCAGCTCGGTGGAGCTGGTCAACGGACTGGTGGCGAGCCAGGGCATGGGCTTCGACGTGCGCGACCTCACGCCCCAGGATCTGGAGGTCCTGCTGGAGCAGGGCGTCTCCCGGTACCTGGAGGCGGGCGGGATGTTCGGCACGCCGGAGACGCTCATGGCCCGGGTGGAGCAGCTCCGCCGGGCGGACGTGGACGAGGTGGCGTGCCTCATCGACTTCGGCATGGGCCAAGAGGCCGCGCTGGAGGGACTGCGGCACCTGGATGTGCTGCGCCGCCGGAGCCAGGAGGGTGTGGCTCCCGCGCCAGTTGCCCCGGTGCTCGTGGAGGCCGATGTCACCCAGGCCTTGGTGGAGTCGCTGCGCGCCTTCCCCCCGGCGCACTTGCGCTGCACCGTCGCGCTCGCCCAGACGCTCGCGAAGATGCCGGATGCCGCCGAGGTTCTCGGCCCGGTGCGCACGCTGGTGCTGGACGAGGCCGATGGGCTCCCGGCGGATCTGGCCGCGGCGCTGAAGCGGGCCGCCTCCGCCCGAGTGGTGGCGCCCGTGTCCCTGTTGCCCGGTGCGAGGGAGACCGCGCCCCAGGGCTCGCGCTTCGTGTTGGATGCGTCGGGACGCCGCGCCCCGGTGGGCGTGGTGGGTGAGCTCTTCCTCGGCGGTGATGCGGTACCGCTGGGCTTCTGGAAGGCGCCGGAGGTGACCCGGGCCCGGATCCGTTCCTCGCCCGAGGGCACCGGCGCCCGCCTGTATGGCACCGGCACTCCCGCCCGCTACCGCGCGGACGGAGAGGTGGAGCTCCTCACGCCCACGTCCCGGCGCCGCCCGGCCCAGGTGGAGCCGCCACCGAACACCTCCGCCCCGGTCCGCACCGAGGCTCCCACGAGCCAGGGCGGTGTCATCGCGCGCGTGCCTCGGACGGGCCTGCTGCCACTCTCGTACGCGCAACAGCGGCTGTGGTTCCTGGACCAGTACCAGCCGGGCAGCGCGCTCTACAACATGCCGGCCGCGATGAGGCTGGAGGGCACGCTCGACGTGGCCGCCCTCGGGCGGGCCTTCGCCGAGCTGATGCGCCGCCATGAGGCCCTGCACACGACCTTCCAGGCCCATGAGGGCACTCCGGTGCAGGTCATCTCCCCCACCGTGGCCTGGGCGCTGGAGGTGGAGGACCTCGGGCATCTCCCGGAGTCGGAGCGGGAAGCCGAGGGCATGCGCCTGGCGCGCGAGGAAGCGTGCCGGCCCTTCGATCTGTCCCAGGGGCCCCTGCTGCGCCCGCGGTTGCTGAAGCTGTCGGCCCGGGAGCACCTGCTGCTGGTGACGATGCACCACATCGTCTCGGACTCCTGGTCCGTCGGGGTGCTGACCCGCGAGGTCGTCACGCTCTACGCGGCGTTCGCGGCTGGCAAGCCGTCGCCTCTGCCGGAGCTGCCCATCCAGTACGTGGATTACGCGGTGTGGCAGCGCGAGTGGCTGCAAGGGCAGGTCCTGGCGAGGCAGTTGGAATACTGGAGGAAGCAGCTCGACGGGGCTCCGCCCGCGCTGGAGCTGTCCACGGACCGGCCGCGCACCGCGGACACGAACAATCCCGGCGCCTCGTTGAGGGTGGAGCTGCCGCTGGCGCTGACCCAGGGGCTGAGGGCGCTGTGCCGGCGTGAGAAGGGCACGCTGTTCATGGGCCTGCTGGCGGGATTGCAGACGCTGCTGGCGCGCTACACGGGACAGGAGGACATCTGCGTGGGAGCGCCCATCGCCGGGCGCAATCAGGCACAGACGGAGGGGCTCATCGGCTTCTTCGTCAACACGCTGGTGCTGCGCTCCCGACTGGAGGGCAACCCGAGCTTCCTGGAGCTGCTGAGGCAGGCGAAGGAGGTGACGCTGGGAGCGTACGCGCACCAGGACGTGCCCTTCGAGAAGCTGGTGGAGGTGTTGCAGCCGCCGAGGCAGCCGGAGCACACGCCCTTCTTCCAGGTGGCGCTGGTCCTGCTCAATACGCCCACGGCGGAGCTGACCGCACCCGGGCTCACCTTCCGGCCATTGGAAGTGGACAGCGGCACCGCGAAGTTCGACTTCACGCTGATCGTCGTCGAGACGCCTCGTGGACTGAGCACCACGCTGGAGTACCGGAGCGACCTGTTCGAGGCCGCCACGGCCGCGAGGATGATGGAGCACCTGCGCCTGCTGCTGGAGGACGCGGTGGCCCATCCCGAGCGGCGCCTGTCCGAGCTGTCCCTCATGTCCGAGGCGGAGCGGCGCCGAGTGCTGGTGGAGTGGAACGCCACCACCACGGCGGGCCCCTCTCGCCCCGTTTGCGTGCACACGCTCGTCGAGGCCCAGGCCGCGCGCACTCCCGACGCGGTGGCCGTGGTCTTCGAGGAGCAGCGTCTCACCTACGCGCAGTTGGAGCACCGGGCCAACCAGCTCGCCCACGCCCTGCACGCGCAAGGCGTACGCCCCGGCGACAGGGTGGGCCTGTGCCTGGAGCGCTCGCTGGACATGACCGTGGCCGTGTTGGGTGTCCTCAAGGCCGGTGCCGCCTATCTCCCGCTCGACCCGGGTTACCCCTCCGAGCGCCTGTCCTTCATGCTCGAAGACGCGGGGGCACCCCTGGTGCTCACGCACTCGCGTCTGGCCTCCTCGCTTCCTACGCGGGCCCGAATGCTGTGCGTGGACGGCGAGGCGGAGGCGCTCTCCCGCCAACCCGCCCATGCTCCGGCACTCGCGCTGTCACCCGAGTCCACCTGCTACCTCATCTACACCTCCGGCAGCACGGGCAGGCCCAAGGGGGTCGCGCTGCCTCACCGCGCCCTCTCCAACCTCTTGGAGTGGCAGCTGCGCCAGTCCGTCCACCCCGCCGCCACCACCCTACAATTCGCCTCCCTCAGCTTCGACGTCTCCTTCCAGGAGCTCTTCTCCACCTGGTGCGCTGGCGGCACCCTCGTGCTTCCCTCCTCCGAGGTGCGCCAGGACATGCCCGCGCTCCTCGCGTACATGGCCCACCACGGCGTGGAGCGGCTCTTCCTGCCCTTCGTCGCCCTTCAGGCCCTGGCCGACGCCGTGGCTCATGGGGCGAGAGTCCCCGAGCGTCTGCGCGAGGTGGTCACCGCCGGTGAGCAGCTCCAGGTGACACCCGCCCTGGTGTCCCTCTTCGAGCGGCTTCCGGGGTGCGTGCTGGAGAACCAGTACGGCCCCTCCGAGACTCACGTGGTGAGCGCCTACCGGTTGCAGGGCCCTCCCGCCTCCTGGCCCCGCCTCCCTCCCATCGGCACTCCCCTGCCCCATACCCAGCTCTACGTCCTGGACTCCCAGGGCCAGCCGTGTGCCATCGGCGTACAGGGCGAGCTGTTCATCGGCGGCGTGCAACTGGCGCTCGGCTACCACGCCCGTCCTCAGCTCACGTCCGAGAAGTTCCTGCCCGACCCCTTCCGCCCGGGTGGCCGGCTGTACCGCACCGGTGACAGGGCCCGCTGGAGGGCCGACGGTACCCTCGAGTACCTCGGCCGCCTGGACGGACAGGTGAAGGTGCGTGGCTTCCGCATCGAGCAGGGTGAGGTGGAGGCCGCCCTGCGTGAGGCCCCAGGAGTGCGCGACGCGGCCGCCGTGGTGCGTGAGGACACTCCGGGTGACAAGCGGCTGGTGGGCTATGTGGTGCTCCAGCCCGACACCGCCTGGGAGCCCGAGGCCCTGCGCCAAGTACTGGCGCGCCGTCTGCCCGAGTACATGGTGCCCTCGGCCCTGGTGCGACTGGAGGCTCTGCCACTCACCCCCAGTGGCAAGCTGGCTCGCCGCCTGCTGCCCGTACCGGACGCGGACAGCCTGCGGGGCTCGGCCCCCTTCATCGCCCCTCGCAACGCCCTGGAGCAGACGCTGGCCGAGGCCTTCGCCAGCGTGCTGGGCCTGCCGCGCCTGGGCGTCACCGACAACTTCTTCACCCTGGGCGGCCACTCGCTTCTGGCCACTCAGGTCGTCTCCCGCCTGCGCTCCGGCCTCGGCGTGGAGTTGCCCCTGCGCGAGCTGTTCGAGTCCCCCACCGTTGAGTCCCTCGCCCTCCGCATCCAGTCGCGTGCGACAACCGAGGAGCACAAGACTCGCGCGCCGGTACTCATCCCGCGCACGGGGCTGACCGAGGCGGAGTTGTCCTTCGCGCAGCAGCGGCTGTGGTTCCTGGACCAGTACCAACCCGGCAGCGCGCTCTACAACATGCCGGCCGCCCTGCGGCTGGAGGGTGTGCTCGATGTGGCCGCCCTGGAGCGTGCCTTCACCGAGCTGGTCCTCCGTCATCAGGTACTCCGCACCTCCTTCCGGGTCCGCGAGGAGAAACCGGTCCAGGTCATCGCCCCCGTCTCGCCCTGGACACTGGAGGTAGTGGACCTGGGTCACCTGTCGGAGTCGCAACGGCAAGCGGAGGCCCTGCGTCTGGCGCACGAGGATGCGCGCCAGCCGTTCGACCTCGTCCACGGGCCGCTGCTGCGCACCCGGCTGTTGCGCCTGGCGGAGCACGAGTTCCTGCTGCCCATCACCCTGCATCACATCATCTCGGACGGCTGGTCCATCGCCGTGCTGATCCGCGACATGGTGGCGCTGTACGAGGCCTGCGTCACAGGGAGGCCATCGCCGCTGCCCGAGCTGCCCATCCAGTACGTGGATTACGCAGTGTGGCAGCGCGAGTGGCTCCAGGGCGAAGTGCTGGAGCAGCAGCTCGGCTATTGGCGGAAGCAGCTCGACGGGGCCCCGCCCGCGCTGGAGCTGCCCACGGACTGGCCGCGCACCGCGGACACGAAAAACCCCGGCGCACCGATGCAGGTGGAGCTGCCGCTGAAGCTGATTCAAGAGCTTGGAGCGCTGTGCCAGCGCGAGGGCGCCACGCTGTTCATGGGCCTGCTGGCGGGATTGCAGACGCTGCTGGCGCGCTACTCGGGACAGGATGACATCTGCGTGGGAGCGCCCATCGCCGGACGCACCCAGGCCCAGACAGAGGGGCTCATTGGCTTCTTCGTGAACACGCTGGTGATGCGCACCCGGATGGAGGGTAACCCCTCGTTCCGAGAGCTGCTCGGACGGGTGAAGGAAGTGACGTTGGGGGCGTACGCGCACCAGGACGTGCCCTTCGAGAAGCTGGTGGAGGTGTTGCAGCCACCGAGGCAACCGGAGCGCACGCCGTTCTTCCAGGTGGCTCTGGTGTTGCTCAACACGCCCACGGCGGAGCTGTCCGTCCCCGGGCTCGACCTGCGGCTGCTGGATCTGGACACGGGCACCGCGAAGTTCGACTTCACGCTGACGCTGCGCCAGACGGCTCAGGGCTTGAGTGGTGTGTTGGAGTACCGGAGTGACTTGTTCGAGGCCACCACGGCCGCGCGGATGATGGAACACCTGCGACTGATGCTGGAGGACGCGGTGGCCCATCCCGAGCGCCGCCTGTCCGAACTGTCCCTCATGTCCGAGGCGGAGCGGCGTCGGGTGCTCGTGGAGTGGAACTCCACCATGGCGAGCCCCTCTCAGCCCGTCTGCGTCCACACGCTCTTCGAGGCCCAGGCCGCACGCACTCCGGACGCGGTGGCGGTGGTCTTCGAGGACCAGCGGCTCACCTACGCGCAGCTGGAGTGCCGGGCCAACCAGCTCGCCCATGCACTGCGCGTCCAGGGCGTGTGCCCCGGTGACAGGGTGGGCCTGTGCCTGGAGCGCTCGCTGGACATGACCGTGGCCGTGCTGGCCGTCCTCAAGGCCGGTGCCGCCTACCTCCCCCTCGACCCAGGCTACCCCTCCGAGCGCCTGTCCTTCATGCTCCAGGATGCGAACGCATCCCTGGTGCTCACGCACTCGCGTCTGGCTTCCCTGCTGTCCGCGGACTCGCGGGCTCGGGTGGTGTGCATGGACAGCGAGGCAGAGTCCCTCTCCCGCCAGCCCGCCCATGCTCCGGCACTCGCGCTGTCACCCGAGTCCACCTGCTACCTCATCTACACCTCCGGTAGCACGGGCAAGCCCAAGGGTGTCGCGCTGCCTCACCGCGCTCTGTGCAATCTGCTCGAGTGGCAGCTGCGCCAGTCCGTCCACCCCGCCGCCACCACCCTGCAATTCGCCTCCCTCAGCTTCGACGTCTCCTTCCAGGAGCTCTTCTCCACCTGGTGCGCTGGCGGCACCCTCGTGCTTCCCTCCTCCGAGGTGCGCCAGGACATGCCCGCGCTCCTCGCGTACATGGCCCACCACGGCGTGGAGCGGCTCTTCCTGCCCTTCGTCGCCCTTCAGGCCCTGGCCGACGCCGTGGCTCATGGCGCTCGCCTCCCAGAGCTTCTGCGCGAGGTAGTCACCGCCGGTGAGCAGCTCCAGGTGACACCCGCCCTGGTGTCCCTCTTCGAGCGGCTTCCGGGGTGCGTGCTGGAGAACCAGTACGGCCCCTCCGAAACTCACGTGGTGAGCGCCTACAGGTTGCAGGGCCCTCCCTCCTCCTGGCCTCGCCTCCCCTCCATCGGCACGCCTCTGCCCCATACCCAGCTCTACGTGCTGGACTCCCAGGGCCAGCCGTGTGCCATTGGCGTGCAGGGCGAGCTGTTCATCGGCGGCGTGCAGCTGGCCCTCGGCTACCACGCCCGTCCTCAGCTCACGTCCGAGAAGTTCCTGCCCGACCCCTTCCGCCCGGGTGGCCGGCTGTACCGCACCGGTGACAGGGCCCGCTGGAAGGCCGACGGTACCCTTGAGTACCTCGGCCGCCTGGACGGACAGGTGAAGGTGCGTGGCTTCCGCATCGAGCAGGGTGAGGTGGAAGCCGCCCTGCGTGAGGCCCCAGGAGTGCGCGACGCGGCCGCTGTGGTGCGCGAGGACACTCCGGGTGACAAGCGGCTGGTGGGCTACGTGGTGCTCCAACCCGACACCGCCTGGGAGCCCGAGGCCCTGCGCCAGGTACTGTCCCGCCGTCTGCCCGAGTACATGGTGCCCTCGGCCCTGGTGCGTCTGGAGGCTCTGCCACTCACCCCCAGCGGCAAGCTGGCCCGCCGCCTGCTGCCCGTACCGGACGCGGACAGCCTGCGGGGCTCGGCCCCCTTCATCGCCCCTCGCAACGCCCTGGAGCAGACGCTGGCCGAGGCCTTCACCAGCGTGCTGGGCCTGCCGCGCCTGAGCGTCACCGACAACTTCTTCACCCTGGGCGGCCACTCGCTTCTGGCCACTCAGGTCGTCTCCCGCCTGCGTTCCGGCCTCGGTGTGGAGTTGCCGCTGCGCGAGCTGTTCGAGTGCCCCACCGTTGAGTCCCTCGCCCTCCGCCTCCAGTCGCGTGCGACAACCGATGAGCACAAGACTCGCGCGCCGGTACTCATCCCGCGCACGGAGCTGGCCGAGGCGGAGCTGTCCTTCGCGCAGCAGCGGCTGTGGTTCCTGGACCAGTACCAACCGGACAGCGCGCTCTACAACATGCCAGCCGCCTTGCGGCTGAAAGGCTCACTCGATGTGGCCGCCCTGGAGCGCGCCTTCACCGAGCTGATCCGCCGTCACCAGGTGCTCCGCACCGCCTTCCAGGTCCGCGAGGACAAGCCGCTCCAGATCATCGCCCCAGCCTCCTCCTGGGCTCTGGAAGTGGTGGTCCTGGATCACCTGCCAGAGTCGCAGCGGCAAGAGGAGGCCCTGCGTCTGGCGCAAGAGGATGCGCGCCAGCCGTTCGACCTCGCCCACGGGCCGCTGCTGCGCACGCAGTTGCTGCGTCTGTCGGCTCGGGAGCACCTGCTGCTGGTGACGATGCACCACATCGCCTCGGACGGCTGGTCCATCTCCGTGCTGATCCGCGAGGTCGTCACACTCTACGGGGCGTTCGCGGCTGGAAAGCCGTCACCGCTGCCCGAGCTGCCCATCCAATACGTGGATTACGCGGTGTGGCAGCGCGAGTGGCTCCAGGGCGAAGTGCTGGAGCAGCAGCTCAGCTATTGGCGGAAACAGCTCGACGGGGCCCCGCCCGCGCTGGAGCTGCCCACGGACTGGCCGCGCACCGCGGACACGAAAAACCCCGGCGCCTCGCTGCAGGTCGATCTGCCGCTGGAGCTGACTCAGCGGCTTGGAGCGCTGTGCCAACGCGAGGGCACCACGCTGTTCATGGGCCTGCTGGCGGGATTGCAGACGCTGCTGGCCCGCTACTCGGGACAGGATGACATCTGCGTGGGAGCGCCCATCGCTGGCCGCACCCAGGCCCAGATGGAGGGGCTTATCGGCTTCTTCGTCAACACGCTGGTGATGCGCACGCGGATGGAGGGTAACCCCTCGTTCCGAGAGCTGCTCGGACGGGTGAAGGAAGTGACGTTGGGGGCGTACGCGCACCAGGACGTGCCCTTCGAGAAACTGGTGGAGGTATTGCAGCCGCCGAGGCAGCCTGAGCGCACGCCGTTCTTCCAGGTGGCGCTGGGACTGCTCAACACGCCCACGGCGGAGCTGTCCGTCCCCGGGCTGAGTATCGAGCCTCTACCGCTGGATATCGGTACCTCCCGGTTCGACTTCACGCTGACCTTGAGCCAGACGGCTCGGGGTCTGAGTGGCGCACTGGAGTACCGGAGCGATTTGTTCGAGGCCGCCACGGCCGCGAGGATGATGGAGCACCTGCGCCTGCTGCTGGAGGACGCGGTGGCCCATCCCGAGCGCCGCCTGTCCGAGCTGTCCCTCCTGTCCGAGGCCGAGCGGCACCGGGTGCTGGTGGAGTGGAACGCCACCACCACGGCGGGCCCCTCTCGCCCCGTCTGCGTGCACACGCTCTTCGAGGCCCAGGCCGCACGCACTCCCGACGCGGTGGCGGTGGTCTTCGAGGAGCAGCGACTCACCTACGCGCAGTTGGAGCACCGGGCCAACCAGCTCGCCCACGCCCTCCACGCGCAAGGCGTGCGCCCCGGTGACAGGGTGGGCCTGTGCCTGGAGCGCTCGCTGGACATGACCGTGGCCGTGTTGGGTGTCCTCAAGGCCGGTGCCGCCTACCTCCCCCTCGACCCGGGTTACCCCTCCGAGCGCTTGTCCTTCATGCTCGAAGACGCGGGGGCCCCCCTGGTGCTCACGCACTCGCGTCTGGCCTCCTCGCTTCCTACGCGGGCCCGAATGCTGTGCGTGGACGGCGAGGCGGAGGCGCTCTCCCGCCAACCCGCCCATGCTCCAGCGTGGGAGCTGTCGCCCGAATCCACCTGCTACCTCATCTACACCTCCGGCAGCACGGGCAAGCCCAAGGGTGTCGCGCTGCCTCACCGCGCTCTGTGCAACCTGCTCAAGTGGCAGTTGCGTCAGTCCGTCCACCCCGCGGCCACCACCCTGCAGTTCGCCTCCCTCAGCTTCGATGTCTCCTTCCAGGAGCTCTTCTCCACCTGGTGCGCTGGCGGCACCCTCGTGGTGCCTTCCTCCGAGGTGCGCCAGGACATGCCCGCGCTCCTCTCGTACATGGCCCACCACGGCGTGCAGCGCCTCTTCCTGCCCTTCGTCGCACTCCAGGCCCTGGCCGACGCCGTGGCTCATGGGGCGAGAGTCCCCGAGCGCCTGTGCGAAGTGGTAACGGCCGGTGAGCAGCTCCAGGTGACACCCGCCCTCGTCTCCTTCTTCGAGCGGCTGCCCGGGTGCGTGCTGGAGAACCAGTACGGCCCCTCCGAGACTCACGTGGTGAGTGCCTACCGGTTGCAGGGCCCTCCCGCCTCCTGGCCCCGTCTTCCCTCCATCGGCACTCCCCTGCCCCACACCCAGCTCTACGTCCTGGATGCACAGGGCCAGCCCTGTGCCATCGGCGTGCAAGGCGAGCTGTTCATCGGCGGCGTGCAACTGGCGCTCGGCTACTACGCTCGCCCTCAACTCACGTCCGAGAAGTTCCTGCCCAACCCCTTCCACCCGGGTGGCCGGCTGTACCGCACCGGTGACAGGGCCCGCTGGAAGGCCGACGGCACCCTCGAGTACCTCGGCCGCCTGGACGGACAGGTGAAGGTGCGTGGCTTCCGCATCGAGCAGGGTGAGGTGGAGGCCGCCCTGCGTGAGGCCCCAGGAGTGCGCGACGCGGCCGCCGTGGTGCGTGAGGACACTCCGGGCAACAAGCGACTGGTGGGCTATGTGGTGCTCCAGCCCGACACCACTTGGGAGCCCGAGGCCCTGCGCCAGGTGCTGGCGCGCCGTCTGCCCGAGTACATGGTGCCCTCGGCCCTGGTGCGTCTGGAGGCCCTGCCACTCACCCCCAGCGGCAAGCTGGCTCGCCGCCTGCTGCCCGTGCCGGACGCGGACAGCCTGCGGTCGGCTCCCTTCATCGCTCCTCGCACGGACACCGAGCAGCGGCTCGCAGTGCTCTGGCGTGAGCTGCTCGGAGTGGAGCAGGTGAGCGCACGGGACGACTTCTTCGAGCTGGGAGGCCACTCGCTGCTGGCCACGCGGCTGCTCTCTCGCATCCGCGGCGCCTTCCAGGTGGAGCTGCCCCTGCAGGCGCTCTTCGAGGCCCGGACCCTGGCGGAGCAGGCCGTGCGCGTGGAGGCACTCGCCGGCAAGAACTGGCGGATCCAGATTCCGCCGTTGCGGCCCATGCCGCGCCAGGAGCGGATGCCCCTGTCCTTCGCGCAGCAGCGGCTGTGGTTCCTGGAGCAGCTCGAGCCAGGTCTTCCCACCTTCAACCTCCCCTTCTGCCTGCGGCTCGAGGGGGCGTTGGATCTGCGTGCGATGGAGCACACCTTCCGGGAGGTGGTGCGCCGGCACGAGTCGCTCCGGACCGTCATCCAGGAGGGGCCGGAGGGTCCCGCGCAGGTGGTGCTCCCCTCGGCGGAGCTGGTGCTGGCCCGGGTGGACCTGAGGGAGCTGCCGCCCGAGCTGCTCGAGGAGGAGGCGCGGCGGCTGAAGGAGGAGGAGGCCCGGAGGCCCTTCTCCCTGTCGAAGGGCCCGCTCCTGCGCGCCTCGCTGCTGTGGCTCGAGGATGAGGTGCACCTGCTGATGCTCACCCTGCATCACATCGCCTCGGACGGCTGGTCCCTGGGCGTGCTGGTGCGCGAGGTGATGGAGCTGTACGCGGCGCACCACGAGGGCCGGCCCGCGCGGCTGCCCGCGCTGCCGGTGCAGTACGCGGACTACGCGGCGTGGCAGAGACAGTGGCTACGGGACGAGGCGCTGGAGGCCCAGTTGGGCTACTGGCGCCGGCAGTTGGAGGGGGCGCCCACGGTGATGGAGCTGCCCACGGACCGGCCAAGGCCCGCGGTGCGCACCTACCGGAGTGGCACGCTCCTGTCGACGTTGAGCGCGGAGCTGGCGCGGAAGCTGGAGGCGCTGGCCCTGCGCGAGCGGGCCACGCTCTTCATGGTGCTGATGACGGGATTCCAATCCCTGGTGCACCGTTACAGCGGACAGACGGACGTGGTGGTGGGCACGGACGTGGCCAACCGCAACCACATGGAGACGGAGCCGCTCATCGGCTTCTTCATCAACCAGCTCGTCCTGCGGCTGAGGATGGAGGGGAACCCCACCTTCAGCGAGCTGTTGGAGCAGGCGAAGCGGGTGTCGATGGAGGCGAGCTCGCACCAGGACGTGCCCTTCGAGGAGGTGGTGCGAGCGCTCAACCCGGAGCGCAGCACGGCCCACGCGCCCCTCTTCCAGGTGAAGCTGGTGCTGCAGAACATGCCCCTGTCGGCGCCCGTGCTGCCCGGATTGAAGCTGAGCCACGAGGAGCCGGTCGACTCCCCATCCAAGCTGGACCTGACGGTCCTGGTGAACCCGACGGCCGAGGGGCTGGTGTGCTCGTGGATGTACAGCGCGGACCTCTTCGAGGCCTCCACGGTGGAGCGCATGGCGCGGCACTTCCAGCGGTTGCTGGAAGGCGTGGTGGCGCAAGAGGGGCGGCAGCGGCTGTCCGAGCTGCCCCTGCTGACGGAGGAGGAGCGGCGGCGGGTGGTGGTGGAGTGGAATGACACCGCGGCGCCGTACGCGCGGCGGTGCATCCACGAAATCATCTCCGAGCAGGCGGAGAGGGAGCCGGACGCGGTGGCGGTGGTCGCCGGGGACGAGCAGCTCACCTACGGGGAGCTGGAGCGGCGGGCCAACCAGCTGGCGCACTGGCTGAAGGTGCTGGGGGTGGGACCGGAGATGCGGGTGGGCCTGTTCGTGGAGCGGCGGGCGCACGCGCTGGTGGGCCTGCTGGGCATCCTCAAGGCGGGCGGGGCCTACGTGCCGGTGGATCCTTCCCTCGCGCGCTTCCCGGAGCGGGTGCGGCACGTGCTCGATGACGCCCGTGTTCAGGTCATCGTCACCGAGGAACGACTGGCGGACGAGCTGCCCTCGCGGAGTGGATTCCTCGTGTGCCTGGACGCCGGGGACGGGCTGATCGAGTCCCAGCCGGAGGAGGCGCCCGCGAGCGAGGTATCGCCGGGCAACGCGGCGTACGTCATCTACACGTCGGGGAGTACGGGACAACCGAAGGGTGTGTGCATCGAGCACCAGCAGCTGGCCTGCTACGTGGCGGGTGTCAGCCGGAGGCTGGAGCTGCCTCGGGGGATGAGCTTCGCGTCGGTGTCGACGCTGGCGGCGGACCTGGGGCACACGGCCCTCTTCCCCACGCTGTGCGCGGGGGGCACGGTGCACCTGGTGGAGAAGGAGACGGCCTCGGACGCGGGGCTGATGGCGGCCTACGGACGGAAGCACCGGGTGGAGGGATTGAAGGTCGTCCCGACGCATCTGGAGGCGCTGCTGGCGGGCGAGGACGCACAGGCACTGCTGCCGCGCCGGAGGCTGGTGCTGGGCGGAGACAAGTCCGAGTGGGCGCTGGTGGAGAAGGTGCACGCGCTGGCGCCGGAGTGCGAGGTGTACAACCACTACGGCCCGACGGAGACGACGGTGGGCGTGCTCGCGCAGAAGGTGGAGCGCGGGGTGCGAGTGCCGGGGGCGCAGACGGTGCCTCTGGGCCGACCGCTGGGCAACGTGCGGCTGTACGTGCTGGACGGGTACGAGCAGCCAGTGCCACCGGGCGTGCCGGGAGAGCTGTACATCGGTGGAGAGAGCGTGGGCCGGGGCTACCTGGGACGCCCGGAGCTGACGGCGGAGCGCTTCGTACCGGACCGCTTCAGCGGTGAAGCGGGTGCGCGGCTGTACCGAACGGGAGACCGGGTGCGGTGGCTCGAAGGCGGCCGCATCGAGTTCCTCGGCCGGGTGGACCACCAGCTGAAGATCCGTGGCTACCGGGTGGAGCTGGGTGAGGTGGAAGCGGCGCTGGGCCAACACCCCGGCGTGGGCGAGTGCGTGGTGGTGGCGCGCGAGGAGACCGGCGGTGGCAAGCAGCTGGTGGCGTACGCGGTGGGCAAGCCGGGGCACGAGCTGGAAGAGCGGGAGTTGCACCAGTACCTGGAGGAGCGGCTGCCGGACTACATGGTGCCCGCGGCCTTCGTGGTGCTGGAGGCGCTACCGCTGACCTCCAATGGAAAGGTGGACCGGAAGGCGCTGCCGGCCCCCTCGCGAACGAGGGCGGAAGAGGCATACGTGGCGCCGCGCACCGAGACGGAGCGGAAGCTGGCGGCGCTCTGGCAGGAGCTGCTCGGCGTGCCGCGCGTGGGGGTGCACGACCATTTCTTCGAGATGGGCGGGCACTCGCTGTTGGCGACACAGGTGGTGGCGCGCGTGGGGACGCTGTTCGACGTCCAGATCGCGGTGATCGACCTGTTCGACGCCCCCACGCTGGAAGGACTGGCGGCGCGCATCGAGGCGGGCACCACGTCGGATTCGCCGCTGGTGGCGCTGAGGAAGGGTGGAAGCCTGAGGCCCTTCTTCTGCGTGCACCCGGTGGGGGGCAGCGTGCTGGGGTACCTGGAGCTGTCGAGGCGGCTGGACGCGGAGCAGCCCTTCTACGGACTGCAGGTGCCGGCGAGTGGGTCCGGAGAGACGGTGGAGGAGATGGCCGCGCGCTACCTGGAAGCCATGCGCGAGGTGCAGCCCGAGGGCCCGTACCTGCTGGGAGGCTGGTCCATGGGCGGGAGGGTGGCCTACGAGATGGCGAGACAGCTGAAGGAGCGGGGCGAGCAGGTGGGGCTGCTGGTCATCATCGACGTATGGGGCCAGGGCGGAGAGGCAGAGGAAGACTTCACCGGGGAGGGAATGGTGGGACGGGCGGTGCTCCAGTTCGCCGATCACCTGTCGCGGCTGTCGGGGATACATCCAAGGGCAGCGGAGGTGCTCGGACAGGTGGATGCGGTGGAGCTGAGGTCCGTGCTGGAAGGAGAGCCGGGAGCCGGTCTCCACCTGGAGGAGGAGGCGTGCGAGGAGCTGCGGGCGCTCTGGCGGGTGTATGCGCGCAACCGGAGCGCCGCGCGAGCGTACGTGCCAAAGCCCTACGAGGGCTCACTGGTGCTGCTGCGAGCCGCCGAGGGTCCCGAGGACCAGGAGGAGGACCTGGGCTGGGGCGAGCTGGCGCGAGGAGGAGTGGAGGTGCACGAGGTACCGGGAGACCACTTCAGCCTCATCGCCCTGCCGCACGTGGAGCACCTGGCCGCACGACTGCGTGCATTGCTGGAACGGGTCCAGAAGGAGGGAAAGCTCCAGCAAGCCAGCTAGTGTTTCGCACGCCGCCTCTCCCATAGGGAAAGGGAGAATCCACGGTGAGTAACCAGGTTAGACCCTCTCCCTCTGGGAGAGGGACGGGGTGAGGGTATGGGGTGGACTCGGGTTCCCCATTGCCCCGAGGTCCATGGGTTGGAAGACCGGGACACCTACCCTCACCCTAGCCCTCTCCCAGAGGGAGAGGGGACATACACGGGACCACTTCAGGCGGCCACGAACTGACGCTCCACCAGACGTCGATAGAGACCCTCCTGGCCCATGAGCGCGGCGTGGTCACCGCTCTGCACCACCTTGCCGCCCTCGAGCACCAGCACGCGGTCCGCGCCAATCACCGTGGACAGACGATGGGCGATGATGAGCGTGGTGCGGCCCTTCATCAACCGCTCCAGGGCCTCCTGCACCAGGTGCTCGCTCTCCGCGTCGAGCGCACTGGTGGCCTCGTCCAGCACCAGCAGGCGCGGGTTCTTGAGCACCGCGCGAGCGATGGCGATGCGCTGCTTCTGCCCACCGGACAGCTGCACGCCGCGCTCGCCCACCAGGGTGCGGTAGCCCTCGGGGAAGCGGGAGATGAACTCATGCGCGTTGGCGGCGCGAGCGGCGGCCTCTACCTCGGAATCCGTGGCGTCGGCGCGGCCGTAGCGGATGTTGTCCGCGATGGGGCCGGAGAAGAGCATCGGCTCCTGCGCCACCGAACCGATCTGCTGGCGCAACCACTCGGGATCCAACGTACGCAGTTCCTTGCCGTCGACCAATACACGCCCGCCCTGCGGGTCGTACATGCGCGCCAGCAGCGCGGCGAGGGTGGACTTGCCTCCGCCCGAGGGCCCGACGAGAGCCACCACCTCACCCGGCTGGAGCACCAGATCAATCTCCTGGAGCACGGGCACATCCGGGCGAGAGGGGTAGGCGAAGCGCACGGCCTGGAACTCGACCAGGCCGCGGAGCTCGCGGATGCGCTCGCCGCCGGTCGAGGGCATGGAGGGCTGACGATCGAGCATCTCGAACACGCGCTCGGCGGAGCCCGAGGCGCGCATGAGGTCCGCCCAGATGTCCGTCAACCCACTCAGGGCCGTAGCAACCATCACGGAGTAGACGAGGAACGAAGTAAGGCTGCCCATGGAGAACTCGCCGCGCAGCATCAACCGGCTGCCGTACCACAGCACCACGGACGCGGCGGCGAGGCCCGCGAAGGAGGTGCTGGCGACATAGGCGGTGGACAGGCGGGAGCGCTCGTTGGACAGCTCGACGGCGTGCTCCAGGCTGTGTTGGTAGCGCCCCACCTCATGGCGCTCGGCGGCGAAGGCGCGCACGGTGCGGATGCCGGAGAAGACCTCGTCCGCGACACCGTTGGCCTCGGCCAGCGCGGCCTGCACCTTGCGGGAGGTCTGCCGGATGCGGCGGCCGAAGAGCACGGTCGCGACGACCACGGGGGGCACGATGGCCAGCATCAGCAGGGTGAGCAGGGGCGAGGTGTAGAGGAGCAGCGCGAGCCCCCCCACCGCCTGGGCCCCGCTGCGCAGCGCCGTGGCGATGTTGCCGCTCACCGCGTTCTGCAGCACCTGGGTGTCCGCGGTCAGCCGGCTGGTGATCTCCCCTGTCTTGTGCTCGTCGAAGAAGGCCACCTCCTGGGACACGAGGCTGGAGAACAGGTCATGCCGCAGCCGCGTCACGATGCGCTCGCCGGCGCTGACGAAGAAGTAGAAACGCAGTGCCTCGGAGCTGGACTGCAACGCGAAGACGGCGATCATCCCGAGAGCGGCCCGGTCGATGAGGGCCTGGTTCCGCGATCCGAGTGCCTCATCGATGATGAAGCGCAGGGCCTGCGGAAAGACCAGGGTCATGCCACTGCCAAGCAGCAGGAAGAAGATGCCCACGGACAGGGCGCGCCTCTCCGAGCGGGTCAGGCTCAGGATGCGGCGCAGGAGGACAGGGGAAGAGACCTTGGACATGGGGGGCGATGGCTGTCAGGCGGCGGGCTGATACCGGCCGGAGGAGTACTGGGCGATGAGGCGAAGCGATTCCCGAGCGGTCTCGCGCAACTTCGCGATGAGGACGGAGTGGATCCACATGTCCTCCGTCAGGCCGACCACTGAGATCTCCTCCTCCATCACGTGACTCCCTCGTGCCAGCCAGGACGCGGCGGTCGGCATCCTAAGCGAGTCCCACCGCTCCTGCACCATGCCTGCTCGGGGAGCAGGCGTGCCGGGAGGACACAATAGTAAGGGGCCGTCCCCCTCGCGGGAGACGGCCCCTGGGTACTTCAGGCACTGAAGGCTCGGACTACTTCACGGCCTTCACGCGCTGGCGCTTCTCGGTGTGACCCTCGGCGGGCACCTCGCCCTCGGCGGGAGCCGCGACCGCCGCGACCGCCGGCTTGCCGATGCCGTACTTCTCCAGCACCTGCCGCTCCACGTCCTTGGACACCTCCGCGTGGTCGCGCAGGTAGTCCTTCGCGTTCTCACGGCCCTGGCCGATGCGCTCTCCCTTGAAGGAGAACCAGCTGCCGCTCTTCTCGATGATCCCGTCGTTCGACGCCAGGTCGATGAGGTCTCCCTCCTTCGAGATGCCCGAGCCGTACATGATGTCGAACTCGACCTCCTTGAACGGAGGCGCCACCTTGTTCTTCACCACCTTCACGCGGGTACGGCTGCCCACCACGTTCTCGCCATTCTTGATGGCGCCCACGCGGCGGATGTCCAGGCGCTGCGACGCGTAGAACTTCAGCGCGTTACCGCCCGTCGTCGTCTCGGGGTTGCCGAACATCACGCCGATCTTCATGCGGATCTGGTTGATGAAGATGACGCACGTCTGGCTCTTGCTGATGGTACCGGTGAGCTTGCGCAGCGCCTGGCTCATCAGGCGGGCCTGCACGCCCATGTGCGCATCGCCCATCTCGCCCTCGAGCTCGGCCTTCGGCACCAGGGCCGCCACCGAGTCCACCACCAGCACGTCGATGGCGCCCGAGCGCACCAGCATCTCGGCGATTTCGAGGGCCTGCTCGCCCGTGTCCGGCTGGCTCAGCAGCAGGTCATCGGTGCGCACGCCCAGCTTGCGCGCGTAGCCGATGTCCAGCGCGTGCTCGGCGTCGATGTAGCCGGCCACGCCGCCGCGCTTCTGCGCCTCGGCCACGATGTGGAGGCAGAGGGTCGTCTTACCGGAGGACTCCGGCCCGTAGATCTCCACGATACGACCCCGGGGCACGCCGCCGACGCCCAGCGCGATGTCGAGCGAGATGCTTCCCGTCGAAATGGCCTGAACATCCCGAACCAGCGGCTCCTCGTTGCCGAGCCGCATGATCGACCCCTTACCGAACTGGCGCTCCACAGCGGACATCGCCAGTTCGATCGCCTTCTCCTTCTCTGGATTCACGGCCATTTCGTCTTGCTCCTTGCGTATGCGGCGAGCCACCCCGGCCCACCTGAACTCGCGTTTAGTACGCGATGTGAAGACCCTAGTCCATCCCTCTGACATGACCCACGGCGTTCAGCGCCGAGGCAGCAAGAGGAGCAGCCAGGCCAACAGTCCGCCCACCCCGCTGAGGGTCCCGTAGTAACCACCGAGACTGCCCAGGTATAGCTGAACGACCGACAGGACGAGCAGCCCCAGCAGGCCCGCCCGCCGGGTGTCCGAGCGTTCATCACCCCACAGTGCCGTCACCAGCCCCATCAGCGCCAGCCCCATGAGGAAGAAGAGGGGCAGCCCCAGGGCGCTCTTCCCCTCCGTCAGCTCCGGGGGAAGGAACACCCACTCGCCGACGAACCCCGTCCCCAGCACCCCCGCCGCCAGCGCCCCCTTCGTCAGGAGCCCCTTCCGGGTGGGCCGGGACTGGTTCCGCAGGTACTCCAGGTCCTCGGGGCGTACCTCCAGCGCGTAGGGGTAGCCGAGCCCCACCAGGGTCTCGACCGCCACGCCCCGGCACGTCCGGCCCTCCGCCTCCTCCAACCCCTCCAGCTGGCCGCTCTCCAGGAGATGAAGGAGCAGGTCCGCCACCTCGCGCGAGCCCCCCTCCGACCCCAGCGCCTCCAATTCCCGGTTGAGGTGCCCCGCCAGGGCCGCGCGCTCGGTGCCAGAGGCCGCCCGGGCCTGCTCGACGAGGGGCGGCACCGCCCGCATCGCCTCTCGCGGGGGTAGAGGTGCGGGAGCGCTGTCCGGCGCCTCCCAGGGGGCCAGGGATGGCACCTCCGATCCTGGCTGGTCCTCGCGGGGTCCGGAGCCGGGGGGGCGGGTATGGGTGGTGCTGGACACGGTCGGGACTGTAACGGCCGGCTCCGCCCGCCTTCAAAGCTTCCCGCCAGGCCGCTCCCGGGAGCTTCCGGCAGCGGACGCGAGCGGGCCCCGTCCCGCCTCCTGGAGGACAGCTCCCCCCACCCTCCAGGGAAGCGTTAGAGTGACGATACCTTGCCGGCCATCCCCCCTCCCCCACCACCTTCCACCAAGACCGTGGAAATCCCCTCGCGTCGCTTCGGGCGCTACGTGCTCCGCTCGCGGCTGGGCTCGGGAGGCATGGCGGAGGTGTTCCTCGCGGAGGCGCGGGACGAGAAGGGCAGCCCCTTCAAGGTGGCGCTGAAGCTGATGCGCAAGGACGTCAGCGCGGAGGCCTTCGCCGACGAGGCGGACCTGATGGGCCTGCTGGAGCACCCGAACCTGGTGAGCCGGCTGGAGATTGGCGAGGCCTTCGGGCGCTACTTCATCGCCATGGAGTTCCTGGTCGGTGGAGACCTGGAAGGGCTGCTCCGGGTGCACCACCAGCAGGGGCGCGACATCCCGGTGGCGATGGGCGTCCACGTGTGCATCGAGGCGCTGAGGGCGCTGGCGTACTTCCACCAGGCGCGCACGCGCAGTGGCCGGCCGCTGGAGCTCGTCCACGGGGACGTGAACCCCTCCAACATCTTCTTCTCCGGGCAGTGCGAGGTGAAGCTCGGTGACTTCGGCGTGGCCAAGGCGCGCGGGCTGGACCTGGGGCCGGAGGACGGGGTGACGGCGGGCAAGCTGCACTACCTGTCGCCGGAGCAGACGCGCGGGGACACGGTGACGCAGGCGTCGGATCTCTTCTCGCTGGGCATCGTCCTGCACGAGCTGGTGCTGGGTGCCCACCCCTTCGAGCGCGGCAGCGACGACCCGGACGTGGTGATGGCGGCCATCCAGGCGGCGAAGCTGAACCTGCCGGACACGTTGGACCGGAGGCTCGCGGCGGTGATCCGCAAGGCGCTGGCACCGGACGTGAATCAGCGCTACCGCACGGCGGGAGAGTTCGCTGGAGCACTCTTCACCTGGGCGTTGGACACCGGACAACCCTTCAGCGCGCGCGAGGTACAGAGCGCGATGCAACAGGCCCTCTCTCTCGCACTCTGGGAGCGGGAGAAGGGCCGCCCGTAGTCGGACGGAGCAGATCCTTTTGACAGCGTCCGAACCCGCCCATAGGTTGGCGCGCGTCGCTGGTGCCCGGGCAAGTGCCTGGGCTTGAAAGGGAATCCGGTGTGAATCCGGAGCTGCCCCCGCAGCGGTAAGCGAGAACGAATCCGCCCACACGCACTGGCCGGGAGGCTGGGAAGCGGACGGTATTAGGAACCGGCGTCAGCCGAGTGCTCGCGAGCCCGAAGACCTGCCAGCACCTGCCTCTGGGAGAAATCCAGCGGCAGCTCGACCTGGAAGCCTCGTGGGGAGGCGGGAGGTCCGAGCGCCGCGGGTTCATTCCGTGGCGGTCCCGGCCTGTCTCTTCTCCTCGTGTCTTCGGGTTCACGTGGTCGCGAACGCAGCTCGCGGCCCAGACAGTGCGCGAGGAGCAGCATGCTGAACGGAAGCCACATCCCGGGACGCGAGCAGGGCGCGCCGCCCCTGCCCGCCCATCTCACCTCCGAGACGACCCCCACGCCCCCCACCACCATGCGGGTGCGCAAGCGCAATGGAACGCTCGAGGTCGCGGACCTGAACAAGATCGTCCGAGCGATCAGCCGGTGTTGCGACGGGCTGCGCCAGGTGGACGCCATCCGCATGGCGACGAAGACGATCGCTGGCCTCTACGACGGCGCCTCGACGAAGGAGTTGGATCAGCTCTCCATCCAGACCGCCGCCTCGCTGACGCTGGAGGAGCCCGAGTACGCGAAGCTCGCGGCGCGGCTGCTCGCGACGTACATCGACAAGGAGGTCTCCGGGCAGGAGATCCACTCCTTCTCGCAGTCCATCGCCGCGGGCCACCGGCTCGGGCTGGTGAACGAGCGCGTGGCCGGGCTCGTCTCGGCGAACAGCCGCAAGCTGAACGACGCGATCGACCCCTCGCGCAACCGCCTCTTCGAGTACTTCGGGCTGCGCACGGTCTACGACCGCTACCTGCTCAAGCACCCCCAGACGCGCGAGGTGCTCGAGACGCCCCAGCACTTCTTCATGCGCATCGCGGTGGCGCTCGGGGACACCATCGCCGACGTGCTCGAGCTCTACCGGCTCTTCTCGATGCTGGAGTACGTGCCGAGCTCCCCCACCCTCTTCAACTCCGGCACGCGCCACGAGCAGCTCTCGTCCTGCTTCCTGCTGGACTCGCCCGAGGACGAGCTGGCGAGCATCTACCAGCGCTACATGGACGTGGCGATGCTCTCGAAGTTCTCGGGGGGCATCGGGCTGGCGTACCACCGGATCCGCTCGCGCGGCTCGCTCATCGAGAGCACCAACGGGCACAGCAACGGCATCGTGCCGTGGCTGAAGACGCTGGATGCGTCGGTGGCCGCGGTGAACCAGGGCGGGAAGCGCAAGGGCGCCTGCTGCGTGTACCTGGAGACCTGGCACGCGGACCTGGAGGAGTTCCTCGAGCTGCGCGACAACACCGGCGACGAGGCCCGGCGCACGCACAACCTGAACCTCGCCAACTGGATCCCCGACCTCTTCATGAAGCGCGTCGAGGCTGATGGGAACTGGTCCCTCTTCGACCCGAAGGCGGTGCCGCACCTCACGGACCTGTACGGCGAGGCGTTCGAGCGCGCCTATGAGAAGGCCGAGGCGCAGGGACTCGCGCACAAGACGGTGAAGGCCCGCGAGCTCTACGGGCGCATGATGCGGACGCTCGCGCAGACCGGGAACGGCTGGATGACGTTCAAGGACAAGTCGAACCGGGCCTGCAACCAGACGGCGCTGCCGGGCCGCGTCGTCCACCTCTCGAACCTCTGCACGGAGATTCTCGAGGTGACCTCACGGGACGAGACCGCCGTCTGCAACCTCGGCTCCATCAACCTCGCGCGGCACACGCTGGCGAACGACGCCGGTGGCGTGGCCTTCGACTGGGACAAGCTCGCGAGGACGGTGCGCTCCGCGGTGCGCCAGTTGGATCGGGTGATCGACCTCAACTACTACCCCATCGACTCGGCGAAGGGCTCGAACCAGCGCTGGCGCCCGGTGGGGCTCGGCCTGATGGGCCTGCAGGACGTGTTCTTCCAGATGCGCCTGCCCTTCGACAGCCCCGAGGCGCGCACGCTCTCGCGGAGGATCTCCGAGGACATCTACTTCCACGCCCTGTCCGCCTCGGCGGAGCTCGCGGCCGAGCGCGGTGCCCATCCGAGCTTCCAGGAGACGCGCGCGGCGCGCGGCGAGCTCCAGTTCGACGCGTGGGGAGTGATGCCCGAGGACCCCACGCGGTGGGAGGCGCTGCGCGCCCGTATCAAGTCCGTGGGGCTGCGCAACTCGCTGCTCATCGCCATCGCGCCGACGGCGACCATCGCGTCCATCGCGGGCTGCTACGAGTGCATCGAGCCGCAGATCTCCAACCTCTTCAAGCGGGAGACGCTCTCGGGCGACTTCCTCCAGGTCAACCGCTACCTGGTGGAGGAGCTGAAGTCCCTGGGGCTGTGGAACGAGGACATGCGCTCGCGCATCAAGCTGGCGGAGGGCTCCATCCAGTCGCTCGGGGAGATTCCCGCCAACGTGCGCGCCATCTACCGCACCGCGTGGGAGCTGCCGATGCGCTCGCTCATCGACATGGCGGCGGACCGGGGCGCCTTCATCGACCAGAGCCAGTCGCTCAACCTGTTCATCGAGTCGCCGAACATCGGGCAGCTGAGCTCCATGTACATGTACGCCTGGAAGAAGGGGCTGAAGACGACCTACTACCTGCGCTCGCGTCCGGCGACGCGCATCGCGAAGGCCACCGTCGACGTGTCCCGGAATGGCACGGCGCACCCCGAGGCCGGTGGTAGCGCGCCCGCTCAGGCGGCCCCCAGGCCCACGGAGGAGCAGGCCATCGCCTGCTCGCTGGAGAACCCCGAGAGCTGCGAGGCCTGCCAATGAGCGCCGTGACGCCCCTGGTGCGCTCCAACGCGACGCCGAAGACGGGTGCGCGCCTGTTGGATCCGGGCCTGAACCTGACGCTGCGGCCGATGCAGTACCCGGCCTTCTTCGAGATGTACCGCAACGCCATCAAGAACACCTGGACGGTGGAGGAGGTGGACTTCTCGACGGACGTGGGCGACCTGCGCTCGAAGATGACGGCGGCGGACCGGCACCTCATCCAGCGCTTGGTGGCATTCTTCGCGACGGGCGACTCCATCGTGGCGAACAACCTCGTGCTGAACCTCTACAAGCACGTGAACTCGCCCGAGGCGCGCATGTACCTGTCGCGGCAGCTCTACGAGGAGGCGCTGCACGTGCAGTTCTACCTCACGCTGCTCGACACGTACGTGCCGGACCCGGCCGAGCGCGCGAAGGCCTTCGCGGCCATCGACAACATCCCGAGCATCCGGGAGAAGGCCGCGTTCTGCTTCAAGTGGATGGACTCCATTGACGAGCTGGAGCGCTTGGAGACGCGGGAGCACCGGCGGCGCTTCCTGCTGAATCTCATCTGCTTCGCGGCCTGCATCGAGGGGCTCTTCTTCTTCGCGGCGTTCGCGTACGTGTACTTCCTGCGCTCGCGGGGGCTGCTGCACGGGCTGGCGGCGGGGACCAACTGGGTCTTCCGCGACGAGAGCGCGCACATGGCCTTCGCCTTCGAGGTGGTGAAGACGGTGCGCCGCGAGGAGCCGGACCTCTTCGACGCGGAGCTGGAGCGGCAAGTGGCCACCATGCTCGACGAGGCGGTGACGTGCGAGCTGCGGTTCGCCGAGGACCTGCTGGGGCTCGGCGTCGCGGGACTCTCCGTGCGCGAGATGCGGCAGTACCTCGAGTACGTGGCCGACCAGCGGCTCGCGATGCTGGAGCTGCCGAAGCGCTACGGGGCGAAGAACCCGTTCGGCTTCATGGACCTGCAGGACGTGCAGGAGCTCGCGAACTTCTTCGAGCGCCGCGTCTCGGCGTACCAGGTAGGAGTCGCCGGAGAGGTCACCTTCGACGCGAACTTCTGAGCGCTAACTCCCTGGCCTGGGTGGCGGACCAACTGCCGCCGCTGTTCATCCCAGGACACCCGACATCCCTGGAGAACAGCGGCTCCCCCTCCTCCCCACGAGCACCGTTCGAGGTGCGGGAGTCCTCACGGCTCCCGCAGGAGGGGAACCATGAAACGGCAATGGACAGGGATGGGCCTCTGCGGGGTCCTGATGCTGTTGGGACTATCGGCCTGCGGCGGTGTCGTCGTGGAGCCGTCCACCGAGGCGGTGGAGGAGATCGCCCAGGAGCACCGGCGGGAATCGACCCCGCCGGAGCAGAAGTGGGTGCGGAACATCCTCGCCACCACCGAGAGCGAGACGGTGGCCATCCGGCATGACCCGCGAGGCAACGTCGTCGTCCTCGTGACGGACATCGGCGGCCCCATCGACTTCGGCGCCGGGCCCATCAGCCCACCGGCCTCGGCATCGGGCTCGCGCATCGCGGGGCTCGCGAAGTACGCCCCCGATGGCAGCCTGCTGTGGGGCATCATCCTCTCGGGCGAGCCCACCGCCGAGCTGCCCGGAGCCGGCGCCTTTGGCGCCGCGATGACGGTCGATTCGAAGGGCAACATCGTGCTCTCCCTGAGTGTCGGCGGCCGGCTCGTGCTGGATGGCGTGACGATGACGATGGGCGAGCACCTGCTGAAGCTCGACCCGGACGGACATGCCCTCTGGGCGCTCCGGCTGCCCACCCGCGCGCGGGAGGTCGCGGTGGACAGGAAGGACCGCATCGCCATCACCGGCACCCTGGAAGGCGCCACCGAGTTCGACTTCGGCGAGGGCCCCATCACGGGCGCGGACTTCCACGCGTTCGTCGCGAAGTATTCCTCGCGGGGCGAACTCGAATGGGTCTTCGTCGATGACGTGGTGGCCAGGACCGATGCGCTCACCGCGGACGAGCACGGGAACTTCTACTTCGGTGGCATCCGCTTCCCGGAGCTCCCCAGCGGGGTCGGCACGCCCTACCTGCGCAAGGTCTCCTGCGATGGCGAGGGCGAGTGGTCACGCGGGCTCGAGGGCAGCACGGGCGCCATCTTCGATCTCGCGGCGCGCGACAACCGCGTCGTCGCGGTGGGCATCTTCAACGGCTCCTTCGAGTTCAGGGGGCGGACGTTCACCGCTCCGGCGGACTTTCCGTCCAACGGCATCGCGCTCGCCTTCACGGGGAGTGGCAACGAGCGCTGGGCCCGGCAGACGCCGGGTCTGCTCGTCTCCGTCGACATCGACAACCGCGGTGGGGTGCTCGTCGCGGGTTCCGAGGTAGCCCAACCCGACGCGCGGCTGTTCATCGCCCGCTTCCTCCTGAGCAACGGCCGCGTGGACTGGTCGCGCGGCTTCAACGAATTCTCGGCCGCGGTGGACTCCTCGGCGAACAAGAAGGGAGAGATCGCCGTCACCGGTGATGGCCCCATCTACGTCATCCAGTTCGGCCGCTGAAGCCTGGCGGTGGAAACGACAACGCCCGGGGGCCTCGAAAGGCATCCCCGGGCGTTGATGAGGACCGAGCTGCGGTCCGGGCGCGGCGGACTACTCGACCGTCACGCTCTTGGCGAGGTTGCGCGGCTGGTCCACGTCGTTCCCGCGCAGATCCGCCACGTGGTAGGAGAGGAGCTGCATCGGGATGGTGGCCACCACCGGCGCGAGCAGCGCGCTGGCGGCGGGAATCCGGATGATGTGGTCGGCGAGCGTGGCCACGTGCGTGTCATCCTCGTCGATGATGGCGATGACCTTGCCACCGCGCGCCCGCACCTCCTCGATGTTGCCGATGATCTTCTCGTAGGCGACGTGCGGCTGCTTGGGGGCGATGATCACCACCGGCATCTTCTCGTCGATGAGCGCGATGGGGCCGTGCTTCATCTCGCCGCCGGCGTAGCCCTCGGCGTGGATGTAGGAGATCTCCTTGAGCTTGAGCGCGCCCTCGAGCGCCACCGGGTGCATGGGGCCGCGGCCGAGGAAGAGGAAGTCCTGGGCGCCCATGAACTCGCGCGCCACGCGCTTGACCGAGGGCTCGCACTTGAGCACGTCCTCGATCATCTTGGGCACCTCGGTGAGCGCGGTCAGGTGCTCCTGGGCCGCCTTGACGGTGAGGGTGCCACGCATGCGGCCCAGCTTCACCGCGAGCAGGTAGAGGCCCACCAACTGCGTGGTGAAGGCCTTGGTGGAGGCCACGCCGATCTCCGGGCCCGCGTTGGTGAGGATGGTGATGTCCGCCTCACGCGTCATGGCGCTGCCGATGACGTTGCACAGGGCGAGCGCCGTCGCGCCGCGCGCCTTGGCCTCCTTGAAGGCCGCCAGCGTGTCCGCCGTCTCGCCGGACTGGCTGATGGCGATGGCCAGGTGCGTGGGCTCCACGATGGGATCGCGGTAGCGGAACTCGCTGGCCAGCTCCACTTCCACGGGGAGGCGCGCCAGCGACTCGATCATCGCCTTGCCGACGATGCCCGAGTGCCACGAGGTGCCGCACGCCAGAATCGTCACCTTGGTGAGCGCCCGGACCTTGTCGGCGCTCAGGTTCCAGCCCTCGAAGTGCACATCGCCCTCGGAGAGGAGCATGCGGCCACGCAGCGTGTCCGCCACGGCGCGAGGCTGCTCGTGAATCTCCTTGTGCATGAAGTGCTTGTGGCCGCCCTTCTCCGCCATCATCGGCGTCCAGTCGATGCGGCGGGTGGGCCGGTTCACCTTCTGGCCGGAGCGGCTGTAGATGTCCACGCTGGCGGCGGTGATGACGGCCAGGTCACCCTCCTCCATGTAGACGAAGTCGCGCGTGTGCTCGAGCAGCGCCGGCACGTCGCTGGCCACGAAGTTCTGTCCCTGGCCCAGGCCCAGCACCATGGGCGAGGAGTCCTTGGTGCAGACGATCCGGTTGGGGTCGCTCGTGGTCACCACCGCCAGGGCGTAGGTGCCCTTCACCTGGGCGATGGCCGCGCGCACCGCGTCCGGCAGATCCACGCCCCGCTTGAGCTCATCGGAGATGAGGTGGGCGAAGACCTCGGAGTCCGTCTCCGAGGAGAAGTGGTGCCCCTTGGCACGCAGCTCCTCCTTGAGCGCCAGGTGGTTCTCGATGATGCCGTTGTGCACCACCGCCACACCGCCATAGGTGTGCGGGTGCGCGTTCTCGTCCGAGGGGCGCCCGTGCGTGGCCCACCGCGTATGGCCGATGCCGATATTGCCCTGGGGCGTATCCGCCTGGACCCGGTTCTCCAGGTTCTTCAGCTTGCCCGTGGCGCGAACCACATTGAGCGTGTTGCGGTGCACCACCGCCACGCCCGCGGAGTCATACCCGCGGTACTCGAGCTTCTTCAGCCCGGAGACCAGAATGGGAGCCGACTCCTTATCCCCAACGTACCCAACAATGCCGCACATGTTGTCCGTCCTCTCACGCCCGAGCCCCCGTTTGCAAATTCCGGGGGCAGTTCCACCCACACCGGGCGACACCTGTCACCCGGGAGACAAGCAAATCGCGGGCCGACTACCCCGCCGAGGCCTTGTCCGACTTGGAAGGACCAGCTTCCGCGGACTTGGCCATGCGCGCCTTCTTCCTCTCCACCCAGCCTTCCATGTTGACCTGTGGCGTGCGTGACACAGCGAGGCTGCCAGGAGGCACATCTTTCGTCACAGTGGTGCCCGCACCGACATACGCACCGTCCCCGACTTTCACAGGGGCCACCAGCTGCGAGTCGGAGCCGATGAAGACGCCGTTGCCCAGCTCGGTGACGTGCTTGTTCACGCCGTCGTAGTTGCAGGTGATGGTACCGGCCCCCACGTTCACCCCGGAGCCGATCTTCGCGTCGCCCAGGTAGGCCAGGTGGTTGGCCTTGGAGCCGCGGCCGATGCGGGCCTTCTTCGTCTCCACGAAGTTGCCCAGGTGCACCTCCTCGGCGAGGTCTGTCCCGGGGCGCAGCCGGGAGAACGGGCCGAGGATGCAGCGCTCGCCCACCCGCGCCTCCTCCAGCACGGTGTACGGCTTCATGTTCGTCCCGTCGGCCACCGAGGAGGCGTGCAGGACGCAGCCCTGTCCGATGGTGACGTTGCGGCCGACCACGGTGGCCCCCGACAGCGTCACCATGGGGCCAATCTCCGTGTCCGACCCGATGGCCACGCCCTCCTCGATGTAGGTGGTGGCCGGGTCCGTCAGGGTGACGCCGTTGCGCATGTGGCCCTCGTTGATGCGCGTCTGGAGCGCCCGGGCCCGCGCCGCCAGCTCCACACGGTCGTTCACCCCGGCCGTCTCGCCGAAGTCGGCGTCGATGGCGGCCACCGGGCCCTGGGTAGCGGCCATCTCCACCAGGTCCGTCAGGTAGAACTCCCCCTGCGCATTGGTGCTGCGGATGTTGGCCAGCGCCTTCCACAGGAAGGACGACTCCACCAGGTAGAGGCCGGCGTTGCACTCGCGTACCTGGCGCTGCTCGGGGGTGGCGTCCTTGTGCTCGACGATGCGCACCACCTTGCCCATCTCGCGGATGACGCGACCGTAGCCCGTCGGATCCGGCGGCTGGGTGGACACCATCGTCAGCACGCCGCCGCTCTTGTCGTGCGCGGCCACCAGCGCCTCGAGCGTCTCGCGGCGCACCAGCGGCACGTCACCGTAGAGGATGAAGACGCGCCCGTTGAAGTCCTTCAGCGCGCTCTCGGCCGAGCGCACCGCGTCGGCCGTGCCCCGCTGCTCCTTCTGCAGCGCGAAGCGCAGGGGCGCGGTGGGGAAGTGGGCTCGGATGGAGCGCTCCACCTCCTCGGCCTGGTGGCCCACCACCGGCACCACCGGAGAGGCACCCAGTTCCAGGGCCCGGATGAGGGGATAGGCACAGAGGGGTTTGCCGAGGATGGGGTGAAGGACCTTGGCCTTCTCCGACTTCATCCGCGTGCCCTTGCCCGCGCACAACACCACCGCCGCCAAAGGAGCTGTCATGGCGGCGATTACTAGGGACGCGAGCGCGACACGTCAACCGCGGGCCGACGGGCGCGCGGGGCGAGTGCCCTCCGCATGCGCCTTCACGGAAACGGACAACGTGTTGCTCTGCACGGTGATACCGAACGTCGGTTTGAGGAAGACCGTCGTCACCGGGACTTCCGGCGGGGTCGACTGCGTCTTCACTGTCGTCAGGTTGGCGTTCATGTTCCCCCCGGCGTCGCCGAGCGTCTTCCACAGGATGCCCTCTCCCATGGGCCGGTCAAACTGCTGACCGAGCGTGCTGGCGTCCGCCGGACACTTCGTCGCGACGAAACCGTTATGTGGCGATGCCGGGCGTCGGCGGGATACTCCAGAACCCGCACGCTGTGAAGCACGAGTTGCGAGCCCGACATGGAGGCGTTGCACGTGGAGACGGTAAAGATACGGACTCACCAGATGTGGTGGAGCGTGGCACTGGTGGCGCTGCTGGTGGTGGCGTGGCCGGCGTGGGCGGCGAGGCCGTACCGGGGCGGAGCGGTGGCCACGGCACACCCCATGGCGAGCGAGGCCGCGCTGCGGATGCTGCAGAAGGGCGGCAACGCGGTGGACGCGTCGGTGGCGGCGGCCTTCACGCTGGCGGTGGTGGGGCCCTATCACTCGGGGTTGGGCGGTGGCGGCTTCGCGCTGGTGCACGACGCGAAGGCGGGTCAGACGCGGGTGCTGGACTTCCGCGAGGTGGCGCCCAAGGCGGCCACGCGCGACATGTACCTGAAAGACGGCCAGGTGGTGCCGGGGCTGTCCACGGACGGCGCGCTGAGCGTGGCGGTGCCCGGCGCGGTGGCCGGCTACCTGGAACTGCTGGAGAAGCACGGGAAGCTGTCGCGCGCGGTGGTGCTGCAACCCGCAATCGAGGCCGCGCGCAACGGCTTCTGGGTGTCTCCCAAGTACCAGGCGCTGGCCAGCCTGCGGCGCGACTGCCTCCGGCAGGACCCCGAGGCCGCGCGTCTCTTCCTCTCGAAAAACGAGAATGGCGAATTGGACGTGCCGCCCATCGGCCACCTCGTGCGCCAGCCGGAGCTGGCCCGCACGCTGGAGGCGCTCGCGAAGAGTGGCGCCAAGGCCTTCTACTCGGGCCCCCTGGCCCAGGCGATGGTGGACACGGTGAAGGCGGGCGGCGGACTGCTCACGCTGGAGGACCTCAAGGGCTACAAGACGCGCACCCATGAGCCACTGGAGGGCAGCTACCGCGGCCACCGCATCCTCACCATGCCGCCGCCGAGCGCGGGCGGACTGGCGGTGCTGCAGGTGCTCGGCGCGATGGAGCGGCTGCGCCCCAAGGGCGTGGACTACCGCAACCCCGAGGACCTCCACCTCTACACGGAGGCGGTGCGCCGCGTGTACGTGGACCGGGTGAAGTACCTGGGCGACCCGGCCTTCGTGAAGATTCCCATGGAGCGCCTCACCTCCTCCGGCTACGTGGCGGACCTGGCCGGGAGCATCGACCCGAAGAAGGCCACGCCGAGCGCCTCGCTGCTCGCGCCGATGGAGGGCTCCACCGGCTCCACGCTGAAGAACCCGAACGACACCTGGTACGACCCGGCCGCCCCGCAGCCGGAGAAGAAGAACACCACGCACATCTCCGTCATCGACAAGGACGGCAGCGCGGTGGCCCTCACCACCACGGTCAACTACGCCTTCGGCTCGTGCCTCGTCGCCAAGGGCACCGGCGTGCTCCTCAACGACGAGATGGACGACTTCGCCGCGCGGCCCGGCGTGCCCAACGCCTACGGCCTGGTGACGGGCGAGGCCAACTCCATCGCCCCGGGCAAGGTGCCCCTGTCCTCCATGTCCCCCACCCTCGTCTTCACCAGGGAGGACCCGAAGAAGGTGATGCTGGCGGTGGGCAGCCCGGGTGGCTCCACCATCCCCACCACCGTCATCCAGGTCATCGGCAACCTCGTCGACCACGGCATGGACCTGACGCGCGCGGTGGGCGAGGGCCGGCTGCACCACCAGTACCTCCCGGACGAGCTCTGGGTGGACCGCTGGGGCCTGGAGCCCGCCACGCAGGCGGCGCTGGAGGCCAAGGGCCACAAGATTCGCAAGCAGGAGGCCTGGGGTGACGCCGAGGCCGTCTACAGCGACCCCCGGACGAACCTGCGCTACTCGGCGAGCGACCCGCGCAACGAGGGCGCCGGCCTGGGCCAGGACTGACAGAACCGAGAACACCCGTGCCCGAGCCGCTCCTCCATCTCTTCGACGCGCACCTGCACCCCGAGACCCTGAGTGATCAGGACCTCGAGTCCATGCGCTTCTTCGGCGTGGAGCGGGCACTGGTGATGGCCCACCACTTCCCCGAGCCCACGCCCAAGGCGCTGCGCAAGCACTTCGACGACCTGATGTACCGGCAGCTCCCGCGGTTGGAGAAGCTGGGCATCCGCGCCTGGGCGGCGCTGGGGGTGCACCCGCGCTGCATCCCCCGCCGCGGCCTGTCCGAGGTGCTCTCGAGCCTCCCCGAATACTTCCAGGGCGGGCGCGTGGTGGCCCTGGGCGAGACGGGACTGCACGCGGGCGGCATCGAGGAGGAGGAGGCCTTCCTCGAGCAGCTCGCGCTCGCGCGTCAGCTCAAGCTGAAGGTGGTGGTGCACACCCCGGCCCACGACAAGGAGCGCCACACCCGGCGCATCCTCACCCTGCTGCGCGAGTCCGGCGTGCGCCCCTCGCGCGTGCTGGTGGACCACGCCAACGGCCGCACCGTGCGCAACATCCTCGGCTGTGGACACTGGGCGGGATTGACCCTGCACCCCGATGCACTGCGGGCCGAGCGCGCTGTCGCTCTGGTTCGTCGACTCGGCAGTGAACGGTTGGTGCTCAACTCGGATGCCGGCGATGGCGCCGGAGACATCCTCGGGCTCGCGCGCGTGGCCAACCTGCTGGCCAAGGCGAAGCTCTCGGAGCGAGTGGTGAAGCGCGTGGCTTGTGAGAACGCCGCGCGCTTCTACCGGCCTCGCTGACTAGTGAAGCGCGCTGGACTCCTCGGGGTGCAGCGTCAGCCGCTGCGCCGCGTCGTCCAGCCTGGCCTGCACCGGGATGCCCCGGTGCCGGTACTGCGCCAGCGAGTCCGCTACCTCGTCCAGCAACAGCTGATAGCGCTCGTCCAACTCCACGGCGATCAGCATCATCGTCTCGCCCGCATCCTCGACACCCGGGCGGTACACCTGGCAGCGCTGGAACCGCGCCCAGCGGCCATTCGCCATTTTCACAAGCTCGCCGTCGTAAGCCATGCGCAGTCCCCCTTTTCGACGAATCGTCGGGAAGTGGAAGTGAATGGACGCACTGTAAGCACAAATTTTCCGCTCGTCACCCCCCCAGCTGAAAATTCGTGAAAGGCCCCTGATATTGGTCGTTTACCCGACGCTTTCCCTCGTGGCGGCACCTCTTCCCAGCCGAGCGGGATCCATCGTGTAAATTTGCTGAGCTGTTAAGTTGTTGATTTCTAATGCTTTGCGTCGTCTGGATGCGTCAACGGGCCGACACTCGCGCGGAGGACCCGGGAGAGCAGCCGCTCTCGGAGCACCTCTCGGGGGGGGTGAACGACACGGAGAGGGCCCTCGTCGTCGCGGTGGCATGGGGGCACGCCATCCCTTAGATTGACGGGGATGAAGTTGCCCCAGTTGTTCCGCCGCGATCGAACCGTCATCAAGCGCGCGGACGCGCAGGACCAGGCCGAGAAGCTGCTGGCCGAGTCCCTCCGTGTGCTGAGCCAGGTGTGCTCGAAGGTCGCCGACCTCATCGAGACCCAGCGCCTGGAGCGGGCTGGCTACTCGCAGAACACCTATCTGCGGCGGTTGGACGACGCGCCGAAGACGGGCCCGGAGCGCAAGAAGGAGTAGGGCTCCGCCTCGCATGGATCATCCCGACGAGCTCCCCGCCTGCCTGGGCCCCGCCTCCGGCTGGCTGGCGCATGGCAAGTCGCCGCTGCCCCTGCCAGCCCTCGACGACGAGGAGGGAGCGCGGCTGCCCGAGGGGCTGCCACCCGTGGTGGATGCCCATGTGCACCTCTTCCCGGACGCCGTCTTCGAGGCGGTGTGGCGCTGGTTCGACCAGCACGGCTGGCCCATCCGCTACAAGCTGCACACGCCGCGGGTGGTGTCCTTCCTGCTGTCGCGGGGGGTGAGCCGGGTGGTGGCGCTGCACTACGCGCACAAGCCGGGCATGGCGCGCTTCCTCAACACCTACGTGGCCGAGGTGGCCCGGGCCGAGCCGCGCGTGTGGGGGCTGGCCACCGTGCTGCCGGGCGAAGAGGGAGCGGCGGAGATACTGGCCGAGGCCTTCGCGGCGGGACTCAAGGGGGTGAAGCTGCACTGCCACGTGCAGTGCTTCGCCCCGGACGCGCCCGAGCTGCACGAGGTGTACGCCGCCTGCGCGCGGGCCGGGCGGCCGCTGGTGATGCACGCGGGCCGCGAGCCCGCCAGCCCCCAGTACAAGTGCGATGTGCATGCCCTCTGCTCGGCCGAGCGCGTGGAGCGGGTGCTCAGGGACCACCCAACCCTGAAGCTGTGCGTGCCCCACCTGGGGGCGGACGAGTTCGACGCGTACGAGCGGCTGCTGGAGCGCCACGACAACCTCTGGCTGGACACCACCATGGTGCTGGCCGGCTACTTCCCCATCCCCCTCCCCCGCCGTTTGCTGGAGGTGCGCCCCGAACGCATCCTGTACGGCACGGACTTCCCGAACCTGCCCTATGCCTGGGACCGGGAGGTGAAGCAGTTGTTGGCCCTGAAGCTGGGGGACGAGGTGGAGGCGGGCATCCTGGGGCAGAATGCCCTCCAACTTTTCGAAGGGTGTTGAAAAGCGGGCACACCCCTTCCGGAACCGGGAGGGCATTCGCATGTTGCCCCCCATAGAATCTGCCTTCGCTGTTGGAAGACTCTTTCGAGGCCCCGCCATGTCCTACATCCTGGTCGTCGATGACGACGCGAGTCACCGCACGCTCATCTGCGATGCCCTAGAGGAGATGGGCTACCGCACGGAGCAGGCCGCCAACGGGCGCGAGGCCCTGGACACGCTCGAGGGCGACATACCGCAGGCGGTGCTGTTGGACTTGCGGATGCCCGTGATGAGTGGCTGGGGGCTGCTGGACGCGCTCAAGAAGATGCCGAGAGCACGAGGGCTGCCGATCATCATCATCTCGGGCTACGGGTTCGAGTGGGAGGCGGAGCTGGTGGGAGCGGCGGGCTACATCTCCAAGCCGGTGGATCTGGACAAGGTGAGGATGACGGTCCAGCGAATCATCGGCCCGCCGGAAGTGGCCATGGTGCACTGAGCACCACCCCACCCCCTCTCCCTCCGGGAGAGGGACGGGGTGAGGGTATCCGTCCCCCGCCCCGATCCGTGGAACAAAAACCGCGAGTCTCAAGCGAAGACGACGGTCTTGTTCCCGTGCAGCAACACGCGGTCCTCCAGGTGCCAGGCGACGGCGCGCGCGAGCACGTTGCGCTCGACGCGGCGCCCGATGCGGACCAGATCCGCCACGGCATCGCGATGCCCCACCCGATGGACGTCCTGGTCGATGATGGGACCGGCGTCGAGCTCGGCCGTGACGTAATGCGCCGTGGCACCAATCAGCTTCACGCCGCGGGCGTGCGCCTGGGCATACGGGTTGGCGCCGACGAAGGCGGGCAGGAAGCTGTGATGGATGTTGATGATGGGCTTGCCGAAGCGGGTGATGAAATCCGCGCTGAGGATCTGCATGTAGCGGGCGAGGACGATGAGGTCCACGTCATGGGCCCGCATCAGCTCCAGGGCGGAGGCCTCGGCTTGAGCCTTGGTCTCCGAGGTGACGGGGATGTGGTGCAGGGGGACACCGAAGGGGGCGACCACCTCGCGCGCATCCGGGTGGTTGCTCACCACGAGGGGGATGTGGGCGGCCAGCTCGCCCTTCTTCAGCAACCAGAGCAGCTCCTGGAGACAGTGGTCCTGCTTGGAGACGAAGATGGCCATGCGCTTGACGCGCGCGGCGGGGGTGAGCTGCCACTGCATGCCGAAGCGCTCGGCCACCGGCTGGAAGGCGCTCGCCAGCGAGGAGAGGCGTGCCTGGAGCCCGGGGAGGTCGAACTCCAGCCGCATGAAGAAGCGCAGGTCATCGGGCTCGGTGTGCTGATCCGAGTCCACCACGTTGGCGCCCTGCTCGTAGAGGAGCTGGGACACGGCGGCCACGACACCGGGGCGGTCCGCGCAGGTGATGAGGAGCCGGGCGCGATCCACGTCTGTCTGAGAGGAGGAATCCATGAGGTGCTCGAAATTGGGGCCTGGGCTCATCCTACGCCAGAGGCAGCCCCCTCTATAGGAGAGACCTCGGGCAGGAGGGGGATTGTGTAGGGGTGGTGGAGTCGGGTGAGATCCCGCCCTCTCATGTCCGCGATCCCCCCTGAACTGGCCGTCAACGCCCACGGGCTCGTGAAGCGCTTTGGCGACTTCACCGCGCTCAACGGGATGGAGCTCACCATTCCCCGAGGCGCCTTCTACGCCTTCCTCGGCCCCAATGGAGCGGGAAAGTCCACCACCATCGCGCTGCTCACGGGCGTGTACGCGCCGGACGCCGGACGGATTTCCCTGCTGGGAGTGGACGCGGTGGCGAAGCCGCTGGAGGTGAAGCGTCACATCGGCGTGGTGCCCGAGGAGCTGAGCCTCTTCGAGCGGCTGTCCGGGAGGCAGTACCTCACCTTCTGCGGGAGGATGTACGGCCTGTCCGGGGACGAGGCGGCGGCGCGGGCGGCGGAGCTGCTCGAGCTCACGGAGCTGACGTACAAGGCGGGAGCGCTGGTGGCCGAGTACTCCAAGGGCATGCGGAGGCGGCTGGCGATCGCGGCGGCGCTCATCCACGCGCCGGAGCTGGTGCTGCTGGACGAGCCCTTCGAGGGAATCGACGTGCTGGCGGCGGGAGTCATCCGCGAGCTGCTGCGCGAGCTGAGCCGGCGGGGAGTGACCCTGCTGCTCACCACGCACGTGCTGGAGATCGCGGAGCGGCTGGCCACGCACGCGGGCGTCATCCGAGGCGGGAGGATGCTGGACCAGGGGACGGTGCGGGAGCTGATGGAGCGCTACGACGCGCCCTCGTTGGAGTCCGTCTTCGAGAAGCTGATCGCCGTGCCGGCCGCGCGCAACGCGAAGCTGTCCTTCTATGGAGAGGCCCCGCCCGCCGGGGAGGAAAAGCGCCGGGGGGCGGCATGAACCGGGCGGCCGCGCCGGGCTTCTTCCGGCACCTGTGGCTGTTGTGGGGCCTGCGATTGAACATCGGGCTCAACCAGGGGCCGGGGAAGAACCGGCTGATGGCGGTGGGCGCCTTCCTGTTGTCGAGCGCTCCGGCGTGGGGCCTGGGCGTGACGTTCTACGGGCTGATGCGCCTGCCGACCATCGCCCGGAGCGACGTCTGGCCCTTCTTCATCCTCAACCTGCTGTGCTTCGTCACGTCGGCGGTCTGGGTGGCCTGGCCGCTGATGAGCGCGGGCGTGGACGACCATTCGGAGCTGAGCCGCTACGCGCCCTTCCCCATCTCGCCCTTCCGGCTGCTCATCGCCTCCACGGTGGCGAGCCTCTTCGAGCCGCGCGCGTTCGTCTTCTACGCGCCGTTGACGGGGGCGGCGCTCGGCTTCGCCTCGGTGCACCCGGTGCGCGTGAAGTGGTTCGCGGTGGCGCTCTACGTGCTGTTCGCGCTGCTGAACGCGGCGTGGAGCCGGGTGGGGCTGCACCTGGTGCTCAACGTGCTGCGCGAGAAGCACAGCGCGCAGCTCATCGGTGGCGGCTTCCTGGTGTTCCTCACGGCCGCGTCCTTCATCCCGCCCATCGACACCTCGTGGCTGACCACCGCCATGGGCGAGGGGGGCATGGACAAGCTGGACATGGCCATCATCATCGACGCCACCATCGCCCTCGGACGGGTGCCTCCGGGCTTCTTCGGGGACGCGCTGCTGGAGCTCACCTACGGCTACCGGCGCAACGCCCTGGCCAATGGCGTGGGCATGGTCTTCTTCACGCTGCTGGGGCTGGGACTCGCCTACGCGCTGCTGCTGCGCTTCCACCGCAACGTGGGCCGCGGCGGCGCCTCGGCGAAGGCCTCCGGGGACTCCGACCCGTTCGCCCGGACGCGCACCCGGTACACCACGCTGGTGGTGCGCGAGGCGCTGGACCTGTGGCGCAACCCACGCGCGCGGCTGCTCGCGGCGGTGCCCTTCGTGCTGGCCATCCTGCTGAAGCTGACCTCGGGACGGGCCCTCTTCGAGTACCTGCTGGGCGCGAGCGTGGATGCGTGGCTGATGGGCGGCCTGTGCATCTATGGCGCGGTGGTGATGGCGTCCACGTTCTCGCAGAACACGTTCGCCTATGACGGGCACGGGCTGGCCATGCTCATCGCCGCGCCCGTGGAGCTGGGAGACGTGCTGCGGGCGAAGAACCGGGTGCAGGGCCTGGCGGCGGGCGCCATGGCGTTGCTGGTGGGCGTCTTCTACCGGGTGTACTTCGGCAGGGGCTCGGCGCTGGACTTCCTGTGCGCCATGGCGGCCGTGCTGGCCGTCGTCCCCGTGCTGCTCGCGGCGGGCAACTTCCTGTCCCTGTACTTCCCGGTGAAGTTCCACGCGAGCCTCAAGCGCCGGGACAAGCTGCCCCTCACCGCATCCATGCTCGGCATCGGCGCGGCGAGCGTGGGGTGCGCCCCCTTCGTCTGGGCCCTGCGCTTCGCTGGCGAGAGCGGACCCGACGGGCGGACACTGGCGATGATCGCCCTGTGCGCGGCGGTGAATGCCGTGCTGTACCGCGCGCTGCTGCCCCTGGCCCTGCGGCTGCTCGACCAGCGCCGGGAAATCGTGCTGCGCGCGGTCACCCGGGAGTGACAACGCCCCAAGTGCCCTTCTGACCCCCGTGGTAGAAAACCGCCATGCCCATCGCCGAGCTCAACCACCAAGGCATCTATTTCGAGGACTCCGGCGGCTCCGGCCCCGCCCTCATCCTCGGTCACGGCTTCCTCATGGACGGCCGCATGTTCGACGCGCAGGTGCGGGCGCTCGCCCCCGAGTTCCGCGTCATCCGCTGGGACGCTCGTGGCTTCGGCCGCACCCGTTGGGATGGCAAGCCCTTCAACCTCTACGATTCAGCCGCGGACTGCATCGCCCTGCTCGACCACCTCGGCATCCAGCGGGCCGTCGTCGGCGGCATGTCCCAGGGCGGCTACTGCGCCCTGCGCGTCGCGCTCCGCTACCCCGAACGCGTCCGCGCCCTCGTCCTCATGAGCACCCGCGGCACCGTCGATGATGAGCAGACCCGCGCCGGATACCGACAGGTCCGGGACCTGTGGGCCACCCCGGGTGCCGCGGAGAACATCATCCAGAGTATGGCGGGCGGCATCATCGGGGACGAGCGCTTCTACTCTCCCTGGCTCGACCGCTGGCGCCAGGTTCCCAAGAACCACTTCGTCGCCGCCATGAACAACCTCATCGATCGCGATGACATCCGGCCCCGGCTGAACGAGATCCGCTGCCCCGCCATCGTGGTCCACGGGCTCGCCGATACCGGAATTCCTCCGTCCGAGGGCGAGTACCTCCACACGGCCCTCCCGGGCAGCAAGCGCTACGTCTCCGTCCCGGGCGCCGCGCATGCCGCCAACATGACCCACCCCGAGAGCGTCAATCCGGCGCTCGTGGAGTTCCTGCGCGCCCACGCGTGAGCGGGGAGAGGCCCGCCCGCCTACTGCCGCTGGAGTGCGAAGTCGAAGCGGATGACCACCGATTCGCCCACCTTCAAGGTGCCCAGCATCAGGGTGGGCGGGCGCACTCCCCAGTCGGGCATGCGGAGCGTGTACCGGCCCCGTACCCGCAGACCCCCTTCCGGGGTTTGCGTGGCGCGGACATCCAGGTCGATCGGCTTCGTCACGCCGGCCAGCGTCAGCTCGCCGTGGATGTGCAGGGGCACCTGGCCGTCCTTCACCGCCCCCACCTCATAACCACTCATCTGGAAGCGGATGGTGGGGTGCTGCCGCGTCCGCAGGGCGTTGTACATGTGCTCGTTCATCGTCCCGTTGGCGCAGTCGAGCCGCCCGGCGGGAACCTCCAGCACCCCCTCGCGCACGGCCCCCGCCAGCTGTTCGAGCACGAGCGCTCCCCCACCCTCGCCAGGAGTGAGCCGGGCCGTCACCCCTTGCGCCTTGCACGTGAAGTCACGCACCGTGGACGTGCCGTCGATGGCCAGCTCACCACCGGGTTGGAGGACCATGCCGGGCTGCGCGGCGACCGCACCCGCCCAGGCGAGTGTCATCAACAGAGGAACAAGGCGTTTCATGGCTCGACCTTCCTTTCCGTTTCCGGCGGCGGGGGCGGCTGGAGCTCGAGGACCAACTGCCCGGCGACGGGCACCTGGGACTCGATGCGCACCGGTAGCCGGCGTTCATCATCCGTGAGGTACAGGCGCAACACGCCCCGGCCGCCGAAGCGCTTGGGGTCGCGCACCTCCATCTCCACCAACACCGTGGAGAACTCCCCGGCCGGCACGCGCAGCACCTCACGCCGCAGCACGCGCACCACCACCGGGTTGCGCCGCGCATCGAAGTGCCGGTCCAGCCGGGAGACACTCCCGGGAGTGAGCGGCAGCATGCGCAACGCATAGAGAAAGGACAGCTCGTCCAGGGGCTCCGTCGAGGCGCTCCGTCCCCGCTCGTCCCGCCGCGCCCAGCGCTGCTCGTCGGGGAAGATGTCCACCTGCTCCCGCACCGAGTTGAAGGGGACGCGCTCGTCCACCTCATAGCGCAGCGCCGCCATGCGCCGGGCGCTCAACCACGAGCGCGAGTGGTGCCGCACCGGCACGGGCCCCACCTTGGTCTCGAAGTCGAAGCGCAGCAGCACCACCGGCTCTTCGCGCAGCGGCGGGGCGGGCTCCACTCGCAGCCACCCCGTCCCGCTCCGCCCATGCCGGCCCAGCGAGACCTGATAGGCGAGCACCTCGCCTTCCGCGAAGGGGCGCTCCCCGCCAGGCTCCTGGGTTCGAGCCGCTGGCGCCAACCCCAGCAGTCCCACGAGCAGGAGCGCCGCCCGGAGAGGGACGGTGGGGCGGAGGGCATTCCATGGAGGGTGAATGGGGTCGGGCATGGGGCACTCCGCTCGGGTACGCCCACCTTCTCTTCAATCCATATGCCGCGAACGGCGGCGGCCAGGGCACTCCCAGGGGGAGACACGCACGCGTGCCGGGGACGCAAGTCCTGCGCGGGAACCCACCTCCGCGCAGACCGTGCATGTCCCCAGGCCATTCCTCCCTGGGGAGTCGCGTTGGCTCACACCTTGCTCTGACGTCCGCACGTCAAGACAAAGGAAGACATCATGAGAACCACCAACCTCGTAGCAACCCTCGCCGCGATGCTCCTGGGAGCGTCTGGCGTTGCGCACGGCGCGGAAGTCCTCCGGACGGACAACGCGCGGATGGACGTGGGCGGCAGGCTGCAACTCCTGGGCTTCGGCCAGAAGCTCGAGGATGGGCAGCGCAGCGACGAGCGGCTCTACCTGTTCCTCAAGCAGGGTCGGCTCAGCCTCTCGGGCAACGTCGATGCGTGGCGGTACAGGGTGATGATCGCGATGGGTGGCGAGGATGAGATCAAGGCCCCCACGCCGGGAATCTCGCTGGGCCTGCTGGACATGTACGTGGATGTTCCGCTGAGCTTCCTCGGCAACACCTACGTGAGGGTGGGCCAGTTCAAGGTGCCCTACGGCCGTGAGCGGCTCACCGACTCGGGCTCGCTGCTCTTCGCGGACCGCTCCATCCAGAACATGGCCTTCCGCGTGGGCCGGGACGTGGGCGCGGCCTTCTACACCCAGCTGGGCCCCGCGGTGGCGGGCCTCGGCATCTTCACGGGCGGAGGCAGGGACATCCCCGAGCGGTACCTGCCGCAGACGCTCGGCACCCCGATGGTGGTGCTCCGCGCGGGCTTCGACGGCGGGCTCGGCGAGGACGTCTTCGCGACGCGGATGACCCAGGACGTGCCCGACAAGGCTCAGCTGGCCTTCTTCGTCAACGGCCTCTACGTGAAGGACTCGCTGGTGGGCCACTCGACGGTGTTCAACACCAAGCCCGCGGAGAAGTCGCTCCTGCTGAACGGAAACTGGAACCCGTTCGTCGGTCAGGCGCCCTACAACCTGGGCAAGCTGTGGCAGGTCGGTGCCGACATCGCGATGCGCGCTCCCGCGGGCCCGGGCGTCCTCTCGGCGGAGGTGGAGGGCAACTTCGGCGTCTACCAGAATGACTACGGAGACCTGCGCGTCCCGGGCGGCCGGGCCCAGGTGGCGTACCAGTGGAAGCCCGTGGAGGTCGCGCTCCGGTATGCCTTCATCCGGCCAGACGACCGCTTCGCCGTGGGTGAGGCGCCCATCACCGGCACGCGCGCCATCCAGGAGGTGACACCCTCGCTGACCTACAGCTTCAAGGGCTTCAACGCGAAGATCATCATGGACCTGCCCATCCTGCTGGGGACTCCGGTCATCTTCGAGGAGTCGGTGGGCTCGTATCTCCTGCTGGAGCAGCCGGACCAGACGGCGCTGCTGAAGAAGGGCGCGCCCATCTCGAGGCAGAACGTCGTCGAGGGACGGTTGTTGGTCCAGGCGAGCTTCTGACAGCCCCTCGCGGCCGGCCGGGGCCCCGGCTCACTCCCCGGCCCCGCCCGCCTCCTCGTCCTCTTCCGGTCCCTGGCGCCAGTCCGGGGACTGGAGTTGGGAGAGCATCTCCCGGGCCTCGCTGAAGTCGGGAGCCAGGGCCAGCGCCCGCTCGAAGCACTCCAACGCCCGAGCATCCTGCCGCAGGCGCACATGGCACATCCCCTGGTTGAAGTACGTGCCCGGCTCCTCGTCGCACAGCCGCAGCGAGTGCTCGAAGAACGTCAGGGCCTGCTCGGGACGGTCCATCACGTAGAGCAGTATCCCCAGGTGGAAGGCCAGGTCCTCCTCCTCCGCGCCGAGCGGGTAGTCCGTCTCCCACACCTGCTGGATGGCCCAGCACACCTCCTGCCGCAGCGGCTCGTCCGCGGACTCGGCCTGGGCCACCAGCACGGGGAAGATGTCCATCAGCATGCCGGAATCCCAGCCGCTCCATCGCAGGGCCGCCAGGAGCTCCTCCAGCGACATCTCCTCGTAGTGCTTCGCGAGCCGCTTCAGGAGGGTGGAGTAGTCGTCCGGTCCGAACTTCTCGATGGCCTCCTCGTACGCCAGCTCCGTCTCACCATGGCCGTCCGGCGGCTGGCCCAGGAGGAAGGCAGCCACGTGCAGGCTCACGTGGCGGTGGATGGGACGCAGCACCTGACCGTCCCGGCGGCGGAAGTACTGGCCGATGGCGTCGTAGTTCACCATCAGCGAGAAGGCCCCCCCGTGCTTCACCAGGCTCACTCCGGACGAGCGCTCCCGAAGCTCGTCCTCGCTGGCGTGGCCCTTGTCTCCGGAGAGCAGCAGCAGGCGGTCCCCCGCGAGCCGTTGCAGCCGGCGGAGGCACCGCAGCGCGCTGGAGGGGAACAGGAACGTCGTGTCGTCCAGCCGCTCCTGGTAGTCCGCCAGGATGCGGTCCAGCTCCACGTCCCCATAACAGGCGCCCTCCGCCGGGTGGTCCTCGAAGGACACCACGGCTCGCTCCAGGAGGTCCGGCGCGGCCAGCTCCGGCTCGGGCCGCGGGGAGGCGACGGAGACGAGGCACTCGTGGAGGACGCCGTCGTGCAGGGAGAAGGCGTCCTGCGGAATGCTGTCGAAGAAGTAGTTGGCCACCAACGCCAGCGGATTGGCCACCGTCCCCGGCGCCAGGACGATGCCGGAGTGGCGGAGCTCGAGCTGCTCGTCGCGCTCGGCATCGAAGCGGGCGATGTCCAGCAGTCCCTCCTCCAGGAAGGGCTGGAGGCGTGGATGGGACAGCCAGAACTCGAGGTTGCGCTCCGGCAGGTCCGTCATCACGTACCGGAAGGCCACGTCCCTCAGCTGGGAGCGAGCGCGCAGCTGCCGGAAGGCCTCCAGGAAGTGGAAGGCGAAGCGCCCCGCGCCGGCTCCGAGCTCGATGAGGTAGAAGGGCTGGCCCGGGTCCGGCGCCAGGAGCCGGCCGCCCTCTCCCCGAGCGCCCCCGCACCAGTCCCGCATCCAGCCGAGCACCACCTGCGCATAGGCCCGGCCGATGACGGGATTGCTGGTGATGAAGTTCGGAACGAGGCCCTGACGCCAGGCCTCGATGCCCTGGTGCTCGAAGAAGGCCCGCTGACATCCCCAGAGCAGGGAACGCGACAGGCGCTGATTGCGCTCGAGGACGAACTGGGGCGGGTGGGGTTCGGTGGCCATCTTGGCTAGGGCGGTGTCCCAACGTCCCACCGGAGGTGGGGAGCGTCAAGCGAACGCCAGGGGCGGAGGGGGGCACGACGCACTTGACGATCGAGCATCGGGCACCTAACTCCCCCCCGCATGAAAATGAACAACGTGTTGTGGCTGGTGGGAGCGGTGGGACTCCTCGGTTGTGGTGACTCGACCCTCGCCGGCATCACGGGCAAGCAGGTCGACGCGGTGAGCGTCGCGGCCGACAACACCTGCGACGCCTACGAGCGCTGCGGGGAGATCGGCAGCGGCAAGGATTTCACCAACCGCGACGAGTGCATCACGAACCGCAAGTCGTTCTGGAACGATCGGTGGTCGATGGCCGACTGTGACGGGATGATCAACGGAGACAAGCTCCAGTTCTGCCTGGACGCCATCAACTCGACCTCGTGTACCGACATCTTCGACAAGGCCGACACCATCTACACGAAGTGCGCGAAGTCCGACGTCTGCAGCGGCAAGCAGTAGCACCGGGCTCGAGTCGCACCACACGGTCGTGGGGGCCCCGGCTCCACTGGAACTGGCCGAGGCCCCTGTGCTTTCCTTTCCGGATGGAAAGACCCACCCCGCTCTCCCGCGCGTGGCGCACCGCCGCGCTGCTCTCCAGTCTCTGCTTCGGCCCCCTGGCATCCGCCCAGAGCGCGACTCCCCCGGAGAAGATCGTCGGCTGGTACGGCTTCGAGGTGACGGCCGATCATGAAGTGAAGTGCCGGAAGATGACCCAGGCCGACTCGAAGACCTTCAAGGATTGCCAGACCACCAGCAGCGGGGTCTTCGAGTGCCGCGTCGACGACGAGAAAGCCTTCTGGGTCTACAAGAAGAAGAAGGCCTGCGACCAGGCGCTGAAGGCCTGGAGCTCGGATGAGTTCCAGGGATGAGCGGCGTACGCGATGAGTTCGAGGCGTGGCGGCAACGCAGGTTGGCCGAGCTGACGGAGGAGCGGAACGAGCTCACCGGCCAGCGCGAGCACCTCGATGCGAGGAAACGCCCCGCCCTTCCCACGGGACCTGCCGGCGAGGAGATCGCCCGGACCCTGGGGGAATTCCTCCAGCGGAACCGGTGCGAGGAAGGCACACTGGAGATGACCCGCATCGAGAACGGGGAGACCGAGCAGTTCGACTCGCTCGTGTATGCCACGGGAGCCAATGGCCAGCCCGAGAGCTTCTTCCAGTTCCGATTCGAGCCGTTCGCCACCCTCGCGGAGAAGCTCCTTCAGCAGTACCCGGGGAACGGCGTGCTCACCGTCCGGGTGGACCTGATCGCGCGGACTTCCTCGGTGACCCTGATGGGCGCGGCGGAGGTCAAGAGCCTGCGGGAGCTGGAGCAGCTGGAGAATGCCACGAGGCAGGTGGACGCGCGGCTGGCCTATTTTCGTAACGTGGCGCCGAGTGACGAGCCCTTCGGCCCCGAGCTGGCCTGGAGCGTGGCGAGGAGGTTGAAGACGGGTGCGTCGCTCGGATTCAGCCACCGCGACTACTGCGGCATGGGCCTGTACAAGGACGAGGATGAGAGCTTCGTCTACGCCTCGCTGTGGGACGGGTTCGGCGGCCAGGAGGTGCGGCGGTTCGAGGACGAGGAACACCTCGCCCGATGGCTCGCCCAGCAGAGCGACCTCTCACTCTCCAATTACGGCGATGACTTCGCCTTCTTGAACCAGACCCTCAATCGCAAGCGCCTGGAGGAGTTCGTCAACACCTGAAGCGACCGGCACGCCCGTCGCACCCGCTCAGTGGACGATGAAGTCGAACCGCTCGATCGCGGCCTTGAGCTCGTCCTCGGTCGTGCCCGAGCGCTTTGCCTCGGCGGGCGCGTAGAATGTCGTCGCCACTACCGAGGGAACCTCCTTGTAATCGCCCTCCAACGTGACCGGACGAAAACTTCCTGGCCACTCCACGCTCGTGAGCTCGTGGCCTCTGCCGATGGGATCGAGGATGGTGAAGCAGGGCCAACGCGGCAATCGCAACGTCCGCATGTCGCAATTGTGGAAGCGGCACAGGTCCAGGCGGGCCTCGGAGAAGTCACAGTCCTCCACATGGCCGTGCTCGCCCCCAGAGGTGTACCCGGGAAAGGACCCGAAGTCGCAACCCAGCATGCGCCCCTTGAAGCGGCAGCCCTCTAGCGACGCGCTTACCCAGTCCCGATGGTTCCTCAGCTCCTGCTTGAGGTCGATGGTGCAGTCGATGAAGCGCGCTTCTCGGATGATCAACCGACTCGCCGGCACGCGAACAACGACCGCGCACCGCCGAAGCGTGAGGTTTGGCCCGAGATAGATGAGACGGTCTTTTTCGGCGATCAGCTCCAGCCGCTCGCCATCGAGCTCTCGATCCTTGTGGATGATGTTGCCGAGCCACATCTCCGCGCTCCTCAGAAGAAGATCATCCGGTAGAGCTCGCCGGCCATCCGCCGCCCATGCACCGCGAAATTCTCCGCCGTCCCGGAGAGCACCTCGTACTTCTGCCCTCCCGGTGCTGGGTCTACCACGTCCACTCCTCTGCCATTCCACATGAGGTGCTCGAACTCACGTTTGAGCCGTGCGTGCACCCATCGCCCACGCGCCAGCGCCTCCATGCCCGCCTCGCGCAGCTCGGCGAACGTAGTGGCCTCGTGCGCCCGGTGCGCCATGCGGGCCCACCCGTCCACGAGCCCCCACACCGTGTCCACCCCCAGCCAGGCCACGAGCAGAATCGACAGCCCCGCGGCCGCTGCTTTCGTACTCGGCTCGGGCACCAGCCAGAGCGCGAGATACAGGCCAGCAGCCCACACCAGAGAGGAGAGCACCGCCCTGGGGCTCAGCTCCCGCCCCAGGGCCTGCCTCGTCTCATCCAATACGGTGCCGAAGGCCAGGGCGAGCGCCAGCGTGCGCCGGTCGTCCGTGCGCAGATAAGGCCCGTCATCGAAGAGGCCCAGGCAGTCACCGCCTCCGTGACCCTCGCACCAACTCAGGTACCTGGCGCGGAGTGCCGCCTCCGCCTCGGGGACAAGAGGGCCCTTGTCGTCCAGGGGCACCAGACTGAGGACACGGTCGCGGTACACCTCGGCGAGCAGTTCCTCCTCCGGCATGGCCTGGAACAGCCACTGCGCGGCCTCCCGGGGCGTCCCCTCCACCCGTAGCCGACCGGCGAGTTGCCACATCGCCCGCTGAAACTCCGCCCTCGTGACGGCTACCTCCCGGGTGGAACCTCCGGGCGCGAGCACGTCCAACTCGACGACAATCACTGGCTCGAGCGGAGAGGCTCCCGGTCGGATCACCTGCTCCCTCTGCACCACCGGTGTCGCTCGTGGCCGGTAACCGCTCACCCCAACCGAGTCCCCCCCGGGAGCGCGCGTGGCACACGCGGCATGGAGGAAGAGGACAATCAGAAACAGAGCCCTCGACCCCGCCCACTGCGGAGGACCCCGTGAACCATCTCGCCGTGTGCCCTCGCCCACCTCCTCGTCAGGACAGCTGCTGTTCCTCGCCATGGGAGGCGCCTCTACCGCACCCGTTCGATCTGGTACTTGCGTCCCTTGATCCGGCCCTCGCGCAGCCGCTGGAGTGCCACGCGCGCGATGCTCCTGGCGACGGCGACGTAGGCGTGATGATCGTGGATCTCGATCTTCCCGATGTCCGAGGCCTTCAGCCCGCCAGCCTCTCCCGTCAAGGCTCCGAGGATGTCTCCCGGCCTCATCTTGTCCTTGCGTCCGGCGGAGATGAAGAGCGTCTCCCAGGCCGCCTCCAACGACACGCCGCTCGCCGGGGGCTGCGCCTCCACGCTCGCGCGCTCCATCTTCACTCCCGTGGCGAGCTCGATGCTCTCGACCTTGCGCTCGTCTCGCGGCGTGGTGATGGAGATGGCCAGGCCCCTTCTTCCCGCGCGCCCCGTACGGCCGATGCGGTGCACGTAGGGCTCGGGCTGTGAGGGCAGATCGAAGTTGATGACCGCATCGAGCGCCTCGACGTCGATGCCTCGGCCCGCCACATCCGTCGCGATGAGCACCCGGGCGCTGTGATTGCGGAACTTCGCCATGACGTCATCGCGCGCCATCTGCTCCATGTCCCCCTGGAGACCGTCCGCCCCCACCCCCGCCTCCACCAGTGCCCGCGTCAGCTCGACGACCGTCGCCTTGAGGTTGCAGAACACGATGGCCGAGGTCGGCTGGTACTGCCGCAGGATTCTCAGCAGGAGCGCCGTCTTCTCCTCGGGCTCGCACGTGTAGCGCAGCTGTTGGATGTCCGGAGCCGCCTCGGCCTCCGCGACCGTCACGCGCACCGGCTCCTTCTGGAAGGCACGGCTCAGCGCCTCGATGTCCGGGGGAAACGTGGCCGAGAAGAGCACCGTCTGCCGCGTCGGCGGAGTCTCCCCCAAGATGCGCTCCATGTCCTCCCGGAAGCCCATGTCGAGCATCCGATCGGCCTCGTCGAGCACCACCGTGGCGAGCTGACGCGTCTCGAGTGCCTCCCGCTGCAGCAGGTCCAGGATGCGCCCCGGCGTCCCGACGGCGATGTGGGCGCCCTTTTCCAGCGCGTTCACCTGGGGCCGGACAGGTTGGCCCCCCGCGAGCACGAGCACCTGGAGTCCCGGCAATCTCCGGCCCAACCGGCGGAACTCTCCGGCCACCTGGGCACAGAGCTCCCGCGTCGGACAGAGCACGAGTGCCTGAAGCCTCCGCCGCTGCAGCTGGATCCTCCGCAGAATCGGAAGCGCGAAGGCCGCCGTCTTCCCGCTCCCCGTCTTCGCCTGGCCTACGAGATCCCGACCCTGCAACAACACCGGAATGCTCTGGGCCTGGATGGGCGTCGCGGTCCGGAAATCCAGTTCCTCGAGGACCTGCAACAGCGGCGGTGAGAGGGCGAGCTCGGAAAAGTTCATCGGGGCCTCGAGGGAGCGGAGGCCCTTGTAGCAGCCTTCGCAACCCGAGTCCGCGCTATACCCTCACCCCGTCCCTCTCCCAGAGGGAGAGGGGTGTTGGCCCCTCAGTAGGACAGGCCGTACTTCGCCGCCTTCTCCTTCACTCCCTTCATCACGTTCGCGTCGAAGGAGTCCTCCTTCTCCGCCACGTTCTTCGCCCTCCAGGCGTCCCGCTCCGCCGCCAGCTTCGTCGCCTTCTCCTCCAGCGACTTCTTCTCCTCCGCCAGCTGCTTCACCTTCGCCTCTCGCCCCTTCGCGTCCAGCCCCTTCAGCTCCTGCGGCAGCTCGTCGTCCTTCACGCTCGCCAGTGCCTCCGGTTGTGACGCCAGGTCCACCGCTCCTCCCACCGCCACCGGCGCGCTGCTCACCGCCGCCGCCGCCGCTGGCGCCCTCCCCGCCCCCCGCGTCGTCTTCAGGAACTGGATGCGCTCGGCCGCCGCTTCCGGCGCCAGCTCCGCCATCTGCTCCGCTCGCGCCTGGTTCGCCAGCTGCGCCTCCTTCTTCCCCGCATACAGCGTCTTGCGCGCCAGCTCCGCGTTCACCTTCGCCAGCTCCGCGTCGTACGGCGTCGCCACCGCCACCATCCCTCCCGACTGCTCCAGCGATTCGTACCTCCCGTCCGTCAGCTTCGCCGCCAGCTTCCAGCTCCTCTCCGTCTCCGTGTCCGCGCCACAGCGCACCGTGTTCACCACGATGTGCTTCTCCGCCGCCCTCTTCGCCCAGTGGTTGAAGTTCCAGTCGTCATGGCGATCCGCTGGCGGCGCGTCCCCCACCAGGAAGATGAGCTTCATCGTCTCCCGGCTCTGGTCCCACGACAGCTTCGACACCGCCTCGCCCAGGCCTCGCCCCACGTGCTCCGGCGTGTCCCCTCCCCCATCCGCCTGCAGCTTGCGCAGGTGCGTGAAGATGCCGTCCAGGTCCTCCGTCAGGTCGTACCGCCTCGTCACGTACTCGTCCCCCACGTCCCGGTACGCCACCAGCCCCACCCTCACCTGCGGCGTCGGCTTGCCCTGGGCGATCCGCGACGCGATGGAGAAGATCTTCTGCTTCGCTCCCTCGATGAGCCCTCCCATCGAGCCCGTCGTGTCCAGCACGAAGACCACGTCGATCCTCGGCCGCGCCTGCTTCTGCTGGGACGGGGGCTGCTGCTGTGCCTGGGGCTGCTGGGCCGGTGCGCCCTGGCCCTGGGCGGGCTTCTGGGGGGCCTCGGCGAGGGCCAGGGGAGACGCGAACGTGAACAGGGCCAGCGCGGCCCCGAGAACGGGGCGCGAGAAGGGCTTCAGGGTCATGGCAGGGGCTCCGGGGAGAGGAAAACCGGGTTGAAATTCCAGCGCGCGCTCGCTGATGGAACGGACGAGCCGCCCGTTGGGTCTACGCCTCCGGTTGCACCTCGTGCTCCCCCAGGGTGGCGGCTACGCGAAGCCGCTCACCGCCACCCTGGAGGCCCAACCACGTGGGCACCTACAAGAGGGCCCTGTCCGTCTTCCAGTGACTCACGCCAGGTCGAACAGCAGCGCCTCGAGCGGCTCGGAGGCGCTGAGCACCAGGCGCGACTCCTCGGACACGGCCACTCCATCCCCGGCCTTCAGCTCCACGCCGTTGAGCGTGCCCTTGCCCCTCGCCACCTGCAGCCACGCATGCCGGCCCGGGGCCAGCGCGTACTCCGTCTGCTCGCCCTTGCCCAGGAGCGTGCTGTACAGCCGCAGATCCTGGTGCACCTTCAGCGCGCCATCCGTCCCCTCCGGAGACACCACCAGCCGGAAGCGGCCCTGGCGCTCCTTCTCCGTGAAGGCCTTCTGCTCGTAGCTCGGCGTCAGGCCCTTGCGCTCGGGGAGGATCCAGATCTGCAGGAAGTGCAGCTCCTCGCCGCTCTTGTTCATCTCGCTGTGCAGCACGCCGGTGCCCGCCGTCATGCGCTGCACCTCACCCGCGCGCAGCACCCCGAGCGTGCCCATGCTGTCCCGGTGCTCGATCTGCCCCGAGAGCACGTAGGTGACGATCTCCATGTCCCGGTGCGGGTGCGTGCCGAAACCGCTGCGCGGCGCCACCCTGTCCTCGTTGATGACGCGCAGGGCGCGGAAGCCCATCTGGTCCGGGTCGTAGTAGTCCGCGAACGAGAAGGTGTGGTGGCTGTCCAGCCAACCGTGGTTCGCATGTCCGCGCGCTTCAGAGGGTCGAACGATCATCATGGGGTACTCCTGTTCTCCAATTTCCTTCGATGCACGAGAGCCCGGAAGCGATTCGCCGCGTGCGAGCAGCGTCCCACCCATCAGGCCCGTTACGCCGGCCACCAGCCCGCCAGTCACCTGACGTCGGCCGAGCGGCCGGCCAGCCTCTCTCTTCTTCATGCCGCCTTCTCCAGCGCGGCCGCCTTCACCACCTGCACATCGAGCTCGATGTCGATGCGCTCGCCCACGAACACCCCGCCCGTCTCCAGCGCCTTGTTCCACGTCAGCCCGAAGTCCTTGCGGTCGATGCTCGTGCGAGCGCTGAAGGCCAGGCGCTCGGTGCCGAACGGATCCGTCACACGGCCGAGGAACTCGGTGTCCAGCACCACCTCGCGCGTGAAGTCCTTGATCGTGAGGTCCCCCACCACCTGGTAGCGGTCCTTGCCCACCGCCACCACGCGCCTGCTGCGGAAGATGACCCGCTTGAAGGCCGCCACGTCGAAGAAGTCCGGCGAGCGCAGGTGGGTGTCACGCGCCTCCAGCTGCGTGTCGATGCTCGCCGCTTCGATCTTCACCTCCGCCTGCGCGCCCGTGAGGTCGTCGCCGTTCACGAACAGCCGGCCCTCGTAGCGGCTGAAGCGGCCGTGCACTCGGGCCACGACCATGTGCCGCACGGTGAAGCCGATGGAAGAGTGGGTGGTGTCGATCCGCCAGGTCTCGATGGACATTGGAGTCGTCTCCGTGAAGGGTGCCTCTACACCCCTTCCTTAGAGCAATCCCCTTGCCAACACCCAACCCCCTGGAATCATTGGGCACCACCCTTCCGAGCCTTCGCGGACCTCTCAAAATGAGATGGACGGCCTCTCATTGAGAGAACGTCTCGTGCTCATTCCGAAAGGCTCCGAGCAGGCGCCCGGTGCGACCCCCCTGGCCGGTGGCTACCTCATCCGGGAAGGTCCTCGGAACACGGGGGGTAGCAACATGGACGTCAACGAAGTCATCGACAGGGCTCGCGACGCCTTCAATGTCCGGCGCGTCTTCGGAGAACCCATCCAGCAGGGCGAGGTGACGGTGATTCCCGCGGCCTGGGTGAGCGGTGGGGGCGGCGGAGGGGGCGGCGAGGGCTCCGCCCCCGAGGGAGCGGAGGCGGCGGGTGGCACCGGCAAGGGCTTCGGCAGCGGCTTCGGTCTGCGGGCCCGTCCGGCCGGCGCCTTCGTCCTGAGCAAGGGCAAGGTGCGCTGGATGCCGGCGGTGGACGTCAACCGCATCATCCTCGGCGCCCAGGTATTGGTGGGCCTCGTCCTGGTGACGTTCGGCCAGCGGCTCGTGCGCCTCCTGCTCCAGGAGGGGAAGCCCCTCCGGAAGCGGTTCGCGAAGTAGGGAGGCGCACCGCGCGCCCCCTCGCTCAGAACTGGACGGGGCCCGGTGTGAGGCGCTGGGACATCACGCCATTGCCCAGCGTGCCGTACAGATTGCCGCCCCAGCTCGCCACGGAGCCGTCGGACACCAGGGCCAGGGTGAAGGCATCGCCCGCGGCGACCCGCTTCACGTCCGTCAGCCCCACCACCTCCTTGGGCTGGGGGCGCGCGTCGTTGGTGCCATCCCCGAGCTCGCCGTGGGCATTGTTCCCCCAGGTGACGAGCCCACCGTCGGGGAGCAAGCCCACGGAGTGACTCGCCCCGGAGGCGAGGCCCTGGACGCTCGTCACCGTCTCCAACCGTACCGGCAACGGGTTGGGCACGGTGGTGCCGTCTCCGAGCTGGCCACTCGCATTGGAGCCCCAGGCCCACACCGAGCCCTCGCCGTCCAGGGCAAGGGAGTGGGCCGCTCCAGCGACGAGGGTCTGGACGTCCGACGGACCCACCGCCCGCACCGGGACGAGGCTCCCGGTCGTGGTGCCGTCCCCGAGCTGCCCCAAGTCGTTGCCACCCCAGGCCCACACCGCGCCATCCGAGCGCAGGGCCAGGGAGTGGGAGTCTCCCGCGGCGACACTCGCGACATCCGCCAGCTTCACCACTCGCACCGGGACGAGGCTCCCGGTCGTGGTGCCATCCCCGAGCTGCCCGGAGGTGTTGCTCCCCCAGGCCCACACCGTGCCGTCGCCCTTCACCGCCAGCGAGTGGAAGGATCCGGCGGCGATGGCCTTCACGTCCGTCAGCTCCAGCACCTGAACCGGCACGGACCGGTCGAAGCGCGAACCGTCGCCGAGCTGGCCCTGTTCGTTCAGACCCCAGGCCCACACCGTGCCATCCGAGCGCAGGGCCAGGGAGTGGGAGGCTCCCGCGGCGATGGCGGTGACGTCCGTCAGGCCCTCCACCCGCCCCGGCTTGGAGCGGCCGATGGCCGTGCCATCCCCGAGCTGGCCATGGATGTTCAGGCCCCAGGCGGACACGGTGCCGTCCGCGTGCAGCACCAGGGCGTGGTGGGCGCCGGCCGCGAGCGCCGCCCCATCCGTCAGCCCGGAGATGAGCACCGGGCTCCCGCGGAAGCTCGTGGATGCCTCCGCCAGCTGCCCATACTCGTTGCTGCCCCACGCCAGGAGCGTGCCGTCCTCTGACTGCGCCAGGGTGTGCTGGTAGCCAGCGGCGATGGCCACGACGTCCGAGACTCCCGGCACCTGGGCCGGCAGCGAGCGCGGATTGGAAGTGCCCTCCCCGAGCTGCCCGAAGTCGTTGCCGCCCCAGCTCCACAAGGAGCCATCCGCCAGCAGGGCCAGGGAGTGCGAGTGGTTGGTCGCGATGGCCGTGACCTTCGTCAGCTCCCGTGCCCGCACCGGGAGGTAGCTCGATTCGGTGGAGCCCGTGCCGAGCTGGCCGTAGTTGTTGTCACCCCAGCCCCACACCGAGCCGTCGCTCGTCAGCGCCAGCGAGTGGTAGTAGCCGGCGGAGATGGCCGTGGCGCCCGCGAGCTCCGGCACGAGCACCGGCAGGCTTCTCGCGGTGGTGGTGCCATCCCCGAGCTGGCCCCGGAGGTTGAAGCCCCAGGCCCACACCGTGCCGTCGCTCTTCAACGCCAGCGAGTGGTTGGAGCCGCTCGAGACGGCCGTGACGTCCAGCAGCCCCCGCACCTGCACCGGGGTGGTGCGCCAGAGCGTGGTGCCATCCCCGAGCTGCCCACTGTCGTTGAGCCCCCAGGCCCACACCGTGCCGTCGGAGCGCACCGCCAGCGCATGGTAGGGGCCCGCCGAGAGGCTCACGACGTTCGAGAGCCCCTGCACCTGCACGGGCGCGGTGCGCGAGATCTGCGTGCCCTCCCCGAGCTGGCCATAGGTGTTGTCACCCCACGCCCACACCGTGCCATCGCAACGCAGCGCCAGGGTGTAGGCGGCTCCACCCGAAACGGCCACGACACACGTGAGGCTCCGCACCCGGGTGGGCGTGGCCCGGTGGAGGGTATTGCCGGTGCCCAGCTGTCCCTTGCCGTTGTTCCCCCAGCCCCACACGGCGTTGTCGTCGCGCACGAGCAGCGAGTGGTGGTAGCCCGAGGCGAGCAGTGAATCGCGCGGGCTGCCCCTCATCTGGACGGGGGTGAAAGCGGAGCTGGTGACGCCATTGCCCAGCTGGCCATAGGTGCTGTCGCCCCACGCCCACACCGTGCCATCGGTCCGCAAGGCCAGGGAGGACCGGGTCCCGACCGCGATGGTCGCGATGCGGGAGAAGCTCGGCACCGGCACCGGCACGTTCACGGAGGTGCTGTTCCCCGTACCGAGCTGCCCCTGGCCGTTGCGCCCCCACGCCCAGAGCGAGCCATCGGTGCGCTGCACCAGCACGTGGTTGCTCCGGCTGGCGACGGACACGCCGTCCGTGACGGCCACCACCTGGACCGGCGCGTACTGCGTCTGGGTGCTCCCATCACCGAGCTGGCCGTACGTGTTGTCTCCCCAGGACCACGCCGAGCCATCGTCCTTCACCACCACCGAGTGGTAGGCCCCCGCGCCGATGGACCGCACTCCCTTCAGCCCCGTCAGCTGCACGGGGACGTTGCTCGACACGTTGGTGCCATCGCCGAGCTGGCCCGTGCCGTTGTAGCCCCAGACCCACACCGTGCCGTCGCTCTTCAACGCCAGCGAGTGGTAGGTGCCCGCCGCCACGGCCACGACCCCCGTGAGGCCCCGCACCTGCACCGCGGTGGTGCGCGGGTTGCTGGCGAAGGCGCCATCCCCGAGCTGTCCATGGTTGTCATAGCCCCAGGCCCACACCGTGCCGTCACTCTTCACCGCCAGCGAGTGGTAGGTGCCCGCCGCCACGGAGGAGACCCCCGTGAGGCCCGTCACCCGCACCGGGCTCGTGCGCTGGACGTTCGTTCCATCACCCAGCTCGCCATGGATGTTGTCGCCCCAGGCCCACACCGTGCCATCACCCTTCACCGCCAGCGAGTGGTAGGTGGCCGCGGCGATGGCCCGCACGGACGTCAGCCCCGGCACCTGCACCGGCAAGGCGCGCAGGGTGTGGGTGCCATCTCCCAGCTGGCCATAGTCGTTCTGCCCCCAGGCCCACACCGTGCCGTCCGACTCGCGCACGGCGAGGGCGTGCAGCTCTCCGGAGGCGATCCGCTCCACCCCGGAGAGGCCCTGCACCTGACCCGGAAGGGGACGCCAGCTGGCGCTGCCATTGCCGAGCTGGCCGGAGTTGTTGAGACCCCAGCCCCGCACGGTGTTGTCGCCCAGCGCGAGCAGGGAATAGGAGTTGCCACAGGCGAGGGCCTGCACGTCCAGGAGCTCGGGCACCCGGATGGCGACGCGCTGCACGCTGGCCCCCGCCGCGCCCACCTGGCCCAGGCTGTTGTCCCCCCAGGCCCACACCGTGCCGTCGATGCGCCGCGCGATGGAGTGGTAGGTGCCACTGGCGACGGCCGTGATGTTCGACAGGCCGAGCACGCGCGTCGGCGTGGGGGACGGGGCCGTGCCCTCGTTGCCGAGCTGGCCATAGGCGTTGTCACCCCAGGCCCACACCGCGCCGTTGGAGTCCACCGCCAGGCTGTGGGCCCCACCGCCCGCGATGGCACTGATGCCCGTGAGGCCGGAAATGCGCACCGCCTTGGCATGCGTGGCGGCGGTGGCATCACCGAGCTGTCCGAAGTAGTTGCTGCCCCAGCCCCACACGGTGCCGTCCTGGAGCAGGGCCAGTCCATGGGAGTCACCGGCGGCGATGGCCTTCACGCCCGACAGCCCCTGCACCTGCACGGGCGTGGCGCTCGAGGTGGTGGTGCCATTGCCGAGCTGGTTGGCGTCGTTGGCGCCCCAGGCCCACACCGTGCCATCCCCCTTCATCGCCAGCGAGAACGTGTTGCCGGCGGCGATGGCCTTCACGTCCGTCAGCCCCGACACCTGCACGGGCGTCAGCCGCTGGCTGGTGGTGCCATCCCCGAGCTGCCCCTCGCCGTTGCCACCCCAGGCCCACACCGTGCCATCCGCCTTCAGGGCCAGCGAGTGCGTGTTGCCAGCGGCGACGGCGGTGATTCCCGTGAGCCCCTGCACCTGCACCGGGCTCAGCCTCTGGGCGGTGGTGCCGTCCCCGAGCTGGCCCTGGCTGTTGATGCCCCAGCTCCACACGGTGTCCGCCGGCGTCACGAACAGCGAGTGGCCCGACCCACCCGCCAACCGGTACGGCCGGCCCTGCACGATGATGACGGTGACGGGAGCACGCCGGGAGGCCAGCGTCCGCTCGTCGCCCTCTCCGCCCGCGCCACACGCGGCCACCAGCGAACTCACGAGCAACAGGAGCGTGACACCCAGGCTCCTCGACACGGTACTCCCCATCATGTGCGTTCCTCTCTCCTCATGCCCCGGCATTGAAGCCACGGTGGCTTTTTCCGGGTTTCCAGACCCCGCCTGTTAACCCACGTTCACCGTATATGTAAATAAATGCAGTGGAGATTCACCCGGACGACATCCGACTCGCGGGTACGCCAGAGTGTTACTAGGTTGACGCTCCCATGAACGTTGACCCCTCCCGCCGTCAGGCCGCTCTGGAGGCCCTCGCCCTGGACGATGACGCCCTGCTCAAGGCCTGCGAGGTCGAGTACTTCATCGCCTCGGGCCCCGGCGGCCAGCACCGCAACACCACCGCCAGTGGGGTCCGTCTGACCCACCCGCCCACCGGGCTGTCCGTCACGGGCACCGAGCGCCGCAGCCAGGTGCAGAACAAGGGCGCCGCGCTCGAGCGCCTGCGCGAGGGACTCCAGGCGCTCACCTACGTGCCCAAGAAGCGCCACAAGACGAAGCCCACCAAGGGCTCGCAGCGGCGCCGTCTGGAGACGAAGAAACGAGAAGGCGAGAAGAAGGCCCAGCGCAGCAAGAAGGGCCTCTGGTGAAAGGGAGCCACGCCGTGCCCACGCTCGAAGACGCCATCGCCCTGGCCGTGGAGGCCCACCGGGGCCAGCGGGACAAGGCCGGACAGACGTACATCCTCCATCCCCTGCGGGTGATGCTGCGCCTGAACGGGGAGCTGGAGCGGATGGTGGCCGTCCTGCACGACGTGGTGGAGGACTCGCCCTATACGCTGGAGCGGCTGCGCGGGCTCGGCTACCCGGAGGAGGTGCTGGACGCGCTGGAGCACCTGACGAAGCGCGAGGGCGAGACGTACGAGGCCTTCATCGAGCGCGTCCGTCCCCACGCGCTCGCGCGCCGGGTGAAGCTGGCGGATCTGGAGGACAACATGGACGTGCGGCGGCTGCCGGCCGTCACCGCCAAGGACGCCGAGCGGCTGGCTCGCTACCGGGCCGCCTGGGCCCGGCTCACGCAGGCCTGACGCGTCCGGACGGCCGTCCGGCTCACCAGGAGAACTCCAGCTCGATGCTGAGCTCGCCCGTCTTGCGCGCGCGCACCTTCGCGCCGCGCATCCCCAGCTTCGTCGCCATCGAGACGGCCGCGCCCTCGTGGTACGCCAGCGGCATGAGGGTGCGCTGGATGGCGAGCACGCCACTCTTGGGCCCGGTCCAGGTCACCTCGGGCTTTCCGTAGCTCGTCAACACCCAGTAGAGCGTCTGCAGGGTGCCCATGATCTGCTGGGGAGCCGCTCCGGCCTGCTGCATCGCCGTCCGGCCGACCGGGGTCTCCATGTAGCTCTCCCCGGCCCTGAAGCCGATCTGCCGCAGGGCCTCGCCGAAGCTGCCGTACCGGCCGCTCAGCGCCTGGGCCGCGGCGGCGAGCAACAACAGCAGAGAGCGCGTGGGGTAGTTGAAGAACTCCGCGAAGGACTTCTCCCCGCTCGCCGCCATGCAGCGCTTCACCACCGCCTCGCTCTCCCCGAGGTCGCGCACCACTCTCAACGTGGAGGTGAACAGGAAGCCGCGCGTGGTGTGCTCCGGCGTCGCCAGGCTCAACCGATGCTGCAGATCCTGCTCCGCGTCGTAGGTGCGATCACTGCTTGGGGCCGACTCGGTACTCATGCTCGCTTTCCAGCGGCCTCGAGCTCGGAGAGCGGCGCCGCGCTCCTCCATATTACAACGTGTTGCGGGCGCTGCTCAGGCTCATGAACGATCCGGAGCAAACCCCGGAAGAGCCGATGAACGCCTGCATGCCCCCTGACCAGGAGAGGTCAGAACCTCGGCGGTGGTGACGGCGGGCCGTCCGGTGGGCAGGCGGACGCACGGAGGAAACCGGTCTGTCGGTCTTACCGTCTCCCGTCCAATGCGCCGCGTCACGTCCCGATAAGGCCGTGAAATCACACCCCCTTTCCCCGGAGCACCCTGGCACGCGGGATGCTCTCCCCCTGTTCGCGAAGACAGAGGGGCAGGACGGACGGGGTTGGGTGGGTTGGGAGTCGGGAGGGGCCGCTGGGGGGCGGCTCCTCCCGATTTTTCTCGTCTGGACTACGCCTTGGCCAGCTGGCGCATCACGTACAGAAGGATGCCGCCGTGCCGGTAGTAGTCGAGCTCGTTCGGCGTGTCGATGCGGCACAGCGCGGTGAACTCCTTGGTGCCGCCCTCGCCCGTGGCCTTCACGGTGAGCTTCTTCTGCGGCGCCAGGTTCTCCGCGATGCCGACGATCTCGAACGTCTCGTGACCGGTCAGGCCCAGGCTCTGCGCGTCCTGACCCGCCTCGAACTGCAGCGGCAGCACGCCCATGCCGATGAGGTTCGAGCGGTGGATGCGCTCGAAGCTCTTGGCGATGACGGCCTTGATGCCCAGCATCGCCGTGCCCTTGGCGGCCCAGTCACGGCTGGAGCCCGTGCCGTACTCGGCGCCCGCGAGCACCACGAGCGGAGTGCCCGCCTGCTGGTACTTCATGGAGGCGTCGTAGATGCTCATCCGCTCGCGGGTGGGGATGTGGACGGTGACACCGCCCTCCACGCCCGGCACCAGCAGGTTCTTCAGGCGGATGTTGGCGAAGGTGCCGCGCACCATCACCTCGTGGTTGCCGCGGCGGGCGCCGTAGGAGTTGAAGTCCTTCGGCTCCACGCCCTGCTCCATGAGGTACTTGGCCGCCGGGCTCGTCTTGGCGATGTTGCCCGCGGGCGAGATGTGGTCCGTGGTGACGGAGTCGCCCAGCAGCGCGAGCACCTGGGCGCCCTTGATGTCCGAGAGGGGCTTGGGCTCGGCGGGGATGTTCTCCAGGAAGGTCGGCTTGCGCACGTAGGTGGACTTGGGGTCCCACTTGAACGTGTTGCCGCCGCCCGACTGGAGCTGCTGCCAGAGCTGGTCGCCCTCCATGGCGCGGGAGTACTGGCTGCGGAACTGCTCGGGCTTCACCGCGGAGCCGATGAGCTGGCGGATCTCCTCGGCGGTGGGCCAGATGTCCTTGAGGTACACGGCGGCGCCGTTGCGGTCCGTGCCCAGCGGCTCGTTGTCCAGGTCCCTGCCCACCTCACCGGCCAGGGCGTACGCCACCACCAGCGGCGGCGAGGCCAGGTAGTTCATGCGCACGTGCGGGTTGATGCGGCCCTCGAAGTTGCGGTTGCCGCTGAGCACCGCGGCCACCACGAGGTCGCCCGTGGTGACGGCGTCGGCCACCGGGTCCGGCAGCGGGCCCGAGTTGCCGATGCAGGTGGCGCAGCCGTAGCCCACGATGTGGAAGCCGAGCGCCTCCAGGTAGGGCATGAGGCCGGCCTCCTTGAGGTAGTCCGTCACCACGCGGCTGCCCGGGGCCAGGCTCGTCTTCACCCAGGGCTTCACGTTGATGCCGCGCTCCACCGCCTTCTTGGCCAGCAGGCCCGCGCCCAGCAGCACCGCCGGGTTGGAGGTGTTGGTGCACGAGGTGATGGAGGCGATGACGACCGCGCCGTGGCCCAGCTCGTAGCTCTGGTTGCCCTGCTTGACGGTGACGGTCTGCTTGAGGCGCTCGGGAGGCACCGGGGCCGCGGAGGCCTTGGCCTTGCCGCCGCCCTCGTCGTCCTCGCCCTTGCTCTTGCCAGCGGAGAGCATCTCCACCAGCGACTTCTCGTAGCCGACCTTCATGTCCTTGAGGGGCACCCGGTCCTGCGGGCGCTTGGGGCCGGCGAGGCTCGGCACCACCGTGGACAGGTCCAGCTCCAGCGTGTCGCTGAAGACCGGGTCCGGCGTGCTCTCGGTGTGGAAGAGGCCCTGCTCCTTGTAATAGGCCTCGGCGAGCGCGACGAGCTCCGTCGGGCGGCCGGTGAAGCGCAGGTAGTTGAGGCTCTCCTCGTCCACCGGGAAGAAGCCGATGGTGGCGCCGTACTCGGGCGCCATGTTGGCGATGGTGGCGCGGTCCGGCAGCGACAGGCTCTTGAGGCCGTTGCCGTGGAACTCGACGAACTTGCCCACCACGCCCTTCTTGCGGAGCATCTGCGTGACGGTGAGCACCAGGTCCGTCGCGGTGGCGCCCGCGGGCAGCTTGCCCGTCAGCTTGAAGCCCACCACCTGCGGGATGAGCATCGTAATGGGCTGGCCGAGCAGCGCGGCCTCGGCCTCGATGCCGCCCACGCCCCAGCCCACCACGCCCAGGCCGTTGACCATGGTGGTGTGGCTGTCGGTGCCCACCAGCGTGTCGGGGCACACCACGTTGCCCTGACGGAAGGCCACCTGGGCCAGGTACTCCAGGTTCACCTGGTGGCAGATGCCCACGTCGGGCGGCACCACGCGGAAGTTCTTGAACGCGTTCTGGCCCCAGCGCAGGAACGCGTAGCGCTCCTTGTTGCGCTCGAACTCGAGCTCGGCGTTGGCGCGGAAGGCGTCCGAGGTGCCGAACACGTCCACCTGGAACGAGTGGTCGATGACCAGGTCGGCCGGGTTGCGCGGGTTGATCTTCGCGGGATCGCCCCCCATGGCGGCGAGCGCCTCGCGCATGGCGGCCAGGTCCACCACCGCGGGCACGCCGGTGAAGTCCTGCAGCAGCACGCGGGCCGGGTGGAAGGAGATTTCAGTGTCCGGGTCGGCCTTGGGGTTCCAGGCGAGCATCTTCTCGATGTGCTCGCGCTTCACCACGCGGCCATCCTCGTAGCGCAGCAGGTTCTCAAGCAGGATCTTCAGCGAGAAGGGCAGGCGCGCGACCGAGGCGTTGTCCTTGCCCACCTTGGCGAGGCTGTAGAAGTCGTACGTGGCCGAGCCCACCTTCAACTGGCTCTTGCTCTTGAAACTGTCCGTCATTTGTAAGTGCCGTCCTTCCTTACCGTCCGCTGGGATCGAGCGTCTTCTAGGCTCGTCGAAAGCGGCTTGCAAAGGGTTCCTGCGGGGGGTTCCAGAGGAGAACGGATGGGGGACTTTCACCGTCCGTCCGGGTCGACCGGCACCCCCGAGGTCACACGCTCGAGTCGCCCTCGGGCAGGGAGCGCTCCGCGAGGACGCGGGCGGTACGCCGCAGGCGCTCGGCGCCGATCCGCATCAGCGCGTCGCGCATGCCCGGCTGGCTGAAGATGTGCCGCTCGCACGCCGAGCGATCCAGCCGCAGCAGCAGGCACGGGACGTCCGCGCGCACCATCGCCGTCACCGGCTTGTCCAGCAGCAGGGAGATCTCCCCGAGTACGTCGCCCTCGCGCAGCACCGGGTAGGGCGTCTCATGGCCGTCCGGGTGCACGTGGTAGGGGGTGCACCGGCCGCGCAGCAGCAGGTAGACGGCGTCTCCGGTGGCCCCGGCGGTGAGCAGCGTCGTGCCCGCCTCCACCCGCTGGAGCCGGAACTCGCGCGCCACCACCCGCTGCTGCTCGTACGGCAGCAGCGAGAACATCGGGTGGGTGCGCAGCAGGTTGTCCACCGCGCGCCTGCGGCAGAAGGCCTCCACCACCCGCATCAGCAGCGGATGCCGGCCGGACACCTGCAACAGCCGCTCCCGCGTCAGCTCCAGCAGCACGGAGGGGACGGCCGCCACCAGGCCCGCCGGCCGGGGCCCCTCGGCCAGCAGCGTCAGCTCCCCGAAGGCCCCGCCCTCCACCACCGAGGGCCCCGCCTGCCGCGAGCCGTCCTCCAGCGTCCGCACGATGTCCGCGCGCCCCTCCACCATGAAGACCATCGACGCGCCCTGCTCGCCCTCGCGCACCACCGTCTGGCCGGTCGCGCACGTGCGCACCTCCACCGCGTCGAGCAGGGCCACGAACGCGTCACGGTCCAGCAGCGAGAAGAGGGGCACCGACAACGCCGGGTTCTCCCGGTCCAGCAGGGCCTCCACCTCGGCGGACGTCAGCTCCCCCGGGCCCTCGGCATGGCGCGCGTAGAGGCCCGCGATGAGGGCCTGGGTGCGGGTGTGCGCCGGTTCGAGCCTCGTCAGCGCCTTGCACGCCACGATGGCGCGCAGCAGCTGACTGCCATGGGCCCAGGCCTTCGCGAGCCCCTCGTAACCGGCGATGGCCTCCTGGGTGCGCCCCTCCGCCTCGAACCGCCGGAACTCGGAGAGCGCCACGTCCAGGCGCCCCCAGGCGGCCAGTTGCCCGGCGCGATCCCTCTGCCGAAGAAAGCTGTCCGCTCCGTCCGCCATTTGTCTCATGTTCTCGGAGGGCGCACGCTACCACCGTACCTGGAATTGACTAGCGGTGTTTACCGTGTGAACTCCCAGACAGAGCACGCCCGACCTCGAGGCACCGCCGTATCGAATCTTGAGAAACGGAGGTGCCTCGCGCGCGTCCGAGCCTACCGCCGACGCTTCAGGGAAGAAGGGGGCAGCTTCTGCCCGCCGGCCAGGGCCGGGGCGAACAGGTCCCCCACCTTGTCCAGGCGTCGGCGCACCGTACCGAGGGTGAAGCGTGTGGGATCCAACCGCCGCGTCACCTCGGACCACTTCAAGGGCGTGGACACCGGAGCGTGCGGCAGGGCGCGCAGGGAGTACGGCGCCACGAGCGTCTTGCCCCAGGCGTTCTGGTCCGCGTCCAGGTACAGCCGCCCCTGCCGCTCACGCTTGGCCCGCGCGGTGGTGGCCAGCTCCGGGTGCTCCCGGGCGAGCGCCTCGAATGTCGAGTGGGCGAACTCCCAGACCTGCTCGTAGGTGTGGCCGGGAGCGAGCGGCACCAGCACGTGCAGGCCCCGCTTGCCGGACGTCTTGGGCACGCTCGTCAGCTCCAACCCCTCCAGGTGGCGCCGCAACGAGGTGGCCAGCTGGATGAGGTCATCGAAGGTCCCATTGCCCGGGTCCAGATCGAAGAACACCCAATCCGGCTCCTCCAGGTGCCCGACCCGGCTCGACCAGATGTGCAGGGTGAGCGCGGACTGGTTGGCGAGCCACAGCAGCGACTCGGGCCGGTCCACCACCACGTGGGGCAGGTCTTTCGCCTCGTGGTGGTGGATGCACGCGGTGGTGAGCCAGTCCGGCGTGCCCTTCACGCCCTGGCGGAAGAAGCCCGGCTCGTCCACCCCTCGCGGCCACTGCTGCAGCGCGAGCGGCCGTCCGGCGAGCGCCGGCACCATCAGGGGCGCCACGTCCCGGAAGTAGGCGAACACGTCCGCCTTGGTGAAGCCCGGCTCGGGGAAGAGCACCCGCTCGCCATGGGTGAGCGCCACCAGCGGCGTACGGCCCTGCCTGGTGGTGGTGGTGGCCTCCTGCTCCTTGCGAGCCACGGAGGTCCTGCCCGCGGCCGCCGCGCCCCGGCGCACCTTGGTCCCGGTCCGCCGGTGGGGGCCTCGCGAGCTGGCCGCCTTCCGCCCCGAGTCACGCACCGGGGCACTGCGCGGCCGCTCCCGCACGCACTCCTCGGGGCGCTTGTCACTGCGTAGACCCTGGAAGGAGGGATGGCGCAGACGGCCGTCCTCGGTCCACTCGGTGAAGGCCACCTGGGCCACGTAGCGGGGCTTCACCCAGCGCGCCTCCTCGTTGCGCAGGGCGTCCCGAACGAAGGGAGCGTCCTCCACCGGCGACTTCTTCACCACGTCGCGCGACAGACGCGAGAGCAGCTCGCGCCGCACCTTCGCGCTGTAGCCCGTGCCCACCTTGCCCGCGTAGTGCCAGCCCTCGCCCTCGCGCACCGCCACCAGCAGCGAGCCGAGCTCCGGCCGCTCGTTGGCCATGGGCGTGAAGCCCACGATGGCCACCTCCTGGTTGGCCTGCACCTTCAGCTTGAGCCACGTGGCGCTCCGGCCCGGCGTGTAGGGGCTGCCCACGCGCTTGGCCATGACGCCTTCCCATTCGTTGCGCCTCGCCTCCGCCAGCGCCTCGCTCGCGCTGCCCTCCACCCGCTCGGCGAGCGCCAGCGGTGGCTTCACCCGCGCGAGGAGCCGCTCGAGTCGCTCGCGGCGCTCCTCCAGTGGCAGGGCACGCAGGTCTTCCCCGTCGAGCCACAGCAGGTCGAAGATGACGAAGCGCTCCTCGGCGCCCTGGCCGAGCAGCTGGAAGCGCGAGCGGCCGTGCGCGTCCAGGGCCACGATCTCCCCATCCACCACCGTCTCGTGCTCGCCGAGCGTCTCGAGCGCCCGGGCGATGGCCGGGAAGCGGAGGGACAGGTCATTCGCGCCGCGCGACTGAAGCGCGACCCGGCCTCCCTGGAGCCCGGCGAGCGCGCGGAAGCCGTCGTACTTCACCTCGAAGCGCCAGTCGGCCCCCTCGGTGGCGTCCACCTGGGCCAGCGTCGCCAGCATGGGCGAGCCCACCCGCTCCAGCAGCGCCTCGGGCGTGCGGACGCGCGTGGCCCGGCGCGAGGGACTCGCTTTTCGCGCGGACTTCTTTCGCGCCGACTTCGCGGTGGCGGCGCTCCGGGTGCGGCGCGTGGGCCCGCGGGTGGCGCGCTGTCCGGACTTCACGGACTCGGGGCGCTCCGCCGCGACGTCGTAGCCGGCCCGCTCGGTGCCGTCCTTTGCTTTGAAGCACAACCACTGCGCCTTCTTCCCACTGGGACGCGTGCGGATGAGGTGCCACTCCCCCTCGAGCTTCTGTCCGTGCAGCGCCACGTGCAGCCTCCCCCGAGCGAGCTGCTCGGAGGCCTGGCCCGGCGGCACCGTGTCGAAGGTGCCCGAGTCCCAGAGAATCGAATCGCCCGCCCCATAGCTGCCCTCGGGGATGCGGCCCTCGAAGGTGGCGTAGGCCAGCGGGTGGTCCTCGGTCTGCACCGCCAGCCGCTTGTCCGCGGGGTCATAGCTGGGGCCCTTGGGAATGGCCCAGCTCACCAGCACCCCGTCTATCTCCAGCCGCAGGTCGTAATGCAGCCGCGTGGCGTCGTGCTTGTGCACCACGAAGACGGGTCCACTCCCTCCACGCGGCGCCGGGACTTCCGGCGCGGGCTCGGAAGTGCTGGTGAAGTCACGCTTCTCACGGTAGGTACGCAATCGCTCCCGGGCGGAGCCACTGGGTCGTCGAGGGGTCGCCATACCCACAGGGTTGGCACGCCCGGCCGTTCCGGCAAAAGCCCGCCCGGCGGTTCACTGCCCTGCTCTCTCCAAAGGAGATCCGAGGGAGGCTGGCGAGGAGGCGTCCGGCTGTCTGGGGGGCCCGCCAGCAGGGCGGAGACGTCGTCCGGGGGTGGGCCCCAGTGTACAGTGAGAAGCCATGAATGAAGGTCAGCTGGATGACGTGATCACACTCACCCGGCAGAAACCCAGCGCAGGCGCTCAGTCCCGTCGCCGCGTTCCAGCCCTTACCATTGTCTCGCACCCCGACATGCGGCGGGTGGGTGAACGGCTCCTGCTGGGCGAGCTGCTCACCGGCGGGGAGGTGCACCTGTCGCGGATGGCGCCGGAGTTCGCGCGGCCCGGTGGCGGCGCGGGAGGGCCCCTCGGCGATCGCGGCCTGAGCAGGAAGCCGCTGCGCTTCGTGTCCGCCGGAGAGGGGCGGCTGCGGCTGCTCGTCGACGAGGGGGGCACCCAGGTGGTGGCGGGTGAGCCGATCCGGGGAGGCCGGGAGTTCGGACCCGAGGAGCTGACCCCGGGCGTCCCGCTCGAGCTCGCCGAGCGCGTGGTGCTCCTGCTGCACCTGATGGAGCCCGAGATGGACGAGCCCTCCACGGATCCGCTGGGCATGGTGGGTGAGAGCACGAGTACCCGGCGCGTGCGCGCACACATCGAGCAGATCGCCGACCTGGAAGTACCGGTGCTCATCCGGGGCGAGACGGGAACGGGCAAGGAGCTGGTGGCCCGGGCCATCCACGAGCGGAGCAAGCGCCGTGGCGAGCGGTTCATCAGCGTGAACCTGGGCGCCATCCCCAAGGAGCTGGCCGCCGCGGAGCTCTTCGGCGCGCACAAGGGCGCCTATACGGGCGCCACGAGGGAGCGCGAGGGCTTCTTCCGCGCCGCCCAGGGGGGAACCCTGTTCCTCGACGAGGTGGGCGAGGCTCCCCCCGAGGTCCAGGTGATGCTGCTGCGCGTGCTGGAGACGGGCGAGATGTACCCGGTGGGCGGGCACACCCCCGTCACCACGGACGTGCGCCTGGTGGCGGCGACGGATGCCAACCTGGAGGCGCGCATCCTCGAGGGACGCTTCAAGGCCCCGCTGCTGCACCGGCTGACCGGCTATGACATCCGCGTGCCGCCACTGCGCGAGCGCCGCGAGGACATCGGCCTGCTCGTCCTCCACTTCGCCCGCGAGGAGCTCGAGGCGATCGGCGAGTCCTGGCGTCTGAACCCCACCGACTCCTCCGCCGAGCCGTGGCTGCCGGCCTCGCTGGCGGCCCGCCTCGTCCGCTACTCCTGGCCCGGCAACATCCGCCAGCTGCGCAACCTGGTCCGGCAGCTGATCATCACCAGCCGGGGCCAGCCGCACCTGCGGGTGGATCCCCGGCTCGAGCGCGAGCTGGGCTCCGTCACGCCCCTGCCCGCGGGACGCGCCCTCTCCACCCAGGAAACGCCGGCGCCCAGGACGCCCCCCGCGCCCCGCCGCAAGCCCTCGGACATCTCCGAGCAGGAGCTCCTCGCCGCACTGCGGGCGAACTCGTGGGATCTCAAACCCACGGCGGATCAGCTCGGCATCCCCCGCTCCTCCATCTATGACCTGATCGACCGCAGCAAGCACATCCGCACCGCGGGAGACCTGAGCACGGAGGAGATCACCCGCTGCCACCAGGAGTGCCAGGGCAACCTGGAGGCCATGGTGCAACGCCTGGAGGTCTCCAGGCAGGCCCTGCGCCGCCGCATCAAGGAGCTGGGGCTCGAGACCTGAAGGCGTCCGGAACACGGTTCGACACCGCTCGACATGTCGAGACCCGCTCCGACGGCCAGATTTCCCGGCAATCCCCGTGGGTAGAGGCAGCGCGAATGACCCAACGGGACGGCATGCGCCTTGCTCTGGCCCGCGAGCGCCCGACATCGGGTAGATTGCCGGGCGCCACGACATTCACGAAGTCAGGAGGGGACGCCATGCAGCCCGAGAAGACGTCTATCAGCGATGAGAACGCGAACGATCCGGTGCAGGGAGCGGCGCTGCGGGTGACGGCGAACGCGAGTCGCCAGGGCGCGAGCACTCCGAACACCACCTACAGCCTGGGCCGGGTGGGCTCGAGCGTGGATGATGGTGGTGGGCACACGGATCCGCCCGACGTGGACGGGTGAGGGAGAGCACTCCACCCCGGCCCTCGCGTCCGCATGACTACCGCGGGCTGGCGAGGAGCTGCCGCAGGCGCGAGAGGTGACGCTGGCTCTCGCGCTCGAGGTTGTGATTGGCCGCCAGCGCCTCGTCGAGATCCTTCCGGGCCTGCTCGAGCCACCGCGGCTCGGAAGACGCCGTCACCTCGGCCCGCATGAGCCCGAGGCTCGCGCGCAGCAGCAGCGCGTCCGCCCATTGGGGGCGCTCCTTCACCAACCCCTCCGCCAGCGCGAGCCCCCGCTCCAGACTCGGAAGGGGCTCGAGTCCCGTCTCCTTCCGCCAGGAAGCCCATTCCCGGTAGAAGCGGCCGAAGGCCAGACGCACATCCTGATTCCCGGGCTCCGCCTCGAGTGCGCTCTGGAAGTCCGCCGCCACCTGCTCGAAGTCCTCGGCCCGGGCCTGTCCCCGCCGCGCCATCCAGAGGAGCCGGGTCGCGCGCACCTCCGCGAGACCCAGCAAGGTCTCGGCATCCCGGGGGTTGCGTTGGAGTGCCTGGAGGAAGGACTCGGAGGCCCGTGCCAGGCTCTTGCCGGGATCGCGCCCCTGCCCCAGCTCGAAGGCAGCCAGGGTATGGAACACCTTGCCCAGATTCGTCCGGGGGAGGGGGTGCTCCGGTGCCGAGTCGATGGCCTGCAGGTAGGCCCGCTCGGCCGCGCGTACGGCCGGAGCCGGATCCTCTCCACGGAAGACCGAGTATCTGGCGCGCCGGGCATTCACCCAGCCGAGGTTGTTGTACGCGGAGAACTTCCGCGGGGCCACACGGATGGCCTCCTCACACGTCGCCTGGGCCTGCTCGAGCCACGGTGCGGGCTCCTCCCCATGCTCCCAGGCCTCCTGCGCCAACTCGACCAGGACCACGCCCTTGCCGTTGAGGAGTGACACGGACCCGGCGTTGATGGCGAGCCCCCGCTGGTACACCTCGAGGGCCTTCTCCCACTCTGGCCGCGCATCCCCGCCCCGGGCCCTGCTGCTGCCGGCGAGCTGCACGTGGTACCTGCCCTCGTAGTCATGGAGCACGACGTGGCGGGGATTGAGCGCCCGCGCCGTCACCAGCGCCACCCGGGCCTGCTCCAGATCCCCGGCGGGCTCCGGGCCATTCGAACGGGAGGCGCGCAGCAGGTACGCGTTGATGAGATCGAGCCTGCCGAGCATCTGGCTCTCGTCCATCTGGATGGCCCCCCGGTAGGACGCGATGGCCTTGTCGAGCATGGGCAGCGAGTCCCGCCCGTTCTGCGCCTCGTACTCCGACCACGTCTTGAAGATGAGGCCCCGCAGGACGTGGAACTCATAGGACTGGTCCTTGGAGGCGATGTTGTCGAGGGACTCCACGGCCTTGCCGAGCTGCTCACGCGGATCCTCGTTGTGCGACTGTCGCTCCCTGCCCAGCCGCCAGTAGCCGCGGCCCATCTCCATCCAGGCCTCCGGCCGATCGGGCGCGAGCTTCTGGGCGGCCCGCGCGGCCTCCAGCGCGTTGCGTGCGGGTTCCCCCACGTCCTTGCCCTGGGTGGCTCGGAACTCCGCGAGCCGGCGATGGAAGCGCGCTTGGAGCACCCGGGCCTCGTAGTGGTCGGGAGCGGACTGGAGGACGCGCGCCACGGCCTGGAGGCCCCGCTCGAACGAGGGCTCGACATTCCCCTGCCCGTAGAGCTCCGTGTCCATCACGGAGGACTCGAGCTGCGCCATCGCGTGATGGACGGCGGGGTCGCTCCGGCCGATGTCCGCGGCCCGGGTGTACGCCTGACGGCTGGCATCGAAATCCGCCCGGGCCTTCTCGGGCTCACCCTGGTTCCAGCGCTGAAGGGCCCGGGCCAGGAGGATGTCCCCCCTCAACCTGGGGGCCGCGTAGAACTCGAGCTCCTTCTCGCCCAGCGTATCCAGGCGGACCAGCGCGTCATCGGGGCGATCCTCCAGGAAGGAGCCGAGCGCCGCCACGTAGGAAGGAGGGACCGGTGCGCCCTCGCTCTTCTCGAGGTAGGCGCGCGCCGGCTCCCGGTAGCGGCGCACGAGGTCCTTCTTGCGCGCCTCGCGCCGCTGCCCGGCGGAGGTGTCGCCGGGGTCCTCCCTCTTGCGCTGCTGCTGATAGCTCCGCTCCACCTCCAGGAGGAGCACCTGGTACATGCGCCCCATCACCTCGGCCAACGCGAAGGCGACCCGGGGCGTCTGATAGCCCCGCTGCCAGGCGGACTCCAGCTGCGCCAGGGCCTTCGCCTCGTCCCCGAGGGCGTGGTGGCCCATCCCCAGCGCGTAGTGGACGGGCCCCTTGTCCGCGTCCTCGGTCTCGAGCAGCTCGGCGTCCAGCTGGCGCATCCACGTGCGGATCCGCTCCCGGTCGGCGCTCGTGTCGTGCAGCGGGAGGAGGTAGGGGCGGCCGGCCAGGGCGTCGATCTCCGCCACCAGCTCGGTGGAGCGCAGCTCCAGGGCGGCGCGCCGCTCGGCCTGACGCAGCCGCAGGCCGGCGCCACCCAGGGCGAGCAGCACCAGGGCGAGCGCCCCCGCGGCCATGGCCACGAAGGCGCGGTGCTTGCGGGCCTTCTTGCGCAGGCGGTACCAGAGCCCCGTGGGCCGCGCCAGGACGGGCTCGCCGTTGAGGAACCGATCCAGGTCCTCGGCCAGGGCCCGCGCCGAGTCGTAGCGGGCGGAGCGGTCCTTCTCCATGCACTTGAGGATGATGGCTTCCAGATCCGCCGGGAGGTCCGGATTCAACGAGCGCGGCGGGCGCGGCTCCTGGGCGGCGATGTTGCTCAACACCTCCAGGCTGTTGCTCCCGGGGATGGGAAGCACGCCGGTGAGCAGGTGGTAGAACGTGGCGCCCAGGCTGTAGACGTCCGCCCGGCGATCCAACCGGCCCACCTCGCCCCGGGCCTGCTCGGGCGCCATGTAGTGCGGCGTGCCCAGCACCGAGCCCGTGGCCGTCACGCCCTCCTTGCAGTCGCGCGCCAGCCCGAAGTCCATCACGTAGGGCATGAGGACTCCGTCCCCGGTGCGCACCACCATGATGTTGGAGGGCTTGATGTCCCGGTGGACGAGGCCGGCGCGATGGGCCGCGTGCACGCCCTCGGCCACCTCCCGCATCACCAGCACCTTCTGCTCCAGGGGGAGCCTCGGGCCGATCTTGTTCAGCGTCTGCCCGTCGATGTACTGCATCGCGATGTAGGCCCGGCCCTGGACCTCGCCGACCTCGTACACCTGGCACACGCGCTCGTGGTGCACGCGGGCCTGTGCCCGGGCCTCGGAGAGGAAGCGGCGCATGTGCTCGGGGTCGTCATCCCGGACGAACTTGAGGGCCACGTCGCGGCGCAGCTGCGAGTCATGGGCGAGGAACACCCGCCCCATGCCGCCCTGGCCGAGCAACCTCACGGGCTGGTAGCGGTCCCACTGGACCACCGGAAAGCCCGGGGCCTCCTCGAGGGTGTGCTGCCGCGAGGGCAGCTCCAGCGTGGAGTCCTCCTCCGGATTTCCGCCGTCCCTGTACCGGTCCGTCTCCCGGGTGAGGATCTCCCTGCGCAGCGAGGCGAGCGTGTCCGCGGAGAGCCGCCCCCGCTCCATGAGCAGCTCCAGGGGACTCCGTGCCTGGAGGAGAGCCTCCGCGCGCAAGACACTGGCCTCCTCCTTGGAGAGGAGTCCCTCGGCAACGGCCATGCGCAGTTCCGAGTCATACCCATCGAACACGGGAAGTCCCCCTGACGGCGGCGAGGAGCGCCATGCTACAGCGACGGGACCGGGGGTGCATGACCCTGGAGGGTCCGGCCAGCCACTCCTATCGTCCGAGAATCGAGGAGGCGGACGAGCCAGGACGTTCCGACAGGTTGAATGTCGACTGGGGCATGTCGACCGTCATGTCCCGACCCCCCGCGTCCAGGGACTCCGTCATCCACGCCAGTGGAGCATTCAGCCGGAACCCTGGCTGCCTACGGCGTTGTTTCATGACGGCCCGGCTCCTACTTTCCCTTCGGCAACCCGCCACCAGGACGAGGAACCGGGAACATGCGGGAGCACATCGAGCCCCAGCACGAGAGAGCGCGGCAACCGGGGTCCGAGGACGTCCTGGAGGAGGTCGACTCCGAGCTGGACTTCGGAGACTCCTTCCTGGCGCAGGTGGCCCACTCCGTCCCCCAGGTGATGCGCAAGCCGAGACCCGGTGAGCGGATGGGCGGCAGGGACGGCCGCAGGTTCGAGATCCTCGAGGAGCTGGGAGGCGGGGCCATGGGGCTGGTGTTCCGCGCGCGGGACGCGGAGCTGCAGCGCGTGGTGGCGCTCAAGTTCCTGCTGCCGCGCGAGGAGGGGCCGGGCGAGAACCGCATGGTGGCGCTGCTCAAGCAGGAGGCCCGGGCGGTGGCCCAGCTCGACCACGAGAACATCGTCCGCATCTTCGACGTGTCCGAATGGGAGGGGGGCTCGTGGGAGCGACCGGTCCCCTTCCTGGTCATGGAGTGTCTGGAGGGAGAGCCGCTCTCCACGCAGCTCCAGCGGGGACTGCCCGGGCTCAAGCGCTCGGTGGAGATCCTCGAGAGCGTGGCCGCGGGACTGGCGCACGCGCACCAGCGGCACATCATCCACCGCGACCTCAAGCCCAGCAACGTGTTCATCACGCAGCGGGGGACGGTGAAGCTGTTGGACTTCGGACTGGCGTACCTCATGTCCTCCAGCTCGCCGGACGTGCCCAACCTGCCCACCGCGGGCACGCCCCCCTACATGGCGCCCGAGCAGTGGAGGGGCGAGGCACTGGACGAGCGGACGGACATCTGGGCGGCCGGCATCCTGATGTACGAGCTGCTCACCCGGGAGCTGCCCTATCCGAGCGCCTCGCTCGAGGAGCTGCGCGAGCACGTGACGTCGGCGGCGCAGGTCCCCACCCTGCGCCTGCGCCACCCGGAGCTGCCCGAGGAGGTGGAGCGGCTCGTGGCCTCGGCGCTGGCCAAGGAGCCGGCCCGGCGCCTGGCCTCCGCCCAGGAGCTGCGAGAGGAGCTGCGGGAGCTCGCGGAGCGGCTCGGGCTGCGGCAGGAGGCGCCGAGGGCGGTGGAGTTCCAGCGCCGGACGGTGACACTGGTGTCCTGCCGGTTGACGGGGTTCGAGGGCTCGCTGGAGCAGCTCGACCCCGAGGACTTCAGTGAGCTGGAGGCCACCTTCCACCGGAGCTGCGCGGAGCTCATCCAACGGCACGGCGGCTCCATCGCCCTGTCCATGGGAGACGAGGTGCTGGCCTGCTTCGGCTACCCCCTGGCGCACGAGGAGGACTCGGAGCACGCGGTGCGCGCGGCGATGGAGCTGGTGCGGCACTTCGCGGAGGGACATGAGCCACTCCCCTCCCCGGATGCCCGGCTGGCCGTGAAGGTCGGCATCCACACGGACGTGGTGGCCCTGGACGAGCGCGCCGGGGGACACCGGGGACAGGCGCTCGCCATCCAGGGCGAGGCGCCGCGGATCGCCAGCTGGCTGTCGCGACAGGCCGAGCCCGGCGCGGTGGTCCTCAGCGGCACCACCTGCAAGTTGGTGCGCGGGCTCTGCGAGCTCGAGGCGCTCGGCGGGCACGCCTTCGAGGGGCTGGCGGGAACGCTGAACGTGGACGTCTGCCGCCTGGTGCGCGAGCGGAAGGTGGTGTCCCGGTTCGATCGGTCGCGCGTCTCAGGCACGCTCACGCCGCTGGTGGGACGCGAGCGCGAGCTGGGACAGCTCCTCGACCACTGGGAACGGGCGCGACAGGGCCACGGCGGCTCCGTCCTGCTCGTTGGCGAGGCCGGCATCGGCAAGTCCCGCCTCGTCCAGGAGGTGCGCGAGCGGGTGGAGACGGAGCCGAGCCTGTGCCTGCGCTGCCAGTGCTGGTCGCAGTCCAGCACCAGCGCCTTCCACCCCGTCATCGAGATGCTCCAGCACCTGTGCCAGGAAGACGGCTCCGCGAGGGACCTCCAGGAGCAGCTGCGAGGGCTGGCGCAGCGCTCGGGCGTGTCCCCGGAGCACATGCGGGTGATGGTCTCCTTCCTCTCGCTGCCATTGCAGGGCGGGGAGCCGGCCTCGTCCCAGCTCTCGCCGGAGCGGCGCAAGGAGCTGGTGCTCGAATCACTGGTGGCCCTGTTGCTGCGGGCCGCGCAGGACCGCCCGGTGCTCGTCGTGGTGGAGGATCTGCACTGGGCGGACCCGTCCACGCTGCAACTGCTCGGCTCCATGATGGAGCGCATCGCGCGCGCCCGCGTGATGGTGCTGCTCAGCGCTCGCCCCGAGTTCCAGCCCCCCTGGCCTCCGCCCGGGTTCAAACGGCTCGTGCTGGAGCGATTGTCGGCGGATTGCACGGCGAAGCTGGTGCGGGAGTCCGCGCACGGCACGCGATTGACGGAAGAGACGGTGCACCAGCTGGTGGCGAAGACGGATGGCATCCCGCTCTTCGTCGAGGAGATGACGCACATGGTGCTGGAGCGGGCGCCGGGCTCGGGCGAGCTGCCCTCCTCCATCCCGATGAGCCTGCACGAGCTGCTGCTGGCGCGGCTGGACATGCTGCCCTCGCGGCAGAAGGCCCTGGCCCAGCTGTGCGCGGTGGCGGGACGCGACTTCACCTTCCCCCTGCTGGCGGCGCTCACCCGGCACGAGGAAGGCGGACTGCGCAGGGACCTGGAAGGACTGATGGCCACGGGGCTGCTGCAGCGGCAGGAGGAGGAGGAAGAAGACTCGGTGCCGGGCTACCAGTTCCGCCACGCGCTCATCCAGGAGGCGGCCTACCAGTCCCTGCTGCGCAAGACGCGGCGCCACCACCACCAGCGGATCGCCCAGGTGCTGGTGGAGCAGTTCCCCGAACAGGTGGAGACACGGCCGGAGTTGCTGGCGCACCACTACACGGAGGCGGGACAGTACGCGCTGGCCATCCAGCACTGGTCGCGGGCGGGGACGCGCGCCAGCCAGCGCTCGGCCAACCTGGAGGCCATCAGCCATCTGAAGAACGCCCTGCGGCTGCTGCACCACCTGCCGGATGCCGTGCAGCGCAAGGAGCAGGAGCTGCAACTGCGGATGGCGATGGGCTACTCCTTGATACAGGTGCATGGCTTCAGCTCGCCCGACCTGGAACAGACGTTCGGACGGATACGGCAGCTCATCCCCGAGGTGGGGGATGCGCTGCCACGACTGGAGCTGTCGTCCTGGGCGCCGTTCTCCTACTACACCGCCCGGGCGGAGCTGACCCTGGCGCAAGAGTTCGCGGAGCGGATACTGAACGCGGGCGAACGACACCACGACCGGCAGCTGCTCGCCCTGGGCTACCGCATGCAGGCGACGAACCTCTTCACCTGGGGGCGGATGCGGGAAGCCCGGACGAGCATCGAGCGCGCGCTGGAGTGCTCGGACTTCACACTCGAGGAGCACCGGGCCATGGCCCTGAAGCACCTGACCAACCCGCGAGTGGCCGTGCTGACGTATGGCTCCGTCGTCCTCTCGACCCTGGATCAGCCCGAGGAGGCCCGGCGCTACATGATGGAGGGACTGGAGCTGAGCGCGAGGATCGGCCATCCCAACACCACCGCCTTCGCGCTGACCTATTGCGCCCTGGGATGCCAGCTGCGCAGGGACGCACCGGGCGTCCTGCGATTGACCGATGAGAGCATCGCGCTCAGCCGGGAGCACCTGTTCCGGGTGTGGTTGGGCATGTCGACGCTCTTCCGGTGCTGGGCGCTGTCCGAGCTCGGACAACCGCGGGAGGCCCTGGCGCTCATGAGCAAGGGACTCGAGCACTGGAACGTCTCGGGCTTCCGGATCGGCATGCCCCACAACCTCGCCATGCTGACGGAGATCCACCTGAAGCTGGGACAGGTACGGGAGGCGTGGACGATCATCAACGAGGCCCTGGCGGTCCCGGACCAGACGGGGGAGCGCTCCTACGAGCCGCAGCTGTACCGGCTGCGGGGTGAGATCCTCCGCATGCTCGGCCAGGAGGAGGCGGCCCGCGAGGACTTCCTCCGAGGGCTTCGCATCGCCCGGGAGCAGGGCACGCGCACCTACGAGCGCCACGTGATGGAGAGCCTGGCACGCCAGGCCGCATACGTCGGCGAGCCTGAGCATCCGTCGTAACCATGGCGGACCTGACGGGACACCTGCCCTCCGGGGCGGGGCAGGCGTCGGCCGTGCCCGGTGTGTATGCACCAGGCGACGGAGCCATGGCGCACACGTGCAGGTGGTTGCCACGGACTACCCTGCGCAACCTGTAAAACAGATGGGGCCCGGCGGGCCCGTCGGAGGGTGGGGCGCGTGGGATTCTTACAGGAGTTCGAGGCCATCGACGTGGGGAACCCTCGGGAGAGGGCCCAGCTGCTGTCGACGTGGATGGAGCGGAAGCCGCTCGACCTTTTTGGAGAGCTGCGGGACGCGCGGCCGATCTTCACCCCGATGCCGGGACAGGTGCTCGTCACCCGGTACGCGGACGTGAAGGAAGTGATGGAGCGGGAGGACGTCTTCTCGGTGCGGCTCTACCAGAAGCGGATGGACCCGCTGGTGAAGGGCTTCGTCCTCGGGCAGGACGACGCGGAGGAAGCGACACGCGAGCACGACATCTCCATCCTGCGGCTGGCGGTGAGCCGCGAGGACCTCCCCGCGACGAGGAGCTTCACCGCGCGGGGTGTCGAGGCGACGCTGCGGACCGCGCGTCCCCAGGGCCGGCTCGACGTGGTCCGGGAGCTGGCCCGCCCCGTTCCCACGCGGTGGGCCCTCCAGTACTTCGGGCTCACCGGACTGGACGAGGCGACGCTGATGAGCCAGGCCCGGGCGCTGTTCCTGGACATCTTCATCAACACCTCCCAGGACCCGACGATCCATCAGGAGGGGCTGGCCGCCTGTGCGAAGCTGACGGGCTGGCTCGATACGCGAATCGCCCGGCGGCGCCGCTGGCGGTGGTTGCGCCGGTTCTCCCGGAGCGAGAACGTGCTCGACCGGCTGCTGGAGATGCAGCGCGTGCGCGCCACGCGACTCGACGACGTGGCGATCCGCAATGCGCTGATCGGCTCCATCACAGGGACGCTCGACAACGTCTCCACGAGCACCGCGAACATCTTCGACATGCTGTTGGATCGGCCCGAGCTGTTGCAGGCGGCGCGCATGGCGGCCCTGAGCGACGATGACCAGGCGCTGCGTCCCTATCTGATGGAAGCGCTGCGGTTCAAACCGCCGGTGCCCGCGCTCGTGCGGTATTGCGAGCGGACGTACTCGCTCGCCCAGGGCTCGCCGCGAGAGACGGTCATCGCGAAGGGCTCGGTGGTGGTGCTCCTGCTCTCCTCGGCGATGTTCGACCCCGAGGAGGTGGAGTCGCCGATGGAGTTCCGCACGACGCGCCCCACGAGCAGCTACCTGCACTTCGGAGCGGGGCCGCACACCTGCCTGGGCCGCTACCTGGGCATGGTGCTCATCCAGGAGCTCTGCAAGGGATTGCTGTGCCTCCAGAACCTGCGCCGCGCCGAGGGCCCCGCCGGCCAGGTGACGCGTACCCGGGAGGGCTTCCCGGAGTCATTGGAGGTCCAGTTCGACAGCGGCACCCCGGCCGGAGTCACCGTCCACTGACCGCGTCAGCAACGGTGGCGCCCGGTGTCATGCTGGAGAGGCCTCCTCGATGGGTTGATAGGGCAGCTCCAGCGTGAACGTGGCGCCACGCCCGGGCCCGTCACTGTGGACCGTCAGGGAGCCCCCCAGCTCCTGGGCCGCCACGGCACTGGAGTGCAGGCCGAAGCCGTGTCCATCCGTCCGGGTGGTGAAGCCGTATTGGAAGATGCGCGTGAGCAGCTCCTGGGAGATGCCCATGCCGTTGTCCTGGACCACGATGCGAACACGATCGGGCACGGGGAGCTCCAGCTTCACGGTCAGGATGCGCTGCTCCGCTGGCGTCGCATCCATGGCGTACTTGGCGTTGCTGATGAGATTGACCAGGATCATCAGCACCTTGTGCTTGTCCGTCATCAAGGGAGGCAGGAAGAGCAGCTGCCGGACCTCCTTCACCTGGTGACGGGTGAGCGCGGCCGCGTTGATGCGCAGCGCATCGTCCACCAGCGACGACAGGTGGACGGACTCGTTCAGCCGGGGTGTGCGGGCATGGTTCTGCTGCACCTTGACGATATCGCCGATGTGCTCCGTGTACCGGCCCACATCCTCCAGCAGGGTGAGGATCTCCTGGCGCTCCTTCAACAGGTTCTGTCCCAGCTTGTTCAGGAAGGGCATGACATTGCGCCCGCGCTCGTCCTGGGTGAGGAAGACCTGGAGGTCCGCCTGGTGCTCCTGGAGCAGGGTGGCCACCTTGCTCACGTGTTCCAACCGCAGCTCGCCCAACCTGTCCCGCGCCAGCTGGGAGGAGGTGTAGACGCTGTTGAGCACGTTGCCCACGTTGTGCAGCACGTTGGTGGCGATCTCCGCCATTCCCGCCTGCCGCGCCGTCTGCACCAGCTGCCCGTGGACCGTCTTCAACTCCCGGGTCCGCTCCTCGACGCGTTGCTCCAGTCCCTCGTTGGCCTGCCGCAACTGCTCCTCCCGCTGCTGGACCTTGTCGGCCATGGTCCGGAAGGCACCCGCCAGCAGTCCCAGCTCGTCCTCACGCGAGGTGTCCAGCGCCACCTGGAAGTCACCGGAGGCAACACGGTGGGTGGCCTGGGTGAGCGCCAGCAGCGGTTGGGAGATCTGGTTCCGGAGCACCTGGTACATGATGACCAGCTCCAGCAGAAGTGAGGCCAGGCCGAACAACAACACATAGCGCGCCGACCTCATGGCGGATGCGGTCACCACGCTCTTGGGCAGCACCGTGACGAAGTTCCAATCCGGCCCCTGCAGTCGGGCCACGGCGATGTACTCGCCATACTCGGGGAGCTCCAGGATGACCTCACCGGGCCGACGATTGCGCACCTTCTCGAAGAGGCTCCGCAGGTGGGCCCGCTCCTCCTCGGAAGCGAGCCGGGGGGGAACCCCACCGGCCGGCGGAGCGGTGCCCAGGATGTCGTAGCCCATGGTGGCGCCCCGCATGTCCAGCGCGGGATGAGCGATGAGCTGGCCGTCATCGCGCACGAGCAGGTTGTAGGTGCCGGGCAGGTGGTCGTTGATGGAGCGCGTCAACAGCTCATCCAGCAGGATGTCATGGGAGAACGACGCGACATGGCGCCCATCCATGTCCAGCGGAGTGTTCGCCGTGACCAACCAGTTCTGGGTGGGGGAGTACAGGTAGTTACCGGTCCAGGCCGTGTGCCGCAGCGGGTTCTTCGCGGGAGTGGTGATGGTGTAGTACTCGTACTCGAGTGTCGGGTCGTCCGTCGGGAGCTCCAGGGCCCAATTGGGTCTCGTGAGCCAGAACGTGATGACCGGTCCCTCCACCAGGGTGACGTAGGTATCCGTGAAGCGGGCGGTGAAGGCGGGCCCGTACTGAGTGATGACCTCGTAGGCGGCCAGGATGCGGCGGCGGAGCTCCGTATCGAGCTTCACGCCCGGGGGGACGAAGACGCTCGCCATCCGCGTCCCGTCGAAGCCCTCGGCGCGGGTGCGGACGGTGCCATCCGGCCACGGGGTGAACAGGCTGTCGAAGAGCGGATCTGGATCCTTCTGGCTCCAGGCCCGGATGCGCTCGTCCAGCGCCTTCCGGAGGAGGGCATGGTTGTCCTCCGCCAGCATGAAGATGGCCTGCTCCCGCTGACTGCGCTCCGCCACATGCCGCGCCAGCTGCTGGATGGCGTCCTCGCGCAGCGTGTGGAACATGTTCAGGTAGCTGGCGAGCGTGGTCAGGGCGATGACGATGCCAATGCGCACGCCCATCTGGATGAGGGTCGAGCGGGCCAGGGAGGCAGAGGGTCGGAGTGTGGGAGCTGCCATGCGAAGATGGTTCAACCCCTACCGGAGCGGGATGTTTCCCCCCCATGCGCTCCAGGGTTTGTCCAGTGTCTGTCCAGCCCGAGGGAATGAGCCTCCCAGGGAGCGCTCCCGTCATCGGCCTCCCAGTCTCCGAGAGCACGAGGCTCCCCCCAGGTGCCCGCCCAGCTTGAAGCGAGAGGCAGACCCCTACATCTGCGCCAGCGCGTCCTGCGATTCGGGGAGGACCTGACCGCCATCCACGATGAGCGTCTGGCCGGTGATGTAGCCGGCCTCGCGGCTGGCGAAGAACAGGGCGGCATGGCCGATATCCTCGACCTCGCCCAGCGTGCCGAGCGGCACCGCCGCCGCCATGCCCTTCATGTATTCCGGGCCCAGTGCCTGGAGACCCTCGGTCACGATGTTGCCGGGCAGCACGGCATTGACCGTGATGCGGTATTTCGCGAGCTCCATGCAGGCGGTGCGCATGAAGCCCAGTTGCCCGGCCTTGGTGGCGCCGTAATGGGTCCAGCCGGGAAAGCCGGTCACCGGGCCCGTGATCGACGAGGTGATGACGATGCGCCCCTGGTCGGATTTCTTCAGATAGGGGATGCAGGCCTTCACCGCGAGGAAGGTGCCCTTGAGATTGGTCGCCATCACCTCGTCCCAGGTCTCCGGCGACATGTCCTCCATCTTCACCTGTGGAAAGACGCCGGCATTGGCGCACAGCACGTCGATTCCGCCATGACGCTCGGCCGCCACCTGGGCCATCTTCTCCATGTCCTCGAACCGGGTCACGTCGGCGGAAAAGCCGCTGGCGGTGCCACCGGCCGCGACGAATTCCCGCGCCGTCGTCTCGGCCGCCTGGAGATCGCGCGCGACCACCAGCACCTTGGCACCGTGCCGCGCGAAGACCCGGGCGATCCCCTTGCCGATGCCCTTGCTGCCGCCGGTGACGATGACCGATTTCCCCTTGAGCGATTCCGCCAACATGATGCGCTTCCTCCGGTTCCTGTACTCCAGGTTCTTGTGTTCCGGGTGAGTGTATAGGAGGAGTGCCTGTGATCGGACGCTTCGCGTATCCAGGAGGAGGAGCCCCGTGCTCAAACTGCACCACCTCGTGAACTCCCGTTCGCAGCGCATCCTCTGGCTCCTGGAGGAGCTGGGGCTCGACTACGAGCTCGTCATCTACCCGCGCGACCCGAAAACGGGCTTCGCGCCTCCCGAGCTCAAGGCCATCCATCCGCTCGGCAAGTCCCCGCTCCTCGAGGACGATGGACGGGTGCTCGCCGAGTCCGGAGCCATCATCGACTCCGTCGTGCGCCGCCATGGGAAGGGGCGGCTCGCGCCCGCGCCGGACTCGGCCGAGTACGACGACTACGTGCATTGGATGCACTACGCCGAGGGCTCGGCCATGCTGCCCCTCATGCTCAACCTCTATGTGGGACGTACAGGCGAGGCGGGCGCGCCGCTCATGCCTCGCATCTCCAGCGAGGTGAAGAACCACCTCGGCTACATCTCGGGAGCGCTGGGGAAGCGGGACTACCTGGTGGGCAACAGCTTCAGCGCCGCCGACATCCAGATGAGCTTCGTTCTGGAAGCAGCGCGGCCCACGGGCGCCCTGGAAACCTTTCAATCCTTTCCCAACCTCGGCGCCTATCTCGAGCGGTTGCACGCCCGCCCCGCCTATCAGCGCGCCCTTCAGCGTGCCGGGACCGCCAACATCGGCGGCACGAGCAAGCGCTGACGACTCGAGCAGGCAGGAAACGGCGGATGGGCGCCCCGGCAGGCCCGTACCCGATACGCCGGAGCGCAAGGACGGCTCCCGCCGGGGCCCGTGACTACCTGCCCACGCTCCGACCGAGCGAGGCGAGCACCTCGTGGGCTTCCGCCACCATCGACGCGACGAGGGTGGCCGCCGGGCGCAGCTCGTGCACGTTGCCGCACGCCTCGCCCACCGTCAGGCCCATCTCCTCGAAGTCCCCCTCGGTCTGGACGGTGGGCAGGAGCGCGGAGAACCGGGGCATGGGCACGCGCTGACCTCCCATCTCGGTATGGCCGATGGGCTCGGTCGCCCGCAGCACCAGGGCCTCGGCCTCCCGCCCGGCCCACTCGCGCGCCACGCGGTTGCGCAGCACGCGCATGGCCTGGCCCGGCCATTCGGGGCCGAACAGCGTCGTGCGCACCGTGTCCCCTACTCCCGCGGCCAGCACCCGGCGCTTGTACTCGTCATGGGCCTGCGCCTCCTCACTGGCCAGGAAGCGGGTGCCACACCACACCGCTTCCGCGCCGAGCGCCAGCGCCGCCACCAGACCCCGGCCATCCACGATTCCCCCGGCGGCGATCACCGGCACGGGCTCCACCGCCGCCCGCACCGCTGGCAGCAGCGCGAAGGTGCTCGCCTCCGCCCGGTTGTGGCCACCAGCCTCCTCCCCCTGCGCGATGATCGCATCGACTCCCAGTGCCGCCGCGTCGCGCGCCTCCGCCACCGAGCCCACCTGGAGCCACACCCGCGTGCCCGCGCTCCGCAGCCGCTCCACGTGCGCGCGCCGGGGCAACGTCCAGAAGAACACCACCACCGCCACCCGCTCCTCGGCCAGCACCTCGACGTGGGCGTCCTCCACGAAGTCGCCAATGAGATCCACGCCAAAGGGGCGCGCGGTCAGCGCCCGGGTCGCCCGAACCATGGCGCCCAGGGCTGGGGGCGGCAGCATCGCCCCACCCAGCGTGCCCAATCCTCCGGCGTTGCTCACCGCGGCCGCGAGCGGAGGCCCCGCCACGAAGGCCATTCCGGCGCTGATGATGGGAACGTCCAATCCGTACTGTTCGGTGATCCGGGTCCTCATCACGGGATCCTCCTCCACTCCTCGCCCAGGAAGGCGAAACATTCGCGATCCGTGCTCAGGGCACGCGCCAGGTTGTCGAACTGCTTGCGGCCGTACGCGGCGAATGCCTCCATCATCCGCAGCACCGCGCGCCGTTGCGCGTCGGTCGCGGGCAGGTGCGCCAGCGAGGTGGAGCAGGTGGGCTCCCGCCAGTCCGGCGCCATCTGGCCGTAGAGCAGGTGGTGTGTTCCCTGGAGATAGACGAGGGGCGGGCTCGCCGGGTGGTCCACCGCGAAGCGCTCCGTGAGCGCACGCAGGTTGCCGAAGAAGGCACGCGACATGAGGTGCACGGACATGAGGGCCCAGTACTTGAGCAGAGGATCGTTCGGGTGGCGCAGCGTCTCGCGCCGGAACTCGTGCAGGGCCTCCATCTCCGGCCGGCCGTACACCTTGTCGAAGAACCACCACTCGAGCAGCTTCGCGGGCGTCCAGGGGATGCGGGCATCCATCTCCAGCACCTCCCAGTCATGGAAGAACAGCTCGGCCTCGGTGGAGAACGCGCGGCGCAGGAAGTCCACCGTGGGAGTACCGGGTCCCGTGGCGGGCTCCGCCACCCGACAGTCCTGGAGGTAGAAGGCATGCAGCGCGCTGATGCGGGGGGCGAACAGCAGCGCCGCACAGCGCAACGCGAAGACCGCCTCCGGTCCCCGGGCCTCGCGCAGCAGCGCGGAGACGGGGTGGCCCACGAAGTCGGCGTGGTGGCGGTGCCAGGCGGCGATGAGCTCCCCCTGCTCCGTGAAGCTCTCGGGCCGGGGGTTCCACGTCGGCGCCGGAAGCCGCCCGGCCTGGTACTCGGCCAGTTGCTCACGTACCCCCCTCATGCGCTCGCGCCGTTCGCGCGACAGCAGCGGCTCCGGCCCACCGGCCTCCTCCGCCATCTGCACGAAGCGGTGCATGAAGTCGTTCATCTCCACCGAGAGCGCATGCTTGCGCTCCACCAGCTTCAGGGCCCGCTCGGTCTGCTCGGCCGAGAACGCCACCGGCTCGAGCTCCGAGCCTCCCACGTGTCCCGACTCCCGCTCCAGGTGGTGCATGCCGAAGTAGACCGGGGTGATGCCCGTCTGCTGCTTCACCCGCACCGCCTGGCGCGTCGTGGCGGAGAAGAGCAGGTTGCCATCCTTCTCGAGCTGCTCCACATGCAGGTAACGGTAGGTGGGCGCCACCGCCTCATCACCGACGACCTCCTGGATGCGCCGGCTCTCCACGGCACGTCCCGGGTCGAGCAGGGGCGACACCCAGAGCGCCCACATCAGTGCGCTGGCATGCCGGGTACCCCACAGCTCGTCGAGCTCCAGCCCGCGGAAGTCCGCCAGGAAGAGCCGCGCGTGCGTCCGGTCCTCCTGGACATGGTGGTTGATGGTGTCCTCGAGCTTCGTGTCCTGCCCCGGCGCCCTCGTGTCTTCGCGGAACGCGAGATAGCGTTCGTTGTAGAAGGGAAAGGACATCACGAAGCCGAACAGGGGGATGAAGCAGTCATAGTGGCGCCGCGAGTCCTTCAGCTGAGGGTCGCCAATCCAACGGTAGAGTGGATGTCCCTCCAGCTCGCGGGAGAGGGTGTCCAGGTGTCCCAATGCAGCTCGCATGCTCGGTTCCTCGTGGGGGCGCCGGACCTGGTCAGCGGCCAGCTCCCGAGGGTTGAACCGATACATCTGTTACAGGGATACGAAAAACGGGGATTTGGTGGAATCATTCTTCCGAAAAACGGGAGAATGTGCCGATGGATGTCTTTCAGGCGATGCGGGTGTTCGCGAAAGTGGTGGAGTTGGATGGCTTTTCGCGGGCAGCTCAACGGTTGGGCATCTCCGCCACGGCGGCCTCGCGGCTGGTGGCCGATCTCGAGGCGAGGCTGGGAGTACGGCTGCTGAACCGCACGACGCGCAGGCTGTACCTGACCGACAGCGGGCGGAGCTACTACGAGCGGTGCACGCACATCTTGAACGACCTGGACGAGGCGGAGCTGACCATCGCCTCCACGGCGGGGCGGCCCCAGGGCCTGCTGCGGGTGTCGGCGCCAGTGTCCTTTGGCATCAAACACCTCTCGCCCCTGTTCCTGGACTACCTCGAGCGCTATCCGGAGGTGAAGCTGGAGCTGTCACTCGCCGACCGGCAGGTGGATCTGGTCGAGGAGGGCTATGATCTGGCCCTGCGCATCACCCATGAGTTGAAGACGATGCTGGTGGCCCGGCCGCTGGCCCCGGCGCGGTTGGTGGTCTGCGCGGCGCCCGCCTATCTCAAGCGTCATGGGGTGCCACGCACACCGGAGGATCTCCGTCGCCACAAGTGCCTGTGCTACACCTACGACGCGGCGCCCGGCACCTGGGAATTCGAGGGTCCATCGGGGTGCATCCGGGTCTCCGTGGAGGGCCCGCTCGCCACCAACAACGGAGACACGCTGCGCGCGGCGGCGCTGGCGGGCCGGGGCATCATCATGGAACCCACCTTCCAGGTGGGCGAGGACCTGAAGCAGGGCCGCCTCATCCGACTGTTGCCAGAGTACCCGTTGCGCTCCCTGACCCTCTACGCTGTCTATCCGACCCGCCGCTACCTCTCACCCAAGGTCCGCACCCTCGTCGATTTCCTGGTCGAGCGCATCACCGAGCCCCTTCCCTGGGACGCCTGGATGCGATGAGTCAAGCCGCGTCGGGCAGCGAGGGCGACGACTGCTCCAGGGGCACATGGCCCTCGGGGTCCTTCACCTTCGCGCGCCGCTCGTCGAGCTCCGCCCCCAGATGCTCGAAGGCCTCCTTGCCGATGACGCCTCGCTGGTAGGCCTTGAGGAGCGCGTCCTTCTCCACGATGAGCATGCGCCGCACCGCCAGGGAGCCAAGCCTGGTGGGGTAAGTCCTTTCAGGAGGGAGGTCCCGGTCGCGCTCGGGAGCAACTGGTCTGACTGTCAGACCAGTTCGTCCGGACCGCGACCGGAAGGTGCTCCTTCCTTTCCTGCAAGAGCACTCCTGAAAGAACCTACTCCAGCAAGAACGATGGGCTCATGGGCACGCGCCTACGGGAACGTCACACCCTCGAAGAACTCGCTCCTGGCGCTGCCATCTTCCCCGCGCAACTCGAGGGTGAAGATTCCTCGTGCCTCTCTCGCCGTCGCCTCCACCTCCACCACGACGAGGCGCTTCTCTCCCGGCGGGATGGGCTCTCGCGACCACACGCCAGGAGCCTTCAACTCCACGTGCTCGGGGCCCGTCAGCACCGCACCCGCGGGCCGCCAGGGCGTCTGCCCTATGTTCCTCAGTTCCATCCGCACGGCCAGCCGCACCACCTTCAGCGCCCCCTCCACACGCTCGGTGTCGGAGCGGTAGCTGTAAGCCTGCGCACTCCTGAGCGTGCTACCTGGACGTGCGGTGACGTCTCTGGAGATGTCCTTGGAAACAATGCCCCCCGTGCCCATGAGCCCTTTGTCGATGAGAACCGTGAGCCCCACCCGATCGCCGCACTCCGCCAGGAGCCGTGCCTTCTCTTCCTGGCACTGCTGGACTTCCGCTCGTGCCTGCTGCTCGCCCTCCCGGTAGGACAAGAGCGTGCGTGGATGGCGTGTCACCTCCACCTGCCGCTGGGCCTGGGTGGGGTGCACCACCAGTTCGAGGGTGGCGTTCATGGGGGCCGCTTCGTCCAGGAAGTAGACCGTCACTGGCACGCGCTCCCCAACCGCCAGCGCCTCCGTGGGAATGAGCGTGAGCGCATTCTCTCCTTGCAACACCACGCGGAACCACCGCTCCCGCCCGGCCAGTTCCACACGCCCCAACTGTGAGTCGAAGACCAGTGTGGTGGACAGTCCCGGATGGATGCACACCTCACCCGCCTTGCCTGGAGCATCCGCCATCAGCTCGATGTGGAGCGTGCCCACCTCGCAAACGGGAAGCGGAGTCCGTGAGGCGATATCGACGGGTGGTGCGGTGAGCAGCACGAGCCCCAGCAGGGCAACAGATGACAGGGCGAACACGGAGCGAAGACCTCCAGGGAGCGCGGACCAGACCGGAAACGTGGGCCTCTACCACACTTCCCACCCGGTAGTGTGCGGGCCACGCCTGGCCTCGTCCATCCACATCCCCAGCTGGTCCTATTCGAAGCGGTCCACCACCCTGAGCCGTGCGACAGGGTCGACCAGGATGATCCCCGACCCGCTGCCGGGCCTGAGTTCCAGGCCGACATTGTCACCTGTATCCAGCAGCTCCAGGCACACCTTGTACGTCTCCCCATTGGGCGTATGGGCCTCGGTGAAGCGGCCGTACACACGCCCCTCCCCGATGTAGAGCCTCCCGGAGATGCGGGTTTCGTCCGGCAATGCGAGCTGGCCCGAGGGCGTCCTCCAGTGGCCGGGTACGAAGACCGGAGTGTCTTCACGCACGGGAACGGACCTGCCCCGCACCAGGGACCATTCGACGGATGAGATCTCTCCAACACGCAGACCGAGCATGCGGGTCATGGTGTCCACGGCTCCGGCGGGACACTCCTGGGGAGGAGGCAGCGGGCGCATTGGAGGCACCTGCTGCTGTGCGCTCATGCAGGCCTGAAGGGCGGCGCCGGTGAGGCCAAGGCACGCGTTGCGCGCGGCGGCTCCCAGGTCCGAGGGCCGCGTTTCCCGCTGGGGGCCGGTCGTCTTCTGCTTCTTCACGGGGGCACTGTCCTTTCGGGGCGCCGCCGACGGGGCGACGGCCGCGGAGGTGGACTCCTCCAGAGGCGGAGCCGCGGCCCGTGCAGATTCCGGCCCCGGCCCCGGGGGCGCCACTTCCTGGCCAGCACTGGCTTCCCGCGTTGGAGACCCGGCGCGCGACACACCGGGTGGGGAGCGCGCGAGCCACCAGCCTCCCAGCGCCAGTCCCAACCCCACGCCCGCCCAGGCCACACGCCGCGACGCCCCGCGCGCCCGCCGCTCGCCGGCCGCGCGTGCCCTCTCGCGCAGTGGCACCTTCCAAGACTCGTCCGCCCGGGACCTCACCGCCTCCAACGCCTCGCACAGCGCCACGGCACCCGGGTAGCGCGCCTCGGGCGTCTTCTCCAACAGCCGCAGACACACCTCTTCCACCACCCGAGGCACTCGCGGGTTGACGATGTGCGGTGGCAAGGGCGCCCGGTGCAGCACGGCCTCCATGTCCACCCTCCCCTCCGCATCGACCCGGAAGGGGTCCCGCCCCGTCAGCAGCCGGTAGAGCACCACCCCCACCGCGTACAGGTCATCCCCCGGCCCGGCCCGGTAGTGCACGCCCTTCACTCCCGCGTTCTCCTCGCCGAAGCGCCACGCCTCGGGGCTGCGGTACTGGGGCGTGCCCGGGGGAAACAGGCCCTGGGTGATGGTGGGCGCCCGCGCGTAGTAGCCCACCCCGAAGTCCAACAGCACCGCCTGCCCGTCACGCTCGCGCACCAGGATGTTGGCTTCCTTCACGTCTCGGTGCACCACCTGCGCCTCGTGCACCACCGCCAGCGCACGCGCCACCTCCAGCACCCTGTCCACCACCCAGCACGAGTCCACGTCGTGCTCCCAGGCGTACACGTCCAGCGGCTGCCCCTCCACCAACTCCAGCTTCAGCCAGACGAAGCGGGGCTCCGTGTCGGGCCACTGACCAGCGCCCAGCTGGCGCACGAGGTTGGGATGCCGCAGGCGCGCCCCGATGGTGGCTTCGCGCCAGGCGCGCTCCTCACACTCAGCCAGGGGCATCATCTTGAGGGCGGAGCGGTAGCCCTCGGGGCCACGCACCCGGTACACGATTCCAAAGCCGCCCGCCCCCAGCACGCCCTCCACCACGTCGGCGCCGATGCGCGTGCCCGGGGGCAGCGGTGGCGTCTCGAGCGCATTCATGGCGCCTCCGCACGAAGCGGGTGGCCCGCGCGCGAGCCGGAAGAGTTGGATGTCCAGGGAAGGAGATGCATGACGGGCGGACACCCTACCACTTCCGCGGTTGGATTCGTGACGTGACTTTTCAGATATGCTAGGGAATCGTCATGCTCATGAATCCATCTCCTCGCATCCTCCGCGCCGCCCTCCTGCTCCCACTGCTGACGACCCTGCTGCTGACCACCGGTCCGGCTCTGGCCATCACCCAGCTGCCAGAGGGATGGAAGCCGGAGGTGCGCGAGCTGAACCTCCACGAGAATCCCCCCGCCGCGCAGAAGGAGGTCCGCGTGACGGAGGGAGTCCTGACGAGCCTCGAGGTCGATGACCCGCTCGACCTGGAGCGGACCACCCTCACGGGAGCCAGGGGGCGCATCCAGATGAGTCAGCAGGGGCGGTATCTGCTGCTGCTCGATGTCACGGGCAGCCTGGAGCCCGGCGAGCGGCTGCCCTTGTCCGTGGCCTTCGAGGACGGCTCACGCGTGGAGCTGACCCTGGTGCGCGGCCATCAAGCGGGCGACATCCGAATCAAGCTCCACCGGCGCCCACCTCCCTCGCCGGAGGAGTCGAAGAACATGCTGGCGAAAACCCTGGCGGATTTCGCCCTGGACTACGAGGCGGACATCCTGAGCCAGGGTCGTCTCGACTGCGAGCCCCAGGAGCAGGAGACGCCACGGATTGGAGCCGAGCCAGGGACGGTCGTCTACCATTGCAAGCCTGTCTCCACGTGCGGGCCGCCGAAGATGCCGTCCTTCCTCCACCGCCGTGAGCCCATGGGGAAGCTGACCATCAATGGAGTGGAATCTGGCGGCATCGCATTGGGGATGCTGGCCAACAGCGTGGCCTATCAATCGAGCATACAGACAGTGCTGATCGTGTCCATGTTCAACGTGGACACGAAGCATCACTGGCGTCTGGGCGAGCACGCGCTGCGGCGGGAGGCCACCGGAGAGACAGTGCCCCTGCGCTTCGTCCGGGCGGCCGTCGCCGAGGATGGAGAGAACTCCAGCCCCTACGGGTTGATGGCGTTCGTGATCGACACGCCGCCCTCCCCTACCGAGCGCTTCGTGCTGGAGGCGCTCGAGAAGGACGGCGGCTCGCGCCGCATCCGCGTGGAAGGCATCACGTTCGAGCCGCCCACCAGGCCCTGAGCTCGAGCTTCTCAGCGGCGTTGGAGTTCGCGGAGGAAGCCCCGTTCGAGTCTACTGTTGCTGGGGATGGGCGGCTCGCGGCCTCACCGCCGACGATGCGCCAGGGCCACCTGGGCCAGCTTCAGCATCCGCCGGCGGTCGGCCTCCGACAGCTCGAAGCGCTCGAGCTCGGCCGCCACCCCCTCCAGCTTCAACTGGCCGTCGACACATGCGTTGAGCCACATCGCGACGGTGGAGTCCTCGAACTCGCGCTCGCTGTAGGCGCTGAACTCGCGCATCAGGTCCGTGTACCGGCGGAGGTAGTACTTCTGGTGGTAGTCCTCGGCCCGGTAGAACGTGGCCAGCGGCAGGATGGGAAGGAGCAGGGGCCCGCTCCTTCCCGCCATGGCCTGCCGCGCGGTCGCGAACGCCCACCGCTTCTGCGACTCGTCGGCGTAGAAGATGGCGGCCATGTACTGGCGGCTGTAGGGCCGCTCGGTGGGATCCGCGTCCTTCCAGAAAGCGCCCAGCAACGTCTCATAGGAGATCCGCGCCGGGTCGTAGTCGATCTGCAAGGACTCCGTGTGGTCCCCGAGCCGCTCATAGATCGGAGCCGGCTGGGAGCCGCCGGTGTAGCCCACGCGGGTGCGGATGACTCCAGGTAGACGCCCGAACCGGGCGTCAGGGCCCCAGAATCAACTCAACGCGAGGGTGGCCGTCTCCACGCGGGTGGGAGCCATTGCGTCCACGGGCAGGAGCCGGGTGGCGGGAGCTTCGGCGTTCGGGGCTGGCTTCATGGCGTTTCCTCCACCTGCTTCTACGGATGAACCCGGCTCGAGGTTACATTTGTTCCTCACCTCGCCACGGATGAGCACTCAGCGAAGCTCGCGGAGGAAGCCCTGTTCGAGGTAGCGGGGTATTTTCTCACGCTCCCGGAGCACTCGAACTCTCAGTTCGGGATCCTCGTTCCAGCGCTCTCGTGGGGTCCGGAAGTAATTGACAGCTCTTACCATCTTCTTCACGGACGGCCAGTAGCGTTCCAGGGTCATGAGGCACCGGCGAGCCGCGAAGAGCTTGGTGACCGCGATGACGCTACCGATGTTCTCCAAGCCCCATGCGCGCTCGATGATGGGCATTGCGAATTCGACGTTCTCCCCCGTGTTGGTCGATTTCTCCTCGGTGAGGATGTTCTCGTCAGGAACGCCGCGCTCCACGAGCAGCCGCCGCATGACTCCAGCTTCCGACTCCATGAGCCTTCCAGTGAGCCCTCCCGTTGCGATGATCCTTCGGGCCAAACCGGTCCGCCACAGGTCCGCGGCAGCGTCGGCCAGAGACTCGCAGTGATGGGGAGTGCCGAAAACGAACACCAGTTCCGCCGGCTCGAGTGGCGTGATCGGCATCACGTAGTCAGCGATCTCGCGAATTTCGTCTGGAGACAAATCGGTCCGCAAAGAGAATGCTCTCGTAAGCAGGGTAGGCTGCCAGAACTCACTGTCAGCCCATCATGGGTCCGTCCCAACCCTACACCGCACCGGGAGGTGGAGGCATCTGCACGGCATTAGCCGTGTCCGAAAGCCCGCTGACACCGTTCGCCGAAGGGATCTGGTTGAGCGCCGCGCCCATGAGCGCTCTCGGAATGCAGCTCACCTCCACGATGACGGTGATCCGTCTCGGAGACGGGAGCCTGCTCCTCCATTCGCCGGTGGCGATGACGCCGGAGCGCCGCGCGGCCGTCGAGGCGCTCGGACGCGGACCTCGTGCACAACATCGGTCGGCCTGAGCATCGGTGGACCAGGCTCTACACGCGGACCATGGGCTTCCATGACCGCGTCGCCCTGAGCCGGATGATTCGTTGGACGGCGTTCTCCGATCGAGCCGCCGCGCGCAGGAGTCTTGAAGCCGTGCTGGCGCATCCGTTCGAGCGAATCGTCGTCGGGCACGGAGCTCCGCTCGGGGAGGGCGGTCGCGCCGCGCTCGCGCGGGCCTACGCGTGGTTGTTGCCGGCCACGGCGTAGCGACGCCTCAGGTTCTGCCGGGCTTGCCCGCTCCCACCTCAGCTGATGGTGGTGACGAGGCCTCCCTCGGCACGGAGCACCGCGCCGTTCGTCGCGGCGGACAGGGGGCTGGCCAGATAGGCGACCAGGCTGGCGATCTCCCCCGGATCGATCATCCGCTGCAGGAGCGAGGCCGACCGGTGCCTGGCGAAGAACTCGGCCACGATCTTATCGGCCGGGGCCTCGGGCTCAGTGGACACGCTGCGCAGGAAGTCGACGATGCCCTCCGAGTGCGTGGGTCCGGGTAGCACCGAGTTGACCGTCACCTTCGTGCCCTTCGTCAGGTTGGCGAGACCCCGCGAGATGGAGAGCTGCGCCGTCTTGGTCGTCGCGTAGTGGATCATGTCCGGAGGAATGGTGAGCGCGGACTCGCTGGAGATGAAGATGATGCGTCCCCAGTTGCGCTTCAACATGTCCGGGAAGTAGGCCCGCGACAGCCGCACGCCGCTCATCACATTGATGTTGATGTAGGAAAGCCAGTCGGCATCGGTGATCTCGGCGAAGGGCTTGCTCTCGTAGATGCCCAGGTTGTTGACGAGAATGTCGACGTCGCTCGCCTCCTTCTGGATCAAGGCCGCGCCCTCGGCGGTCGCCGCATCCGCCAGCACGCCGCGGATGTGCTTGCCGCCGGAGGAGCGGATGTCCTCCACCGCTCGGTCGAGCCTGGCCCGCGCGCGGCCGGTGATGATGACCTCGGCGCCCTCGACCGCCAGCGTCCGCGCGATCTCGAGGCCGATGCCGGCCGTGGCGCCAGTGACCAGCGCGGTCTTCTTGTTCAATTGCAGGTCCATGAGAACTCCCAGTCGGGTTTGAGGAAGGGGCGGCGTGAGCCGTGCCGTGGTGCTGACGGAATAACCCTTGCGTGCCGGGATGAACATTCACAGGATGGTTGCAATACTTGTGAACGGGATTCACGAATGGCGCGCATCCTCATGGAGCGCTCCGGCGAACTGGAGGTCTTCCTGCGAGTGGTGCAGGAGGGGGGATTCTCCGCGGCCGCCAGGAGCGTGGGCCTCACTCCGTCGGCGGTCAGCAAGCTCATCACCCGGCTGGAGACCCGGCTGGGCGCCCGCCTCTTCATGCGGACGACCCGGGCGCTGAGCCTCACCGAGGAAGGTGAGGCCTACTACCGGGCGGGACAGCGCATTCTCCAGGAGTTGAACGAGGCCGAGCAGGCCGCCGCCGCGGGCGCGGTACGGGGCCGCCTGCGCGTCAATGCGTCGCTTCCTTTTGGCTCCCAGTTCGTCGTCCCCGCCCTTCCCTCCTTCCTCGCGCGCTACCCCGACGTCATCGTGGATCTTAGCTTGACCGATGACGTGGTCGACCTGCTCGCCCAGAAGACCGATGTCGCCATTCGCACGGGCGACCTGCCCGACAGCGCGCTGCTCGCGCACAAGCTCGGGCAGAGCCGCCGCGTCATCTGCGCCTCACCCGCCTACCTCCAGCACAAGGGCACGCCGAAGACGCCAGACGAGCTTCGACACCACGACTGCGTGACCTTCAACTTCCGGCGCGCCCGCAGTGGCTGGCCCTTCCGGGAGGCGGGCGGCATCACTCAACAGGTCGTCGCGGGAAGCGTGCAGGTGAACAACGGCGAGACCCTGAAGCAGATGCTCCTGAACGGGGTGGGCATCGGCCGCCTGGGCCTGTGGCATGTGGCCGCGGAGCTCGAGGCCGGCCGCCTCGTCCCCCTGCTGGAGAAATACAATCCGGGCGACCTGGAGCTGATCCACGCCGTCCATGTAGGAGGCGGGCAGGTCCCGCACCGCGTGCGTGCCTTCATCCGCCACATGGTGGACACGATGAAGGCCTCGCCGCTGGCGGGTGGGTCCCGGTGAGCCCGAAGGCGCAACCTCGAGCACGGCCACCGCAAGCCGTGCCGAGCCTCAAGAGGTGGAGCGCCCGCCAATTTCCGGGAAGCGCTCGTAGGCCCGTTTGAGCGCGTCCAGGTGGGCGGGGTTGTCCAGGTCGAGCGGCGCGTCGGTGAGCCGCCACCACAGGTGGAACATGAGCGGCAATGGGGCTCGCCCGAAGAGGTGCACCATCGAGACCCGGGTCCCCAGCGCGTCCACGAGTTGATCAGCTTGCTCGAGCGCGCGCCGCCACTGCCGGGAGTTCCTGGGAAGATCATCCGCTACCTCGCCGAGGGGTTGCAGCACGACGATGTCCGGGTCCCCCCCACGCGTCCCTCCAGGGCCTCGATGATGGCGGGGGGCGGCACGTTAAATGGAACAGGTGGGCCATGCCTTGCGCGTAGACGGACAGGCTACCATCAGGCTGGCCGCCACCTCGGACGCTCTGCGCCTGGGGCACCGGTCCTGTTCGAGAATCGCGAGCGGGTTTAGCACCGAACGTGGAGTGCAGAGGAACAGCGCAGGGTCATCGGCGTCGTGAGCGCGAGGGCGGATCTCGGTCGCCATAAAGAACGAAGGCGGGGCTGAGGGGCAGGGGGGCGTGCGGGATGAGCGTCTCGACGAGGAAGCCATTGTCGCAGTACTCTGCGGCCTCGCCGCCGAACACTAGGCGCACTGCCTCCGCCTTCACGTCCCCGCTCAGGAACGAGGCGTCCTGGCCAGCCACCATCGCGAGCACCACGTAGGCCGGGTGGGCGCGCCACCGGGTGAGGAGCCCTCCAGGGTACTGGCGCGTGAATGTTTCTCCGCCCACAGCCGCGAGCCAGGCTCGGAGCGCCTCCTCCTCTGGCCCCGAAGAGGCTATCTCTGACACCCACAGCTCCGGCCAGCGCTCGCGAGCGAGCCGGGCTGCGGGGCCCGGGTCGACGCGTCGGAAGCACACCTCCAGCCGCTCCATGGGCGGCTCCGCTCCTCGCCACAGGCGCTGCCAGTTGTGGCTGCCGCCCAGGCCCGACTGCTCGAAGCCCCCCCGCGCATCCGCCTCGAACAGGAACTCCCCGGTGCTATCGTAGAGGTTGTACTGGAAACCCACCGTGCCGAGCTGCTCGGTGAGGCGCGCCAGGAGCGGTGCCTCCCCTTCCATGAGCAATTCGTAGGGCGCGCTCCGCAGGGCGCACCAGCCCGGCAAGGCGAGAAAGCCCGCGAGACCCCAGCGGGGGACGTCCTCGCCATGCCCGTACTGCATCGGATCGTAGGGCTCGGGCGTGCGCGGCGGGGGACGCACCTGGTGGCGCCCGGCCTCCTCGAGCAGCCGCTCCACCGCCGCTTCGAGCCGCCCGAGATCCGCCGTCTGCACGAAGGCGACGTTCATCCATTTTCCCATGGGACACCTCGGCTTTCCCCGGCCGCCTCACGCGCCAGGCCGGGGGCCAGGAGTCTGGCGTCAACAGACCGGAGAGTGGAAGAGGATGGAAGCGACGGATGCTGTGAAGCAGGTCGGGCTCTGCCCGGCCGTCCGCAACGACATCCTCCAGGCAGACGTAGTTGGCGACGAGCTCGGGGAATGCCTCATCCGGCAGCAGGCCGATGGCGCGGTCCAGCCAGACACGGAGCCCGGTGCCATCGAGCTTGTGGGCATGGGCGCGCACCTTCGCGCGGTCGAACCGGGGCATCTTCTCGCGCCGGCTCATCGGTCGAACGCCGCCTTGGCTCGGACCATGTGGAAGCCCTTCGGTCGCCAACCGTCGAGCCGGGCACCCAGCGCGTCGGGATCCTCGTCGTATATCTTCATGCGCGTCAGGCAGTACACCTGCCGCGCGCTCCCCTTCCAGGACCCGCTGTGTCCTGTGACAACTCACGTCATGTCACGACGGGAGGTGATTGCCGTGTGTCTGTCCGTGGCTCCCGACAAGAAACCGGTGGAGTCGCTGGTGGCCACCTTGGAGGATGTGTACGAGGCCGTGGGGCGCATGGCTCACGCCTTGTCATCCGTGCCCGAGCCTCTCCGCCTCCGGTGGCACTCGGGATGGGGACTGGCGGGGGGCGCCGCGGTGGGCGCCCTGCTCTTCGCCCTGGTTCATCTGGCTTCCGTGTCCCAATCTTCGAGCGGTCCGGAGCCTGTAGCGAACACCCCGCCAGCGCCAACGAGCCACGATGGCCAAGGCGAACCGACGGCTATTGGAAGGCCGGACCCCGTCAACGACGGTTGGCTCTCGGACAGCACGTCCCAAGGAGAACACGTGCTCGCCCGACCACTCCCGCGCGAGCCCCTCAAAGGACAGAAACGTCCACCCTGCACACGCTACACCGAGGTCGAGCTCATCGGCGCCTGCTGGGTGCCTCATAAGCTGAAGGCCCCCTGCCCGGATAACCTCTATGAGCACCAGGGCGAGTGCTACTTGCCCATGTTCAGCGTGAAGCCGCCACCCAGTCGCTCGGGCAGTGAGCGCGTCAGCGGCCCTCCTCGGCCCCTTCGGCTCGGGCGTCCTGAAGCCATGAGGAGAAGCGAAACGCGGTCCGAAGGCCCTCGTAGCCTGATGCTTGTTATCGCCAGGGCTCTTTATCCCTGACTTCTACCGTTTGAGACCTCGGGACCATCTCGGTAGACCGGACTATCTCATCATGTTCTCCAGCGGAGAACATGTCGGGCGCTCGTGGGGCCATTACCGCTTTCGCTCGGGCCCTAGTCTCTGAACCTTGCTGACCCCTCGGGACGAAACGTCCCTGCATGTCAGCCTTGGCTGCCGGTTGCCCTTCCCATGGGTTTTCCGGCAATTCACCCGATTGTCATTTGCTGCTCACGCAGCAACGGGCCTGTCAATAAGCCAGCCTTCGGACCGCATCAAAACAGTAGGACTCCACTCATGCGACTGTCAAGTCGCGCGTCTCGCGCCCACCACGGAGCGCTGGGTAATGTCGAGCACTGGCAGATACCGCGCGGTCTTGGGTTCGAACTGATGCACGATGGCGCTGCTATAGACCGTCGGCGTCAACATGCGGCCCAGCTCAATCACGAGCGCCACCGGTGCGGTCGTCACGATGTGAATCGATGCGGCAGGATGCCTCTTCTGGAGGTGCAGGAGTGCGGCCCTGAGCTGCGCCACGGCCTGGGGCCCTTCCTCCGGGAGCAGGGGGCGCCGTCGTGACGGCTGCAATCGGTAGGTATGGGCCTTGATGCTGGATGCGAGAGCGCGAAGTGACTCCTCGGCAATGGCTGTCATGCCTTCGATTGCGAGCAACACATCCTGCTTATCCGTCCCTCCTCCCGACATCCATGAAAGCTTGTAGCAGGGTTCCTTGACTGCCCTGGGCTCCAGTCCTGTGCCCGAGAATGGAACCCAGCGGTGAAGGTTTGGATCGAGCTGATGAATCTGGATGGGACGAGCCCGAGCCATGCTGTCCAGGCAGCGGCCAAGATAGGCCGCAGCGGGATAGGGCAGCGTCGCGAAGACATGCAGGGTTCCCTGAATCGTGTTCAGCGCCTGCTCCACTCCGCGCTCGAGTTCGAGCAGGGTCTTTTCCCAGGCCAGCTTGTTGACCGTGGCAGCGCGCAGACGCATGGACCTGTCAGAAGGGAGCCGCGGCGGGACTTTCACCACGAGGCCTGATGCGAAACCCACCGGAGGGCTGAATGACTGCTCGAAGCTCACGACCAGGGCGCCATCGTCCCATTCCGGTCGAACCGTGTTCCGGATGCGCTCCTGCCAGCCCGCCAGCGCGTCTCCCTGGAGGCAGTCGAGAAATCGCGAGTACCCTTCAGCCAAGGACCCCAGGGTGGCGGCCTTCTCCTCCTCGACGGCGATGCTCTCGCCATAGGCGTAGTAGCCACGGTGTGGAATCCGAACCGCATCCAGGTACGTGGAGAAGTCGCCCAGGCGCTTTCCATAGGCGGCTTCGAACAGGGCCTCGAAGCGGTTGACCGCGTCGCGAGTCCAGGAGCGCCTCAGCCGCTCCTCGCCCTCCTCCACGCGACTGAGGAGCGGGAACAGGGCAAGTGGACGGGCCGGGTCGACTCCTCGCTTCAGTTCCACCGCCTGCCGCCCGAACTCCGTCACCCCGTGCAGCGACTGCTGGTTGAGCGTGAACGCCAGGACCAGCTTGTCAGGCAGAATCACCGTCGACACACTCCCGAGGTCCGAAATCCCCGTGCGAGAGTCGAGCAGGACATAGTCGTATCGCTGCTTCCACTCGGCCGCGAGCCGGGTGAATGCCTCTCCGCGTTCCTCGTAGAATCGAACCCATGGGAAGTCGTGGACGCGCCTGGCATAGTCGCTGTCGAAGAGCCCCGCGCTCCAGAAGTCCAGCTTCGCCGCCGCGGCGGCTGTCGGCGCCCGGACACGAACGGAGTAGCCATACCGGTCCGATTCCAAGACCGACGTGACTGCATCCTGAACCTTCTCCCCTCCAGAAAGCCTGCTGGCGATCTCGACAAAGGCGTCGATGGTCCCCCGCTGCCTCGAGAAAGGCTTCTGGCGTGGCCTGCCTTTACGCGGCGGCTCCGGGTCGAGAAAGTACCGGTGGAGACCTGGGGCTTCGAGGTCGAAGTCGACGACGAGCACACGCCGCCCTTGTTGCGCGAGCAGCGTGGCCACGTTCGCGACAGCCATCGAGCGGCCGACACCTCCCTTGTAGGAGTAGAAGGAGATGATCTCACCCATCAGTGAAGCACCTCGACCGACCCGAACGCCGGGAAGCGACGCGTCGAGCCCTGGTCCGGCAGTGCTTCGCTGACGGAGCCCTTCCCTAGAGGAGGCGAGACCTCGCGTTCGCGAACGGCATCGACATGCTCTCGGAGGACATCGACCACTGCCTCCAGTGACAACGCTTCTCCAAGCCGCGCACGGATGTCGCCAGCCCCGGGTGCGACACGCTCCGCGAGGAACCTGCGATATCGCCGGAGGACCTCCGCATGGGACACCGGTGGGTCGGCCGTCTCGGCGCGGAGTATCAACAGCATGAGCACCAGCGGTTCGAGCACATCCACGCCCCCCCAGCCCCTGGGGTTCTTGAGCACCTGGTCGAGCTTCTCGTCGAGCCTCTCCGTGAGAGTCTTCCGCGCCGTCATAGCTTTCCCAGCTCGTCGGGAGCGACCGGTCGAATCGAGTGGCTCTCGGGCTCGTCGAAGAAGTGCTCCAGGTAGGTGGCCTCGTCGTGTCCAGGCGGGCCTGTCAGGGCGTCGACGTGATGAGCATCAACGGCCACCGTCACGTGATGAGACCAGCGGACGTCCAGGTCCTTGGGCTGGACGTACACAGCGCCCTCTGGCTCGATAACTCGCGCATGTGCCGCGCCATCGACTTCGAGCGCAACAGGAAGAATGGCCTTGGCCGCTCTCGCGCAGCGGTCCGAGGTGCGAGGGTGACGCCTCAAGACAGTGGCGACTCGCTTTTTCTGGCCGGGATTCCAGCGGATCATCGCCTCCACGATAACACTGCGCCCCCCATGACGGAGGAGCCCGGCTCAGCTCCGGCGACAAGTTCCCCGGGCCCGCCCTCGTCAGGGCGGGCCCTCCCTACCCGAGCCTCAGCGCCCGCGCTGGGACTCGCGCTTCTCCAGTTCCAGGATCTCCTCCACCACCTGCGGCTCGGCCAGCGTGGTGGTGTCTCCCAGGCTGTCCGTCTGGCCCTCGGCCACCTTGCGCAGGATGCGGCGCATGATCTTCCCCGAGCGCGTCTTCGGCAGCCCGCTCACCACCCGGATGCGGTCCGGCGTCGCCAGCGGCCCGATGATGCGGCGCACCTGCTCCTTCAGCGCCCCCACCAGCTGCTCCGAGCTCATCTCCTGCCCGCTCGGCTTCACCGTCACGTACGCGCAGATGCCCGTGCCCTTGATGTCGTGCGGGAAGCCCACCACCGCGGCCTCCGCCACCACCTCGTGCGCCACCAGCGCGCTCTCGATCTCCGCCGTGCCCAACCGGTGCCCCGACACGTTGAGCACGTCGTCCACGCGGCCCGTAATCCAGTAGTAGCCGTCCTCGTCGCGGCGGCACCCGTCACCCGTGAAGTACATGCCGGGGTACGCAGAGAAGTACGTCTCGCGGAAGCGCCGGTGGTCTCCCCAGATGGTGCGCGCCTGGCCCGGCCACGGCCGCTTGAGGCACAGGTTGCCCGAGACGTCATTGCCCTGGATCTCCTGGCCCTTCTCGTCCACCAGCACCGGCTCGATGCCGAAGAACGGCAGCGTCGCACTGCCGGGCTTGGTGGGCGTCGCGCCGGGCAGCGGCGTGATCAGGATGCCGCCCGTCTCCGTCTGCCACCACGTGTCCACCACGTCGCAGCGGCCCTCGCCCACCACGTCGTGGTACCAGCGCCACACCTCGGGGTTGATGGGCTCGCCCACGCTGCCCAGAATCCTCAGGCTCTTGCGCGAGGACTTCTTCACCCACTGGTCTCCCTCGCGGATGAGCGCGCGCAGCGCCGTGGGCGACGTGTAGAGGATGGTCGCCTTCAGGTCGTCCACCACCTGCCACATCCGGCTCGCGTCCGGGTACATCGGCGTGGACTCGAACATGACCGTCGTCACGCCGTTCACCAGCGGGCCGTAGATGAGATAGCTGTGGCCCGTAATCCAACCCACGTCGGCGGAGCAGAAGAAGACGTCGTCCGGGCGCAGGTCGAAGACGTACTCGTGCGTCATGGCCGCGTAGACGAGGTAGCCCGCCGTGGTGTGCATCACGCCCTTGGGCTTGCCCGTGCTGCCCGAGGTGTAGAGGATGAAGAGCGGGTCCTCGCTGGACATCCACTCCACCGGACAGGTGGAGCGGTACTTGACCATCTCATCCTCGAGCCACATGTCGCGGCCGGCCTTCATGGCCACGGAGGTGCTGGTGCGGCGGCTGACGAGCACCGTCTCCACCTGGGTGAGGCCGTCGAGCGCCTGGTCGACGATGGACTTGAGGGCCACGGCCTTGGGACCGCGCGGCGCCTCGTTGGCGGTGACGACGATGCGCGCCCCCGAGTCGAGGATGCGATCACGCAGGGACTCGGCGGAGAAGCCGGCGAACACCACCGAGTGCACCGCGCCGATGCGCGCGCACGCCAGCATGGTGTAGGCCACCGCGGGCGACATGGGCATGTAGATGCAGACGCGGTCCCCCTTCTGCACGCCTTGCGCCTTGAGCACGTTGGCCACGCGCGCCACCTGGTGCTTCAGCTCGCGGTAGGTGATGCGCTGATACTGCCCCGGCTCGTTGCCCGCCCAGATGATGGCCACCTTGTCGGGGTGCTTCTGCAGGTGCCGGTCCACCGCGTTGTGGCAGGCGTTGATCCGGCCACCGCCGTACCAGGAGAAGTCCACCTCCTGAAGGTCCACGTCGAGCACGTTCGTCGGCGGGTGGAACCAGTCGAGCCGCTTCGCCTGCTCACCCCAGAAGCCAACGGGGTCCTCGATGCTCTGGCGATACAGGCGGCGATACTCGTCGAGACTCTTCACGCGGGCCTGCGCGGTGATGGGCTCCTTCGGCGCGAAAAGCATGGTGTCTCCCCCAGGGGTCGGGATGGGTTGGATGGGGCGCTCCAAGGCAAGCCTCGTGCCCCACGTGGAAAGCCCGTGATTCCAGCAGGTTGCAGCATGCAGGCAAAGCACGGAGACGTCACGTGCGGAAACGGGCGTTACCTTCCGTAACATACCGGGCACATGACGCATCGTTCCATGCGAGCCACCCCGTGAAGCCCGACCTCCGCGTCTACGCCCTGCGGCTGCGCAACAGCTGGAAGTTCACGCTGCTGGTGACGGCGCTCGCCACGCTCTGCGCCGCGCTCTGCCAGAAGTACGACCTGTTGAACATGGGCGACGCCGAGCGCGCCTCCTATGACCAGGGCCTCACCTTCTTCGCCCAAGGGCACCCGCGCTCCCAGGACGTCGTCATCGTCGGCATCGACGACAAGACGCTGCAGGGCATCCGCGACAACGAGCGGTACGTGCGCAACTACGGCGTCTATCCCTACTCGCGCAACCTCTGGGCCCGCGTCTTCGAGCACCTCGTGGACGAGGGCGCGCGCGCCATCGTCTTCGACGGTGTGATGGACGAGCGCGGCACCGACGAGAGCAACGACCTCGCCCTCGCGCAGGTGCTGGAGGCGCGAGGCATCCCCCTCACGCTCGGCTTCAGCATCAACGCGGGGCAGCCCGCCCTCCCCCCGGTGCAACCCGTCAACCGGCTCCCCCGCCAGCCCACGCCGCCCCCCGCTCCCGCGCCGGACTTGCGCTCGGCCAGCGCGTCCGACGAGGACTTCGTCGAGGCGGTGCCCGCGGAGGGTGCCACCGGGGAGGACTTCGTCGAGATGGAGGCGCCTGCCGCCCTGACGCCGGAGGAGGTGGCGCGGGCGCTCGCCTTCCCCATTCAGCACCCCGGCATGTCCCTGCCCTCGCTGGAGCAGCGGTCGAGCGACAAGGGGACACGGCTCATGCGCCACCCGGTGCCGCCCCTGCCGGGACTGGTGCGCACCACGCCGGGCTTCGGGCTCGTGCTGCTGGAGGAGGACGAGGACGGGCGCCTGCGCCGCACCCGCTTCGCGTACTCGGACGGCTCCAACACCTACGCCACGCTGTCGGTGGCCGCGGTGGCGGACATCCTCGGCGCCGAGCGCGTCGAGCTGGCGCCGGGCCGGCTGAAGATTGGCCCCCGCGAGCTGCCCATCAACCCGGACGGTAGCGCCGAGCTGGACTTCGGCGGCGCGTGGAAGGACCGGTTCGAGGCGCTCAGCGTGTACGCGGTGCTGGAGGACTGGGCGCGCCAGGAGGAGCACCGGACGAAGGGCACGCCCTACGTGCCCGTCATCCCCGAGGGCACGTTCCGGAACAAGGTGGTGCTGGTGGGCGGGCTCTCCGTGGGCACCGGTGACGTGAAGGCCACGCCCTTCCAGAGCGAGGCCCCCGGGCTCGTCAAGCACGCGGTGATGCTGGAGGCGCTCCTGTCCGGCGGCTTCATCACCGAGGCCCCCTTCTGGGCCTCGCTCCTGCTCACCTTCTTCGTGGCGCTGCTGTCCGTGACCCTCATCACCCTCGCCCGCTCGCCGCTCTTGGAGATCGCCTGGCCGCTGCTGCTCTACTTCGGGTTCTTCCTCGTCAGCGGCGTGTTCCTCGAGCACGGCCAGGTGCACGTGCTGAGCGCCATGCCCACCTACGCGGGGGAGTTCGCCTCGCTGTCGGCGGTGGCCTTCAACCACATGTTCGCCAACCGCGAGCGCGAGCGGCTGCGCGAGGCCTTCAACCGCTTCCTGGACAAGACGCTGGTGGATCAGCTCGTGGAGCAGCAGAAGCTGCCCTCGTTGGAGGGCGAGACGCGGGAGATCACCGCCTTCTTCTCCGACATCCGCGGCTTCTCCTCCTTCAGCGAGCGCTTCAAGGACGACCCGAAGGCGCTGGTGGCCCTGCTCAACCGCTACCTCACCCGGGTCAGCTCCGTGCTGATGGCGCACGGGGCCTGTCTGGACAAGTACATCGGCGACGCGGTGGTGTGTCTCTTCGGCGCGCCGCTGGACATGAAGGACCACGCGGTGCGCGCCTGCCACGCCGCGCTCGCCGTGCGCACCGAGGTGGACGCGCTTCGCGCCGAGCTGAAGAAGGAGGGCCTGCCGGACGTCTACACCCGCATCGGTCTCAACTCCGCGGACATGTTCGTGGGCAACTTCGGCAGCGAGCACCTGCTCGACTACACCGCCATCGGGGATGGCATGAACCTGGCCTCCCGGTTGGAGGGCGCCAACAAGGCCTACGACACCGTCATCATGATCGGCCCGCGCACCTACGAGCTGGCGCGCGGGCACATCGAGGCGCGGGAGCTGGACCGGGTACGCGTGGCCGGCAAGGCGGAGGCGGTAACCGTGTACGAGCTGCTGGCCCGCGCCGGTGAGCTGTCCGCGGCGAAGCGCGCCACCGTGGAGCGCTACCACCAGGCGCTCGCGCTCTACCGGGAGGCCCGCTTCGAAGAGTCGTCTCGCCAGCTGAGAGAGGCGCTCGCGGCGGACCCGGAGGACGGCCCCAGCCGGACACTCCTTGCGCGCTGCGAACGTTACGCATTGAATCCCCCCGCCCTGCCCTTCGATGGCGTGGTGAGCCTGGAGAAGTGACCATGAGCCGTCAGAGACGTCCCGCGCTGCTGGCGCTGGTGTGCATGATGACCGGAGGCTCGGCCCTGGCCGTGTCTCCTCCCAATGGCACGCTGTACATCAAGGCGAAGAACACCCACTTGAAGGCCTCGAGCAGCCCCACCGCGGACACGCTCGAGGTGCTGCAACCCGGCAAGGCGGTCACCTACACGGCCCGCGTCCCCGGCTCGCCCTGGTGCAAGGTGCGGGTCGCCCTGAACAAGAAGGGCACCGTCGAGGGGTTCATCTATCAGGCCAACCTCTCCGTCTCGCCGCCCTCGATGGAGGTGACGAGCAAGAACCCGGGCAAGCCACTGTCTCCGGAAGCGTTCGCCTCCTCGGCGGCGGCCATCAAGGCCCTGGGGCCCGGGGCCATCGAGTACGGCAAGACGCTGAAGAAGCCCGAGAGCGTCGGGCAGCTCATCGCGCTCGAGAAGCTCGCCCGCTCCGTCGACGACAAGCAGGTGGCCGAGTACGCCCAGGAGGGCGGGCTGCCCACGGTGGTGGGTCTCACCCAGGTGGCGAAGACGTCGGCGAAGAAGGGAAGCAAGCGATGAACCGGCGCCGGATGACTCCCCTCGTGGCATGCCTGATGGTGGGTGGCCTCTCGAGCTGTTCCATGGTCCAGCAGCTCGCGCGCAACCCGGCTGAGACGCCGCAGGCGTTGAGCAGGTTGGGGCGGATCGAGGACGACCGCAAGAAGGCCGAGCGCCGCATCGACGAGGAGATGGGCAAGGACTGCATCGCACTGAAGGCGCGCACCATCTCCATCGAGGAAGAGTACGCCTTCGGCGGCGCGGTGAGCGTCAACTGGGTGAGCAAGGGGGGAGGACTCACCCAAAGTCGGGACGCCGAAGCACTGCACGTGCAGCTCAACCGGATCGGCAAGAACCTCGCGGCCCAGTCCAGCCGGCCCCACCTCACCTGGACGTTCGGGGTGCTCCAGTCCGAGGGCGTCAACGCGGTGAGCGGGCCCGGGGGCTATGTGTTCGTGACCGAGGGGCTGCTCGCGCGGCTGGACAACGAGGCCCAGCTCGCGGGTGTCCTGGCGCACGAGATCGCCCACATCACGGGCAAGCACGCGCTGAACGAGTACCAGAAGTTCCTCGTGGACCAGTGCGAGGGCGCCGTGAGGGCGGAGAAGGCGAAGGTCACGGCGGATGCGTTGAAGCAGGCCGGACGCGAGCTCATGGGACCCGCGCCAGTGATCCCCCCTGGTGAATGGTCGAACCTGTTCAAGAGTCTCGTGGGCCATATCGACTTCGACGCGTTGAGCAAGGACGCCATCAAGGCCATCACCGATGGCGTCGTCGCGCGCATGTCCGACAAGGGCTTCAGCCAGGAGGACGAGTTCGCCGCCGACACCGAGGCCGTGAATCTGATGGCTGCGGCGGGCTACGCCCCCGAGGAGTACGTGGCCTTCCTGTCGAAGCTGCCGGACAGCGGGCTCTCCACGGCCCACCCCAGCAAACAGAAGCGGCAGTCCCGGCTGAACAAGTACCTGGAGCAGCTGCGCGAGCCCGCCAGGAACAACGAGTTCACCACCTCCGTGGACCTCTCCCAGACGAAGGTCGTGCCCCTGCGCGACACGCTCCAGTCCCGGCACACGGGCACCGCCGCCCGCTCGAACTGAGCGGCGGTCCCCCTTCGGAGAGAGGAGCCCCACTCACCCGAGCCGGCCAGGCTCCAGGTTCAGGAAGTGGAACCGTGCGACGTAGCCGGTCCCCTTGGGGCTGCACGCATACAGCCCCGCGTTGGCCACCGCCCCCGGTCCGTCCTCGTGCAGGTGCGCCATGCGGATCTGCGACCAGCGGGTGCCGTCCAGGGACGTCTCCACGAGGTAGTCCGCGCCCTCCCGGCGGATGCGGAAGGACACCTCATCCACCTCCTGGGGCAGGTCCTGGGTGGCCCAGTCCGAATACCCCTGGTTCGTCACCACGGAGCCCAGGCGGTTGGGGCCATGCGGCTCGAACTCCACCGAGGTCTTCAGCCAGCAGTCCGGTGAGAAGCGCACCATCAATCCCGCCTGGTCGTACTGGTGCACCGGCTGGAAGCGGACGCGCGTGACGAGCACGAAGTCTCCCTCCACTGGCGCGTGGAGGAAGTGCCCGTTGTCCACCTGGAAGCCGTAGTGCGTGCGCTGCCAGTAGTCCGTCGCCGCGTCGGGAGTGAGCACGAGCCCCGGTTGTCCGGGCCGCACGGACCAGTGCTTCGGCTCGTGGAACCAGCGCAGGCGCGGCTCGAGGGTGGGGCTCGTGAAGGACTCGCGAAGGGGCGGGAACGAGGAGGTCATGGTGGAGAAGGAGTGGAGTGGAGTGGAGTGGAGCCTATGGGAAGGGCTCAGGGACGCCAGCTGATCTCCACCAGCACCCCGCCCGGAGCGCGGAAATAGAACAGCAGGGCACCGCGCCTCTGGTCGAGCGGGGAGACGTTCTCGACGCCAGCGGCGGTGAGCCGCTCGTGGAGCGCACGAACCGCCTGCTCCGTCTCCTGCAGGAAGCCGATGTGGAAGTCGGTGGGGTATTCGGTCGGGCTGTCCTTGCGGAACTGACTGAGGACGAGGACGAAGCCGCTCTCGTCCCTCAGGATGGACATCGCGTCCCTCCCCTTCGTGGTCTCGCAGCGGAAGCCCAGGAAGGCTTCGAAGAAGTCGCGAGCCCCGGGCACATCCGAGACGAACAGATCGAGGTGATTCAACCGCATGGCCATCTCCTTCAGGAGGTTCGGCGCGGTCGGGATGACCGGCCAGTGCCCGGAAGGGTCGCCATTCGAGATGTCGTGAGGCGTTCTCATGAAACCCACCCGAGCGCCCTGTGCACACACAGGGATTCTCGTCGTGGGTTCTCGCGCAACGCGCGGAGCAGAGCTTCCCGGGTGGGAAGGGATCGGGCTCACCAGAAAACCGATCCGGCCTTTTTCGACGGTGGGGAAGCTAGGGGACGGCCTCCCCGCAGTCAACGTCGCCCGTCCGCCCTGCGATAGACTCCGCCCGCATGCCCATCCAAGCGCGGCCACTCACACGAGAGGAGTTCGCCCCTTTCGGCGACGTCATCGGGCTGGAGCTCTCCGGTGGCTCCAGCGCCAACCAGGGAACGGCCACCCGGTATGATCGGATTGCCCAGCTCACCAGCAGCCGCCCGGGGGCCCAGCCCAACCTGGCCGTCTTCCGCTCGGTGGCCAAGGCCCTGCCCTTCGAGGTGCGCCTGCTGGAGCGCCACCCCTGCTCGACCCAGATGTTCGTTCCGCTGGCGTGCCGGCGCTTCCTCGTGGTCGTGTGCCCGGACGACGCGCGCGGTGAGCCGGACGTCTCACGCCTGCGCGCGTTCGTCTGCGGCCCCGGCCAGGGCGTCAACTACCGCGCCGGCGTCTGGCACCACCCCATCATCGCCCTCGACGGGCCGGCCGACTTCCTGATGCTCGCGTGGGAGGACGGCTCGGCGCGGGATTGCGAGGAGCGCCCCCTCGCCTCGTCCCTCCTCGTCACGAGCGATTGAGCCTCGCGCGCGCTCAGAGAATCTTGCGGAAGGCGTACAGCACCCGCTCGAAGAGCTTCTGCCACAGCGGCCGGCGGCGGAACACGTCCAGGTCCACCTCCCGGCAGCCCTGACAGTCGTTGCGGAAGGACTCCTCCAGCAGGCGCCCCAACCGCGGGTCCGCGAAGACGGCGTTCACCTCGTGGTTGAAGAGCAGCGACAACCGCTCGAGGTTGAACGAGCCGATGGTGCCCCACACCCCGTCCACCACCGCCGTCTTCGCGTGCAGCACGCAGCGCTCCCACTCGAAGATGCGGACTCCGGCGGTGAGCAGCTTCTCGTAGAAGGCGCGCGTGGCGTGCACCAGCCAGGGGTGATCGCTCTTCGCGTTGAGCAGCAGGCTCACCTCCACCCCACGCTGGGCGGCCTCGCGCAGCGCGGCCACCATCCTCCGGTCCGGGATGAAGTAGGCGGCGGCCACCAGCACGCTGCGCTTCGCGCGGGAGATGGCGTGCAGGTACGCGCGGTGGATGCTCCGGCGGCTGGAGAGCACCGCCAGCCCCACCTCTCCCTTGCGCTGCCGCGAGGCCTCACGCCGCCGCCGGTGGTTCTCGCGCCAGGTGCGGAACCGGTCCTGGAACGCCATGCGCCAGGTGGCCACGAAGCGGCGCTCCAGCTCGTGCACCGCCGGCCCCTCCACCTGCAGCACGTCGTCGCGCCAGCAGGCGCCCCCCTCGCCCTCGGGGGCCCAGTGGGCGGAGATGTTCACCCCACCGATGAAGGCCACCTCCCCGTCCACCGCGAGGATCTTCCGGTGGTCGCGCCGCAGCAGGTGCCGCAGGCCCCGGCTCAGGCTGTTGAAGGGCTTGAAGGGGCGGATGTCCACCCCGCGCGCGCGCAGGGATGCGAAGAAGTCGCGCCGGCTCGTCCACGAGCCCAGCGCGTCGTAGAGCACCTTCACGTGCACGCCGCGCTCGGCCGCCTCCACCAGCGCTTCCCCGAACAGCTCTCCCACCGCGTCGGAGATGAACATGTACGTTTCGAGGTGGATGTAGCGGCGGGCCCCCCGGATGGCCGCCAGCATGGCCGGGTAGGCCTCCACGCCATCGCGCAGCAGCTGGCAGGCGTTGCCCCGGAGCGGCGCGTGCTCACGCGGCAGGTAGTAGCGGGCGAGCAGCCTGGAAGAGACCTGGGGGCTCCATACCGGCGCATGAGCAGGCGGACACTCAACCTCCTGCTCCGGCTGTTCCCCGGTTCGCGTCCTGACTTCCGAGCCGATCCCCACCTCCCGCTCACGCATGGTGCTGAAAGGGTGGGAATGAACGGGCGATCCGGCAACCACCCGAGCCCGCCCCGGGGTCTTCCCCAAGGCGGTTGAAACGTCAGCTGACGGACAGCTTCGCTACAGCCCGAGCTCGGCGCGCTTCATCTCCGCCATGTAGGCGCAGCGCTGATCGTAGTCGCCCGGGAAGTACTGGCGGGTGTGGTCCAGCGTGGCCGAGGCCGCCTGCCAGTTGCTCTGGTTGACGTAGCTCTCCACCTCCAGCATCAGCTTGGCGCAGACGCGGTCCAGCTCCTTCTGCGCATCCTTCACGCGCTCCTGCGCCTCGAAGTAGAGGTCCGGCTTGGGCTCGGGGTGGGCCTCCAGCAGCATCCAGGCCTCGCGGAAGGACTTCCACGCCTCGTAGCGGTTGCGCGCGCCCACCGCCGCCGTCTCCATGTTCTTGCGGCCCCGGCTGTACGCCTTGCGCGCCTCGTCCACCAGCTGCTCGGGCGGAATCTCCGGCAGCAGCACCTTCTCCAGCCAGACGTTCCACACGCGCCAGGACTCCTCGCCCGGCGGGTTCTTCGTGTTGTCGAAGACGATGCGGTTCGTCTCGCCCTTCTTGAGGATCTGCCAGGGGATGACCACCTCGAGCATGCGATCCTGGCTGGCCAGCGTGTCCGCGGGCACCTTGGCCACGTTCACGCCGTTGACCGTCACCTCCACCTCGCCGTCGGAGATGCCCTGCGCTTGGTAGTGGAGGATGCCCAGCACGCGCGTGGCGGCGGTGTACTCCCAGTCGAACACCTTCTGGTCCGAGTTGTCCCACGTCACGCCATCGCCGTAGCCGAAGGAGTCCTCGATGGGCGTGGAGCTGAGGGTGGTGGGCTCGGGACCGCGCTGCACCTGGTTCTCACCGCCGAGCACCAGCCAGTACACCACGCCCATGAGACCCAGCGCCGTCACCACGGCCGCGCCGATGATGCCGCGGCGCACGTTGATGCTGGCGTCGATCCAGAAGAGCTTCAGCTGCGCCGCCAGACCCGGAGTCTCGCGCCGGATGCGGGCGCGCTCGGCGGCGGACAGTCCACCACCCCCCTTGTCCGGAGGGGCGGAGCGCGCCACCGCATTGGACGTGGGACGACGGCGCGGGGCCTCGGGAGCCGAGGCCGGAGCGCGCGCCAGGGCGGCGCCGGACTGCCCACCCGCGCGGGTGGGACGGGGCGGCGCACCCGTGGATGAGGTGGCCGGCAGGCTGGGACGGGTGGCCGTGCGTGGCGCCGCGTTGAGGGCCTGGATGGGGCGGGTGGTGTTGAGCCGCGCCTCCTCGAGATCCTCCTCGTTGGCGCCCTCGGGAGCCAGGGCCTCGCCCTTGTTGCGGTTGCGCTGGCGCGCCACCGCGTCCACCGACACGATGCGCGTGCTGTTGCCGTCGAACGTGGCGTTGGCGTCGGTGATCGGCTCCGGCGCGGCGAACTCGTCGCTCATCGGCTTGAAGACGAACACCACCGGCCCGAGCGAGAGCTTGTCTCCCTCCGCCAGCGACTGCTTCTCCTTCACCGTCCCGCCGTTCACCTGGGTGCCGTTGGAGCTGCCCAGGTCCTCGACGAAGTACTGGCCGTCCTCGGAGAAGATGCGGCAGTGGCGGCGGGAGATGCCCGCGTCGTACAGGACGACGTCACACTCGGCGACCCGGCCGATGAGGACGGAGTCCTGCTCGAAGGTGAACTCCTTCCCGGCCTCCTTGCCCTCGGCGATCGTCAGCTGGAAGCTCATGGCAACCTCAGACTCCTAGCACGGCCTTCGCCGCCCGGGCCACGGCCGCACGGGCCGAGGCGGGCTCGAGCACCTCGGCCTCGCCGCCGAACGATAGCACCCACTGCGTCAACCAGCGCTCATTGTCTCCCGCGACCCGCACCTCGACGCCTCCGTCCGCGAGCAGGCGGGCGTCCTCGCCGAAGCGCTCCCGGACATAGGGCGCCACCAGCTTGGAGAAGCGCACCCGGACGGCCGCGTCGGTCCGCGCCGGGTTGGGCACCTGGGCCCGGGCGTCCTCCCGGGGCTGGAAGAGGGTGTCGGTGACGGCCAGCCCCTCCATCCGGTCCACCCGGAAGAGCCGGTCGTCCTGACGGTTGAGGTCCCACGCCTGGAGGTACCACTGGCCGCGGTGGCTGAGCAGCTCGTGGGGCCGGACGCGGCGCGACTCGGGAGCACCCCGGCCGGGGGTGACATAGTCGAACGTCACCTCCAGCCGCGCGTGGATGGCCCGGGTGAGCGGCCCCAGCGCCTGCGGGGCCTCCAGGGCGGCGTCGATCTTCCGGTACATCGCCCGGAAGCGCTCGTGCGTGCCCGGCGGCAGCACGCGCTCGAGCTTCTCCACGGCGCTGCTCAGCGCGTCGCCCGCGGCCGGACGCAGCAGCTCCGCCGAGGCGGCCAGGGCCGAGGCCTCGCCCAGGGTGAGGCGCGGCGGCGCGGACAGGCGCTGGTCCAGGTCCACGTAGACGCGGTCGTTCTCGACGTAGATGTCGATGTAGTCGTCCGGGTTGAAGGGCGGCCGGCCCACGCAGGTGAGCAGGTCCAGGTCCTCCAGCAGGTGCTCCCGGCTGACGTTGAGGGCGCGCGCCAGCTCCTCCACGGTGATGCCGGGGCGCGAGGACACGTAGGGCACGAGGAACAACAGGCGGCGCAGACGCTCGTGGACACTCATGCCGCCACCTCACGAACGCCGTGCTTCTCGAGGATGCTCGTGGCCATCTCCTTCACCCGCGTCCGGGCCTCCTCGGGAGACTCCACGCGGCACGCGGGCCCGAGCTGCAGGCAGAAGCGCAGGAAGCCATCCAGGAACGTCACCGGCAGGTCCACGAGCACGCCCTCCCCCTCCGTGGCCGGGGCCACCGTGCCTCCGGGGAAGAGCGAGGCGGCGCGCGAGGCCAGCTCGCCGGTGAGGCGCAGGCGCACGTCCACACGCGGGTGGAAGCGGTGCTGCCAGGGGTAGCTGGCGACGTGGTCGTCGAAGGCGAAGCCCTCGGGCACCTCGAAGTCCGGAGAGCGCGGCCGGGCGGTGTTCACCTTGAGCGAGCGGATGCGGTGCACCTGGAAGGTGCGCACCTCCTGCCGCAGGTGGCAGTAGCCCACCAGCGTCCAGCTGCCCCGGCGCAGCACGAGCCCGTACGGGTCCACCTTGCGCTCCGTGGACTCCGGCCGCTTGGGCGACACGTACGTCATCTGCACCCACTTGTGCCCGGCACACGCCTCCCAGAGCTGCTCCAGGTGCGCGGCGAGCTGGGGGCTCGCCTGATCCGTGCCCAGCTCCATGCGCACACGCGGGGTGGGCAGCGCGTTGCCGGCGAAGAAGCCGATCTTCCGCAGGGCGTGCGACAGGTCATCCCGGCCCGGGAAGGCCCCGGAGGTGAGCGCGGCGCTGCCCGCCGCGTAGAGGACGGCCAGTTCCTCCTTGGTGAGGTCCACCTCGGGCAGGTAGTAGGCGTCGCGGTTGACGATGTAGCCGTCCTTCCGCTCGTCATCGCCCTGGATGTAGGTGAGAGGGAAGCCCAGTTCGAGCAGTTCCGCTTTGTCCCGCTCGAACTTGCGTTCGGCGGCGTCGTCGGAAATGCCCATGTAGTCGTGGGGGAAGTGCTCGCGCAGCTCCGCCCAGGAGATGGGTTCCCGAGCGTCCAGGAACAGCGCGACGAGATCGAGGAGGCGTTCGGTCCGGTCCATCGGAAGGTTTCGACAATGCGCAAAAGCGTCAGGTCGGGTCAAGGCAGGGAGCCAAGACGACGGGCTCGTGCCCGCTCACGCTCCGTACGAGCGTGGATCTACCCGGCCCCGGCGGGTCTGAACAGCTTTTTGCTGAACACGCGAGCAGGTGTGTCTTTTGGCGAGCGAAACCGACTTGTGAACGGAGGGCAGGCGTGCTCGGCCCCTGGACTCGCACCCGGCGCGTAACTGGGATATTCCTAGGAATCGACGACGTGCGCGCCTGGCCGGGGCGGGCTCGTCCGGCGGGATGCCCCGCGGAGGGGCGGAACGCACTACCTGGAGAGGACCCACCATGAAGCGCTCCACCCTCATCATGAAGGCATGGCTCGGGCTGGCGCTGGCGGTGGGACTCGTCTGCGTGGCCGCCGCCCCCCGGCAGGCCCAGGCCGAGCCCCTCTACTTCGCGCTGGAGGTGCGGCGCGAGGGCCGGCTGGTGGCCCAGCCCAAGCTGCTGGGAGAGACGGGCCGCACCGTGCGCGCCGAGCGCCGCAAGCCGGGCGCCAGCGAGCCCGACTACCGGCTGGTGCTGACGCCCACCGCCGAGGGCGAGACGTTCCACCTGGAGCTGGACCTGGTGCTCCCCGAGGTGAAGGGGCACTCGCAGCTGGCGCTGCTGCACGGGCAGGAGCGCAAGGTGCAGCTGGGCCGCTACCCCGGCGACCTGGAAGTGTCCCTGCTGCTCATGAAGGTGGACTCGCCGGAGTTCCGCGCGCTGATGGACCTGGCCGCGGATCCCGAGGACCGCGGCTCCGGCCGGGCCATCTGAGCCTCACCCCACCCGGGCCTCACAAGACGGCCAGGTCGTCCCGGTGCACGGCCTCGTCGAGGTACCAGTACCCGAGCACCGACTCGATGTCCGCGCTCTTGAGCCCCGCGATGCGCCGCAGCTCGCCGTCTTCATAGGCGCTGAGCCCGCGCGCGAACGCCTGCCCCTGGTCATCCACGAGGTCCACCGGGTCTCCCCGCCCGAAGTCCCCCTCCACGGCGCGGATGCCCGAGGGCAGCAGGCTGCGCTTGCCGACGACGATGGCCTCGCGCGCGCCCGCGTCCACGATGAGCCGCCCCTTGGGCTTGAGCGCGTGGGCGATCCACGCCATGCGCGCGCTGCGCCGGGTGCCGGGGGTCTCGAAGAGGGTGCCCACGGGCTCACCCGACAGCACGGCGCGCAGGCGGCCGGGCACGGCGCCCGAGGTGATGATGCAGCGGACGCCGAGCTCGGTGACGCGGGCGGCGGCGCGAATCTTGGTGGCCATGCCGCCAGTGCCCACCTGGGAGCCGGAGCCACCGGCCAGGGCGAGCAGCTCGGGGGTGACGGCGTCCACCTGGGGGAGCAGCCGGGCGTCCGGGTTCTTGCGCGGGTCCGCCGTGAAGAGGCCCTCCACGTCCGAGAGGACGATGAGCACGTCGGCCTCCACCACGCCCGCCACCAGGCCGGCCAGGGTGTCGTTGTCGCCGAACTTGAGCTCGTCCACGGAGACGGTGTCGTTCTCGTTGATGACGGGCACCACGTTGGCCCCGATGAGGCGCTCCAGCGCGTGCTTCACGTTCAGGTAGCGGCGCCGGTCCTGCACGTCCCCGTGCGTCAGGAGCACCTGGGCCACGCGCCGATCCGCCCGGCCGAACGCCTCCTCGTACGCCTGCATGAGACGGCTCTGGCCCACCGCCGCGCACGCCTGCTTGCCGGGGATGTCCTTGGGACGGGCCGACAACCCCAGCCGCTCGACGCCCAGGGCGATGGCGCCGCTGGACACCACCACCAGCTCCCGGCCCTGGGCCGCCCAGAGCAGATCCTCACCCAGCGCCTCGAAATGGGCCCGGTTGAAGCGGCCCGTGGCGTTCGTCAGGGCGTTGGTTCCAATCTTCACCACCACGCGCCGAGCGGCGCGCACCGCGTCTCGTCCAGAGAGATTCACGCGCCCAAGGTACACGGAGCGCGTGTCCCAAGCACGGGGACAGCCGGGCAGGCCTCGCACCCGCCCCCTGACATCCCCCAGATATCCCCTCTACCCGGAAGCACGCGCCCCGAGTGCGTGTTGTCAGATATCGGTCCGCGGAACAGTCAGGGGTGAATCCGGGGCAGAAGGCCCCTATCCTCTGGTTGAAGGCGAGACCGATGGCGGTGCGCGGACGCCCTTCCACCCGCGCGGGAGAAGGACTCTTTTGAAGGAAATCTACGGCAACACCCTGGGACTCAAGGCAAGCGAGCAGAGCCGGCTGCGCAACACCTACCGTCGCCGTGTCTCCCCTCATGAGATTGTCTCTCCGGAACTCGCCCGCCATCTCACCGAGCTGTCGAGCGAGACCAACCGGCAGGTCGGCGTCCTCCTCAACCGCAAGGGGGAGATCGAGTACGTGGTGGTGGGCAACGCCCACAAGCTGGAGCTGCCGGACATCGGCCGCGCCCGCGCCGGCCAGGTGCGTCTGCGTGGTCTGCGCCTGGTGCACACCCACCTCAAGAGCGAGCCGCTCACCAAGGACGACCTCACCGACCTCGCGCTGCTGCGCCTGGACATGGTCGCCGCCGTCGGCGTGGGCGAGACGGGTCTGCCCGGCATCCTCCACTACGCCCACCTCGTGCCCGAGAACGGCACCGGTGACTTCTGGCGCGTGTCCTCCCTGCCCAGCGTCCACGACGATCAGCCCGACGTGCTCGACACGCTCGAGGCCCTGGAACAGGAGCTCAACCGCAAGGCAGCCGCGCGCACCGTGAGCGGCCGGGACAAGGCCATCCTCGTGGCGGTGTGCCTCGATGGCAACCGCGCCAGCGCCGAGGCCAGCCTCGCCGAGCTCAAGGAGCTGGCGCGCACCGCCGGCGTCGAGGTGCTCGACAGCGTCCTGCAGATGCGCCGCGAGCCGGATCCGCGCTACCTCATCGGCCGCGGCAAGCTCGAGGACCTCAACCTGCGCTCCATGCAGGCCATGGCCGACGTCCTCATCTTCGACAAGGACCTCACCCCCTCGCAGGGCCGCCACATCAGCGAGGCCACCAGCCTCAAGGTCATCGACCGCACCCAGCTCATCCTCGACATCTTCGCCCAGCGGGCGCAGAGCGCCGAGGGCAAGCTCCAGGTCGAGCTGGCCCAGCTCAAGTACCGCCTGCCCCGGCTCGTGCAGAGTGACACCTCGCTCAGCCGTCTGGCCGGTGGTATCGGCGGGCGCGGCCCCGGTGAGACGAAGCTCGAGATCGACCGCCGCCGCGCGCGCGATCGCATCAACCACCTGGAGAAGCGCATCGACTCGCTCTCGCGCGAGCGCGAGGTGCGCCGGGCCCAGCGCAACCGGCGCGACCTGCCCGTCATCTCCATCGTCGGCTACACCAACGCGGGCAAGTCCACGCTCCTCAACGCCATCACCGGCTCCGAGGTGCTGGCGGAGAACAAGCTCTTCGCCACGTTGGACCCCACCAGCCGCCGCCTGCGCTTCCCCCAGGAGCGCGAGGTCATCATCACCGACACGGTGGGCTTCATCCGGGACCTGCCCAAGGACCTGGTGGCCGCCTTCCGCGCCACGCTCGAGGAGCTGTACGACGCGGATCTGCTCCTGCACGTGGTGGACGCGAGCGACCCCGCCCGCGACGAGCAGGTGCAGGCCGTCGAGGGCATCCTCGAGTCGCTGGAGCTGATGCAGAAGCCGCGCATGATGGTGTGGAACAAGGCGGACCAGCTCGCCCCCGACGAGGTGGAGTCGCTGCTGCGCACCCGCGGCGGCGTGGCCATCAGCGCCATCCAGCGCGAGGGCCTGGCCACCCTGCTGGCCAAGGCCGACACCACCCTCTTCGCCGAGGGCGCCTCGCAGAACCTCGGCGTCGTCATCACCGAGAGCGCCTCGTACGCCCTCGAGGGGGCCGACGCGGGTGCCTCCGAGGACCTCGGGGAGCTGGACGAGGAGTCCTCGCGGAGCCTCGGGGCCGCGTAGGCCCCCGGGCCCCGGGGTTGCGGGCCGGCACCGGGCACTCTACAGTCCCGGTGCCGTGCTCATGCCGCTCTCCCTGTCCTCCCTGTCGCTGCTCGCTCAGGTCAACATCCCCGGCATCGGGCCGGAGCTCGAGAAGCCCGCCTCGTCGGTGGACCCGAACTATTTCGAGCTGCTCGAGCGCAACAGCCACCTCGTCTACCCCGCCCTGGCCGTGCTCGTGCTCGGGCTGGTGACGCTCGCCATCCTCCAGGCCTCCAAGGCCCAGGACATGGACGGCGCCGCCAAGGCCGAGTTCAAGAAGCTCATCGTCGACGAGCTGCGCCGCTACCCCGCGGGTCTCGAAACCCCCGAGCTGGCCGGCGCCGTGGGGCTCGACCGCAGCAAGCTCGTGCGCCTGCTGGACCAGATGCAGCAGGATGGCGTGCTCATCTCGCACACCACCACCCAGCGCCAGACCGTGTGGCGGGTGAAGGGCGTGGGCGTCCGCACCTGGTGAGGCGCCCCCCTCCCCCGCATCACGTCAGCTCGGACTTGGGCTGACGCGTCATCAGCTCCACCACCGCGGCGCGGGCGTTCTTGCCCTCGTAGGCGATGGCGTACACCTGGTCGCAGATGGGCAGCTCCACGCCCAGCTTGCGCGACAGGTCCCTCGCGCTCTTCGCCGTCTTCACGCCCTCGGCCACCTGCTTCATGTCCCCCAGGATGTCCTGGAGCGAGCGGCCCCGGCCCAGCTCCATCCCCACGTGCCGGTTGCGGCTGAGCTCGCCGGTGCAGGTGAGCACCAGGTCCCCCATGCCCGACAGCCCCGAGAGCGTGAGGGGGTTGGCCCCCTTGCGCACCGCCAGGCGGGTGATTTCCGCCAGGCCCCGGGTGATGATGGCCGCGCGGGCGTTGTGGCCCATGCCCAACCCATCCGCCATGCCGGCGGCGATGGCGATGACGTTCTTCAGCGCTCCGCCGTACTGCACCCCCACCACGTCATTGGAGGTGTAGGAGCGAAACGTCTCCGTCTGCAGCGCCTTCTGGCAGCGCACGGCCACCTTCTCCCAGTGCGAGGCGATGGTGACGACGGTGGGCATGCGCTGCGCCAGCTCCTTGGCGAAGCTGGGGCCGGAGAGCACGGCGATATAGGGGTGGTACTGCTCCGGCAGGCAGTCCTCCAGCAGCTCCGTCATCGTCAGGAGCGTCTCGTTCTCGATGCCCTTGGCCACCGTCACCAGCGGCGCGTGCACCGGCAGGTACGGCAGCGCCCTGGCCACCACCTCGCGCGTGGCGTGGCTGGGCGTGGCCAGCACCACCAGCTCCGCCCCCGCCAGCGCCTCCTCCTGGCTCGTCGAGGCCCGGACGCGCGGCGAGATGGGGATTCCAGGCAGGTAGGTGGGGTTCTCGTGGCGGGTGTTGATGGCCTCGACAAGCTCGGGCTCCCGCCCCCACAAGCCCACCTGCTCGCAATTGACCGCGAGCACGTTGGCGAGGGCGGTACCGAAAGAGCCGGAACCAATGACACTGGCGCGCATGGAGCGAATCTCCGGGGGAGCGAGGAAGGGGGCGCAGCTTAGTCCACCCCCTCACGTGTCGGACAACAACCAGGCCGCACTTCCTCGTGGCCACGCGGGGGGCGGGTCGGTCTACCATCCGCCGCTTCCACACGGGTGCGCGAGGAGGAGCCAGGGATGAGGGCAGGCAGGGGCGTGGCGGTGATGCTGGCACTGGCGCTCGGCGCCTGCCGCTCGAGGGACTCGGGCCCGGCGGACGCGGGCGTGCTGCCCCCGCCGAGCGCCCTCTCCTGCGAGGCGCTCCTGTCCCCCGAGGTGCGCGAGGCCCTGCCCGGCTTCTCCGTGAAGGAGGAGCGCCCGTGCCCCACCTGCGGTCCGCTCTGCACCTTCCGCTCCGCGGAGCAGAAGGACACCGCCGTCTCCATCGCCTACGACTGCCGCAAGCGCCCCGAGGGCACCGAGCCGCAGGACCTGCTCGTCCCCGCGCTGCGCGCCGGAGGCACCGAGGTGCCCGCGCTGGGCAAGGCCGCCGTCCGCCGCGAGCCCGTGCAGGGCATGCTCCAGGTCTCCACCTGGGACGACGACACGCCCTGCGGCATCGTCGTCACCTGGCTGGGCAAGGACAAGGAGCGCGCACTGGACATCGCCCGCCTGACGCTCTTCGCCACCACCCCCGAGCGCCTCATGCGGGCCGGCGAGCCTCACGCCACTCCGGCCCCGGATGCCGGCCCGCCCTGAAGGACCCACCCCGAGGTGGGTCGGCATCCCACCCCAGGTGGAATCGACGACACCTGACGCGAGCACCCGGCGCGCCGTGGGGGTAAAGGAGAGGGGCCGTGCAGAGCTCACCCCCCTCCGTCATCCTCAGCTTCCGGCGCACCTTCGCGCTGCTCATCGTCCTGGTCGTGCTGCCGTCGGCCGGGCTGTCCGGCTTCGGCGTGGTGGCCATCATCAATGAGCGCGCCGCGGTGGAGAAACGCCTGGAGGCCGCCTGGCAGGGCACGCTGGAGACACTCGAGGAGGAGCTGCCCGCGGCCTTGAGGGCCTCGGACTTCGAGCTGGTGGAGGGCAAGCCGCGGCTGCTGGCCCCCGATGGACGCCTGCTGTCCACCCAGGACTCCTTCCAGGTGGAGGGCAAGGAGGTGCGCACGGCGAACGCGGAGCTCGCCTCGGCCCTGCAGGCCGTGGGGTTCTCGTCCACGGTCTTCCCGGCGGGCACCTCCCACTTCTCCCTCATGGTGGGCGGGCACGCCGCGCTCATCGCCGCCGAGCGCCGCGGGGACGTGGTGCACGGCGTCCGTCTGTCCCAGGAGGCCGTGGAGGCACTGCTCGCCGAGCGGGCCGAGAGCCAGGTGACGTCCAGCGAGCCGGTGCGCTTCGTCCTCATCGGCCGCCAGGAGCCCACGGGCGAGGGGCTCATGGGAAAGCTGGCGGCCGAGGTGGCCCAGGCCCGGGCCAGCGCGCTCGGGCCGCAGGTGCTCGCCGACCAGGTGCTGCCCCCACCGCTGCAGGACTTCCGGCTGGGCGTGGTGCCCACCGGGGAGGACCCGGTGGCGAGCGCCTCCACCCGCAACCGCGTGGTGTACGTGGTGCTGCTGGCCCTCTTCTACCTCACGCTCACCTTCGGCGTCGCCTACACCGGCCGCGTGCTGTACCGCGAGGCCAAGCTGTCGCGCATGAAGACGGACTTCGTGTCGCTGGTGAGCCACGAGCTGCGCACCCCCGTCACCTCCATCCGCATGTTCATCGAGACGCTCGCGCTGGGCCGCGTGAAGGACCCCGCCCAGATACAGCAGGTGCTGCAGATGCTCACCCAGGAGACGGAGCGGCTGAGCATCCTCGTCGAGCGGGTGCTGGACTGGGCGCGCATCGAGAGCGGACGCAAGGAGTACCACCGGGAGACCCAGCCCGTGGCCGCCGTGGTGGACACCGCCGTGGCCGCCTTCCGCGCCCAGCGTCTGGAGGGCGACATGCGGCTCACCGTGCACGTGCCCGACGCCCTCCCCCCCATCCAGGTGGATCGCGACGCCATCGCCGGCGCGCTGCTCAACCTGCTGCAGAACGCCTACAAGTACAGCGGCGAGGACAAGCGCATCGCCCTCTCGGTCCACTCCCAGGGGAAATGGGTGGGACTGACGGTGGAAGACCATGGCGTGGGCATCTCGCCACGGGACCGTAAACGCATCTTCGAGCGCTTCTACCGGGTGGACAACCTGCTCACGCGCAAGACGGAAGGCAGTGGATTGGGACTGGCCATCACCAAGCGCATCGTGGAGGCTCACGGCGGGCGCATCACCGTGAAGAGCGAACCGGGCAAGGGCAGCCGCTTCACCATCCAACTCCCCGTGGCAAAGGCATGAGCGACAAGCCTCGACGCATCCTGGTGGTGGAAGACGACCTGGCCATCCTCACCGGGCTGTCCATGAACCTGAAGTTCGAGGGCTACGAGGTCCTCCAGGCCCAGGACGGCCGGCAGGGCCTGGCACGCGCGCTCGACGAGGCGCCGGACCTGCTCGTGCTGGACGTCATGATGCCCGAGCTCAACGGCTTCGAGGTGCTCAAGGAGCTGCGCCAGCGCGGCCGGGACACCCCCGTGGTGGTGCTCAGCGCCAAGGGCTCGGAGATGGATAAAATCCTCGGCCTCAACCTGGGCGCGGACGACTACGTGGCCAAGCCCTTCGGGTTGCAGGAGCTGCTGGCCCGCATCAAGGCCGTGCTGCGCCGGCGCTACCCCGTCTCCGGACAACCCCCACCGCTCGCCTTCGGGGACGTGCAGGTGGACATGGCCGCCAAGACGGTGACGCGCGGTGGACAGCCCGTGGAGCTCACGGCCCAGGAGTTCAAGCTGCTGGCCCACTTCCTCGGCCACCCGGGGCGCACCTTCAACCGCGAGGAGCTGCTGAGCGCCGCCTGGGGCTACGACTACGTGGGCAGCGCGCGCACGGTGGACAACTTCATGCGCCAGCTGCGGCTCAAGCTGGAGCCCGACCCCGAGCAGCCCCGGCACTTCCTCACCGTCCGAGGGCTCGGCTACCGCTTCGAGCGCTGAGGGACCCTCCATCGGACGGAGTTGACGCTCCGCCTGACGCTCCCTATGAGGTGCCGGTGGGTTCAGCGCATCCATGGACATGGCTGGGCGTCCTGGCCGCGTGGGCCGGAGCAATCGGAACGGCGCACGCGACGGAGACGGACCAGTACTTCGCGATCGGCAAGTCTCCACGGGACTCGCTGGCCGTCCTCGACGAGAAGGTCAACCGGGAGATTCTCGGAGCCTTGGAACTCGTGAATCGAGGGGCCTGGGACAGCACCTCGTGCGAGGACCTCGCCTACCGCGTCCACCAGCGGTTCCGCATCTCGGGGCTCCACAAGATAGAGCTCTGGGCGGAGCACACGCCGCGCATCGAGCGGGTGCCCGCCGACGACGCCTACGCGCGCTTCCAGAAGGAGGACTCCGTCTACCGCAATGACCGCCTCTGGGACTGGGGCCTCACCTTCGGCGTCAAGGCGACGTTCAACGTCGCCGGCGTCCACATGGGCGCGGACAAGCTCTCCCACTTCTTCCAGACGGGATGGAAGTACCACGAGCTGTTCCTCGAGGACCGTCAGGCGGGAGTCCCCGAACGCGAGGCCCTCGAGCGGGCCATCCAGTACGGCGTGGAAACGGAGCGGAGTTCCCTCGGCCTGGCGACGACGGGCGTGTTCTCCTTCGGAGACCTCGAGGCCAACTACCAGGGGTTCCTCTTCTACCGGAGCCTGTGCCAGACGGAGAACCCGCGGCTCTTGAAGACCTCCGAGGGCTGGCGGCTCACGCGCCCGTTCGACTGGCGCGAGTACATCTCCCCCCGGTTCGACGAGAGCTACTACAACTCCGCCTTCACGCCGAAGCGCTGGAGCGAGGTCCGCACCAACCTGCGGCGGGACTACTGCCCGAAGCTCGACAGCGAGGCGTTCCGGGAGCACTACTGGCGCTACTCGCGCTTCCCTCGCGGCGCCGACGAGCTCAACGCCCGCTACGTCCAGGAGCTGATCGCCCGCGGTGAGCTTCCCCGGCAGGAGGACTACTCCCTCTGGGCCGCCTGCGGCCGGAGCCGGCCGGACTTCGGCTCGGGCGAAGTGGCGGCCGTCGGGGGAAGCCCCGGGCCCATGCCGCGTTACGAGACCCCGCGTTTCGACGACGCCATCCTCCGGCCCGTGTTCGAGCTCGCCGGTGGCGGCTTCCAGGGGGCCCGCGCCGATTGGAACGCCCTGCTCCGGATGCGATTCCAGCTCCGGGAGACCGTGGTGCCAGAGGACGCGTGGGACTCCGTGCGGACCCCGGAGTACCTGCTCTGGGCCTCGCTCGATGGGACGCTCGCGATGACTCCCGGGCCCCTGGGCGGTGGCCTGCGCGCCGAGCTATCCCATGCCGACCTCCGCCTCACCCCGGTGGAACAGCGCTTCGAGCTCAACGACGCGGCCGACGGCGGCATGCTCGCGGTCGGCGTGGTGCTGGCTCCAGCGCGTCTCACGCGCTTCCTCGCGTTGGACCGGAAGCTGGGCGTCACACTGTCCGCGGCCGGAGTCCGCGCGCGGCTGGGGACGAGCCTCGGCGAGCGGCAACGGACGCGGGTGTTCGCCTCGCTCGCGCTGGAGGCGCTCGGGTACAAGGCGGCCCTCCACCTGTCCGAGCTGGACGCCTTCCATGGAGTGCATGTCGCCACCCTGGCCGCGGAAGCCGGCGCGGAGCTGCTCCTCGGAGAGCGCTTCCGGCTCGGACTCGTCCTGGGCGGACGCGCGGAGCTCGGCCTGGGGTGGAGCCACGGTGGCCGCCGGTTCTCCGCGCCTTCGGACCTCGGGGCGTATGCCGAGGGGCAGGTGGACATGACGCGCCACCTGCGCCTGTTCGTCCGCGGACAGCTCGACGCCCTCCATGAGCCCGAGCCGGGCCGGCTCCTCTCCACGCCCGCCCTCCTCGCCGGCGCCGCGTTCAGGTTCTGAGCCCCGGGGGCTGGCGGACGCGCCCTACCCCTCCGCCACGCCGATGTGCCGCGAGTCCTCGGGATCGAAGGGCTTGCCGTCGAAGCGCCCGTAGCGCTCGCGGGGGGTGAGGCCCCCGGCCGCCATCGCCGCGTCCAGCTCCTGCACGGAGAAGGGCTTCAGCTTGAGGCGGCGGATGCCGAGCGGCGCGCCGGGCTGCCGGCGCTCGCGCAGGTGGAAGGAGAACCCCGGCCGGCGCGGCTCGAGCGCGGCGCCGGGGTCGTCCTCGTCGCGGTTCTGCGTGGAGGCGGGCTCGGTGGACGGGTTGAGCACGTCGTAGACGAAGAGACCCCCGGGGACGAGGTGGTAGCGCACGGTGGCCAGGAAGGCCTCGAGGTCCTCGTGCGTGCTCATCAGCCCCAGGGCGTTCTGGGGGGCGAGCACCACGGGGAAGCGCTCGGGCTGGCGCAGGGAGCGCGGATCCGCCAGGAGGAAGCGCACCCGGCCGGCCACCTCGGCCGACACCGAGGCCCGGGACTCCTCGGCGGCCCGCACCATCCGCTCCGAGGGGTCCACCCCCAGTACGGACAGCCCGTGCTCGGCCAGCGTCCAGGCCACGCGCCCGTTGGCCGAGCCCAGCACCAGCACGGGCCCACCACGCTCGGTCGCCTGGCGCGTGTAGAAGACAAGGTCGGGCTCCTGCCCGACAAGGGAGAGCGGCGTGCGGCCGCGCGCGTCGTTTCCGGCCATCGGTCTTCCGGAGTAGCACGGTTGGGGCCGTCGTGGGGTCAGGACCCTGCCTTGACTGGGCACCACGCTACCCATGTGCTGTCCGGGAGCCGACGCATCGGCCCTCCTTCGAGCGGAGCCGGGCTGGCACCGGGCTTGCGAAGCGGGGAGACGGGGGTGCCACGTAGGTACCCGGATTCACCAGAAACGGGTGGGCAGGGGCATGAAGGGTGGATGGCGGTGGGCGACGGCGCTCGTCGTGACGGGCGCGATGTGGGCGGGCTGCAAGCAGACGGGGCATGACCAGTCGGAGCACGGCAACCCCGGGCTGGATTCTCCCCAAGTCGAGGGGAATACACCGGACCCGGTGCCCGCTCCCGACGCGGGCACGGTGACCGATGGCGGAGGGAAGCCCGACGCGGGCACGCCACCGCCGCCTCCTCCTGTCGACGCGGGCACTCCGCCCCCTGTCGACGCGGGTACTCCGCCTCCTCCTCCCGAGGCGGACATCCAGTTCACCTCGGTCCCGGGCTGGCAGTTCTTCGGCACCCAGCACGGCGGGCCCCGGCGCGTCTACGGGGTGTCGGCCGACGAGGGGGGCAACGTCTGGGTGGCCGGTGGCGAGGACGGCCTCTTCCTGCTCCAGCCGGGCGCCACGCGGTACCAGCGCTTCACCCTGGAGAACGGGCTGCACCCCTACGGCTACATGGCGGACGGCAGCGACGCGCCAGGGCCCAGGTACCTCAAGGTCATCTCGGTCGCGGGCGGCCCCGCCGGCACCGTCTTCGTGGGCTACGAGGGCCGGCCCGGCAAGGGCAAGGACTACTGCGAGGACAACTGGGACCGCGATGACGGCATCGCCCCGGACCCGTCCCGCTACAAGAGCGGTGACGCGGACAAGGTGACGCTGCGCGCCGACGGCACCCTCGACGTGGTCCACTACGACATCTTCTCCGGTCCCAACGTGGTGCGCGCCGAGAAGCGCGGCCGCGAGAAGCTCTGCAACATCCTGCGCATCGCGTACGACAAGAACACCCAGAGCGTCTGGTTCGGCGGCAACCACGGCTTCGCCCGCGGCGACGCGCGCTTCACCGGCAACAACACCTGCAACGGACAGCTCTCCTGCGCCGGCGTGCTGGAGCACGTGCACCCGGCCATCAACGCCCTCAACGACAAGGGCGAGGACATCCTCCTCACCGACGCCTACTACGGCGTGGCGGTGCACCCCAGCGGCGATGTCTTCTTCGGCGGCTCCAACCGCACCACGCGCTTCCGCTACGGCACCAACGGCTTCGACTACTGGACCTCGCAGTCCGAGACGGAGGATGCCCCCTACATCTGGAACCGCTTCGACCTCTGGCCGGACAAGGTGGGCGAGCCGGGCGCTCCCAAGCCCAGCGAGCGCGTGGACGACAACGTGTCCGGCCTGGCCATGGCGGGCGACAACACCGTCTGGGTCAGTTCCTTCAGCAAGGGGCTCGCGCGGATGAACGCCGAGGGCGGTGACGTCCACTACGTCAACGTCGGCGTCCCGCAGCTGTCCGCCGTGGCCGTGGACCCGCTCGATGGCAGCGTGTGGACCGGCGCCCGCTGGCTCGGTGCCCTCTACCGCGTGAAGAATGGCGGCGTGCAGACCTACTGCATCGACTTCGGCACCCGCCTCTGCTCCAGCCGCATCTCCGACATCCAGGTCGACGGCCACGGCTCCGGGCGCCGCATCCTCGTGGGCTTCCTCGGCAGCGACGAGAACCGCATCCCCGGTGCCGTCGGCATCTACACCGGGAACTGAGGCACCGTGAGGAGGCCGGGTTTCCCCTCCTGGTTCGCGGAGGGGAACCCGGAGTCCTCGATACCCTCACCCCGTCCCTCTCCCGGAGGGAGAGGGGTGAGGGGCACCTGGCATCCCTCCCACCCGAGGGCCTCCAGCACCTTGGTCATGCCGGCTCGATGCGCTCCAGGGTATTCAGACCCTGATAACAGGAAGCTCCCCGTCATCAGGGATCGGGACGCGGTACGGATGGAATAGACCCATGAGCATCGAACAGTTCTGGAAGCTCATCGAGTCATCCCGGAGAGGCTTCAACCCTCACCGGATTGACGGAAACATGGAGCAGCAGAGCGAGGAACTCAGGCGGCTGCTGTTGAAGCTCCCCCCCGAGGAGATCATCGACTTCCGCAACCATCTCCTCGAACGGATGGCCACGGCATTCCACTGGGACCTGTGGGGGGCCGCCTACATCATCGCGGGCGGCTGCTCGGATGATGGCTTCGCGGACTTCCGGAGCTGGTTGATCTCGATGGGACGTCGTGTCTTCGAAAGCGCGGTGTCGAATCCAGAATCACTCCTCGACGTGGTCGATACGCCTGGAGTCGAGGACTTCTTCTTCGAAGAGTTTCCAGATGTGCCGGCACAGGCCTACGCGGAGCTGACAGGACGCGAGCTCCCCTCGTACGCGGGCCACTCCCCGGTTGGCCCCGCCGGACAAGCGTGGAGCGAAGACGAGGGGAACCTCGCGCGGAGGTTCCCCAAGCTCTGGGCTCGATACCACCGGGGATGAACCGCACGCCCTACTTCGCCAGCGTCCGGTATTTCTCGAACAGCGCCTGCTGACGGCTGGTGAGCGGCACCTGCTTCCCTCCCACCCACATGCCCAACGGCCGGCTGCTCACCTCCAGCGGGTCTCCATTCCACAGCACCAGGTCCGCCGTCTGACCCGGCGCCACCTGGCCTCCCTCCAACCCGAACGCCTCCGTCACATTAGTGGTGATGGCTCGCAGCGCGTCCGCGTACGGCAGACCCCACGCCACCGCGTTGCCCGCCTCCTGCGCCAGCGTGCGCACCATGTGCGACTCGCCCAGCGTGGAGATGAGCACCTTCACCCCCGCCCCACTCAGCAGCGCCGCCGAGTCCAACCGGCTGTTCAGCCCGTCGAACGTCGAGGGCAGGTTCTGCGTGGGCTGCACCACGACGGGTACCTTCGCCTCCGCCAGCTCCCGCGCCACCATCCACGCCTCGCGCCCACCGGCGATGACCAGCTTCAGCCCGAACTCGCGCCCGAGCGCCAACGCCGCCCGGATGTCCGACACCCGGTTGGCCGCCACCACCACCGGCATCGTCCCCGCCAGCGCCGGCTGCAGCGCCTCCAGGTCCAGCCGGCTCGCCGACAACGCGCGCATCCGGTTGTGCTCGAACTCGCTCTTCCGGTTGTTGTACGCCCGCGCGTCGAACAGCACCTCGCGCAGCCGCTCCAGCACCAGCGCGCGCGAGCCGGACACCGCGTCCCGGCCGGACAGGCCCAGGTTGATGTGCAGGGCCAGCGGCGCGCGACGCACCGCGCCATCCGTCGTCACCCACGCGCTCTGCCCGGACACCAGTCCGCCCGACGGAATCACGCCCGCCGCGACGACACCGCCCAGCCTCGCCACGGGCAGCGTCTCCGCCGCCGGGTTGAAGCTGTCGACGATGCGCAGCGCCGCGCGGATGGGCTCCTTGGCCGCCTCGCCCCGCAGCGCGTCATCCACCGCCGACTCCTCCAGCCCCACCTCCACCACGCCCAGGCCCGTGAGCGGATCCACGAAGCCCGGCGCCAGCACCCGGCCCTTGCCCTCCACCGCACGGCACCCCGCCGGCAGCGCGTCGAGCGCCCCCGCCTGCACCCGCGTCACCTGCCCATTCTCCACCAGCACCGAGGCGTGCGCCTGCCACGTCCCATTGGAGAGGACCGCCACGTCCTGGAACGCGGTGCACGCGTCGGCCTTCACCTCCAGCGGCTGGGCGCAGGCGGCGTCCTTCGTGGGCTCGCAACGGGCCTCGATTCCCGCGTCCTTCAACACCGGCACCGCCGAGGGCAACACCGCCAGCTTCGCCGAGGCCCCGGCGCGCTCGCCCAGCTCGAAGTCGCTCGCCTCCAGGGCACCATTCGTCACGTCATAGGTGACGACACCGTCCGCCCAGACGCGCTGCGCGCGGGCATACACGGAGAGCGGGTGGTTCTTCCACAACACCACGTCCGCCATCTTTCCCGGCTCCAGCGAGCCCGTCTTCTCCTCCACGCCCATCACCCACGCGGGGTGCAGCGTCACCCAGCGCAGCGCCTCCTCCTCGGTGATGGGGATGCCGGACTCGCGCGCCCGCCACATCGCCTTGCCGGCCTCCTGGTTGAGCCGCTGGATGCCCAGCGCCGAGTCCGAATGGATGACGGCACGCCCACCCGCCTGCGACACCAGGCCCGCGTTCTGCGGAATCCCATCCCAGGCCTCCAGCTTGAAGCCCCACCAATCCGCCCACGTGGACACCGCCACGTGCTTGTCCGCCAGCTGGTCGCGCAGCTTGTAGGCCTCCAGCGCGTGGTGGAAGGAGCGGATGGAGTAGCCGAACTCGTCGGCCACCTGGAGCATCACCGCCATCTCGTCCGCGCGGTAGCAGTGGTTCTGCACCAGCAGGTTGCCGCGCATCACCTCCGCCAGCGTCTCCAGCTGCAAATCCCGGAGCGGAGCGGGCCCTCCATCCTTCCCCTTCTTCCCCCAGGCGTCCCACTTCTCCATGTACTCGCGCGCCCGGGAGAAGGCCTGCCGGAAGCCGGCCACGTTGCCCATGCGCGTGGAGGGAGCACGCCGCTGCGCTCCCCCGTACACACGGCGGGGATTCTCGCCGCAGGCCATCTTCAGGCCGTCCTTCGCCCCGGGAAAGCGCATCTCCGCCGCCGAGCGGCCGAAGTGCAGCTTCACCGGGAAGCCTCGCCCTCCAATGAGGTTGGCGCTGCCCGGCAGCACCAGCATGGCGGTGATTCCACCGGCCGCCGCTCGACGCAGCCCCGGGTCCTGCGGCCAGAAGGAGTGCTCGGCGGACACCTCGGCCGTCACCGGCGCCGTGGCCTCGTTCCCATCGTTGTTGGCGACGCTCTCCGGCGTGGCGAACACGCCCAGGTGGCTGTGTGAGTCGATGATGCCGGGCGTCACGTAGAGGCCCGTGCCGTCCACCTCCTCGGCCCCGGGAGGGGTGGCCACGTCCGCGTTGCGCCCCACCGCCAGAATCTTACCGTCCGCGAAAGCAATGGCTCCGTCCTCGATGGCCGCGCCCGAGGCGGGCATCACCGTGGCGTGCCGCACCACCACCGCGCGCTCCTGACGCCACACGCGCGTCGGGGCGCCAGGAGAAGAAGCCCCCTTGGCGGGCTCGGAGGGGGAGGAAGCGCTCGAGGAGACGGTCGCGCAGGAGGTCAATAGCAACAAGGACAGGTGGCGATAGCGCATGGCCGTTCGTCGTATCACGGTAGAATCGCGCTCGCCCATGTCCTCCGCTCCTCCCACCCCCATCCCCATGCATACCCTCCTCGGCGAGCGGGCTCGCGGAGACAGGCTCGCGGAACAACAGTTCCATCTGGTGCTGCTGGACACCGAGCGCGCCGGCACCGTCTACCCGCTCAGCGGCGAGGTGCTGCGCATCGGCAAGGCACCCGAAAACGACGTCGTCATCGACCACCCCACCGTCAGCCGCAACCACCTGCTGGTGCGCCGCCAGGGCGACCGCTTCCTCGTGCAGGACCTCGGCTCCACCAACGGCACCTTCCTCGATGGTGCCCAGGTGCGCGAGGCCTACCTGCGCCCCGGTGCCCTCATCGAGGTGGGCGACGTGCGCCTGCGCTTCAGCCCCCAGGTGGCCCCGGTGGAGATCGCCCCCTCGGCCGAGGACCGGCTCGGCGAGCTGGTGGGCCGCAGCGTGCCGATGCGTCAGATTTTCGCGCTCCTCCAGCGCATCGCCCCCACGGACTCCACGGTGCTGCTGGTGGGCGAGACGGGCACGGGCAAGGGCGCCGCGACCAAGGCGCTGCACAAGCTGTCACCCCGGGCCTCGGGGCCGCTGGTGGTATTCGACTGTGCCTCGGTGTCGGACTCACTTATCGAGAGTGAACTCTTCGGCCATGAGAAAGGCGCCTTCACCGGAGCGGTGGGCCAGCGCATCGGCTGCCTGGAGCGGGCCCATGGCGGCACGCTCTTCCTGGATGAGATCGACGACCTGGCGATGGACCTGCAGCCCAAGCTGCTGCGCGCTCTCGAGGATCGGGAGTTCCACCGGCTGGGCGCCTCCACGCCGGTGTCCTTCGACGCGCGCATCATCGTGGCGAGCAAGAAGGACCTCTGGGCCGAGGCCCAGGCGGGCCGCTTCCGCGAGGACCTGTACTTCCGGCTGTCCGTCTTCACGGTGACGCTGCCACCGCTGCGCGACCGCAAGGAGGACCTCTCCCTGCTGGTGGATGCCTTCGGCGGGCAGGGGCTGTGGAGCCGGCTGACGGAGAAGGTGCGCGAGCAGTTCCTCGGGCACACGTGGCCGGGCAACGTGCGCGAGCTGCGCAACGCCATCGAGCGCGCCCGGCACATGGCGGACCTGCCGGAGATGGCCGTGGAGGGGCTGCTGCGCGAGTCCCCCCCCGAGGTGTCGGAGCCCACGGGCGAGTCGCTCCCGGTGGGCTACTCGGGCCCCTTCAAGCAGTGCAAGGACGAGCTGGTGCGCGCCTTCGAGCGCGAGTACCTCACCCGGCTGCTCCAGCGCACCAAGGGCAACATCGCCCGCGCCGCCCGCGAGGCCGAGCTGGACCGCAAGCACCTCTACTCGCTGCTGCACAAGTACGGCCTGGTGCAGAGCGAGGGAGACTGAGCGGGCAATCGGGCTCCCCACCGCGCGTTCTATCGTCCAACCTTCTGGAAGCCATCCGCCCCGACCGGAGACCCCAAGCCATGCGCATCCGCGCCCTGCCCCTGCTCCTGCTCACCTCCTGTACCGCGGCCCAGAACACCGTCGCTCCGGCCTCCCCTTCCCCGGTGGCTCAGGTCACCACCTCCTCCGCCCAGGGCCGGAAGCTCGACGCGGCCACGCCCCTGAAGACGGCCTCGAGCACGCCCTTCACCGTGTCCGCCGGGTGGTACGTCACCGAGCGGGACGGGCACCTGCTGCTCGAGGACCCCGAGCGGCAGCTCCGCCTCACCCTCCTGGAGGTGCCCGGCCCCTCCGCCGAGCGCGCCCTCGCCGCCGCCTGGAAGCAGACCCGGCCCGACTTCGCCCTCCCCGTGAAGCACGCGGCCCACCCGCCCGCACAGGATGGCTGGGACGAAATCTTCCAGAACACCTACGAGCCTCCGCCCCAGGAGGCGCGCGTCGTCGTCGGCCTCGCCCGGCGCAAGGGTGACACCAACTACGTCGTCCTCCTGGATGGCGCCGCGGCCGCCATGGATCGCCGGGGGGCCCAGGCCGCTCAAGTCCTCCTCGGCTTCAAGTCGGCCCGGCTCGGCGAGGAGTCCTTCGCCGGCAAGGCCCCGCTGCCGCTGACCGCCGAGCGCCTCCGGTCCTTCGAGTCCTTCATCGAGCAGGCCCGCAAGACGATGAAGATTCCAGGCGTGGCCGTCGCCGTCGTCCAGGGCAACCAGGTCCTCCTCGAGAAGGGCTTCGGGGCGCGGGAACTCGGCAAGCCGGAGCCGGTGACGCCGGAGACGCTCTTCCTCATCGGCTCCACGAGCAAGTCGCTCACCACGCTGATGATGGCGCGGCTGGTGGACGAGGGCCTCTTCGACTGGGACACCCCCGCCACCCGGCTCCTGCCCGACTTCTCGCTCGCCGACGCCGAGGTGACGAAGAAGCTCACCGTGCGCAACACCGTGTGCGCCTGCACCGGCATGCCGCGCCAGGACATGGAGATGATCTTCGAGTACGCGGGCGTCACCGGCGAGCAGCGCATCGCCGAGATGCGGCGGATGAAGCCCACCACCGGCATCGGCGAGACCTTCCAGTACAGCAACCCCATGGTGACCGCTGGCGGCTACATGGCCGCGCACACCGCCGAGCCCCTGTTCCCGCTCGGCCAGGCATATGACCGCGTGATGCAGTCGCGCATCTTCGACGCCCTGGGCATGAAGTCCACCACCTTCGACTTCGCCCGCGCGGCGAAGCAGGACCACGCCTCGCCGCATGGGATGACCCTCACGCTCGACTACACGCCCCTGCCCCTGTCCCAGGACGAGGTCATCGTCCCGGTCCGCCCCGCCGGCGGCGCCTGGTCCAACCTCCGGGACATGGAGCGCTACGTGATGCTCGAGCTCTCCAAGGGCCGCACGCCCGAGGGCCAGAAGCTCGTCTCCGAGGCCAACATGCTCGCGCGCCGCGAGCCGCAGGTGAAGATCACCGACACCATGAGCTACGGGCTGGGACTCATGGTGGGCGAGGACCACGGCGCCCGCGTCATCCACCACGGCGGCAACACGCTGGGCTTCAGCTCGGACATGTTCTTCCTGCCCGATGCCAACGTCGGCGTCGTCCTGCTCACGAACGTGCAGGGGGATGGCCCCTTCCGCAACGCCGTCCGCCGCAAGTTCCTGGAGCTGCTCTTCGACGGCCGCGACGAGGCCCGCGCCCAGCTCGACTTCGCCCTGAAGAACCAGCGCGAGCAGTCCGAGAAGGAGCTGTCCGCCATCCGCGCCAAGCCCGACCTGGCCTGGGTGAAGACCCTGGCCGGCACCTGGTACAACGCGGGCCTCGGACGCATCACCCTGCGCGTCGAGGGCTCGAGCGCGGTGCTCGACGCGGGCGAGTGGCGCAGCACCCTGGGCGAGAGGCGGGAGAAGAACGGCGCGCGCACGCTCGTCCTCATGGACCCGCCGATGGCCGGCACCGAGCTCCAGCCCCGGAAGGAGGCGGAGCACACCACGCTCGTGCTGGAGATGCCGCAACTGCGCTACGTCTTCGAGAAGCGGGCGGCCCAGGCCTCCAGCAGGCCGTGACGTGAGGAGGCCCGTCCCGGGCGCTCAAGGCGTGGGCCGGCGCCGCCTCGCCATCAGCGGGGCGAGCACTCCCAGCAGCAGCCAGGGCGCGTCCGCCGCGAAGCCCGAGACACAGCCGCACCCGGTCCCGGGCGGCTCGGTGCCCGGCGACGAACAGTCCTCGAAGAACTTCGGGAACACCGAGTACGGCTCCCGTCCCAACGCCCCAGCATCGGCGGCGAAGTAGAGGACGCCCCCCGTGAACGTCAGGTTGCCCGGTCCGGCCACGGTGGCATCGGCGCCCAGGTCCATCACCTGCTGGGTGCCCTCCTCCGTCCCGTCGCTCCTCCACAGCTCGGCGCCGGTGCCATCGTCCGCCACGAAGAAGAGCAGCGAGCCCCCGGCCGTCAGCAACCGCGGTGATGAGCCACCACTCCCGGGCTGGATGTCCCGGACGCGCACCGTGCCCACCGCCGTGCCGTCGCTCTTCCACAGCTCGGCGCCACCCAGGCCGTCATCCGCCGCGAAGTAGAGCACCCCGCCCACTGCGGCGAAGGAGCTCGGACGCGAGCCCTCGCTCCCCGCGAAGAGGTCCGCGAGCATCACCGTGCCCTCCGCGGTGCCGTCGCTCGTCCAGAGCTCGGAGCCATGCACGGTGTCATCCAGGCTGAAGAAGAGCCGGCCTCCCACGGCCCTCAGGTTCTGGGGCGCGGGGTGGGACACCCTGCCGAAGATGTCCCGGACGCGCACCGTTCCGGCTTCCGTCCCATCGCTCTTCCAGAGATCGATTCCCGAGGTGCCATCCGTGGCCACGAAGAAGAGCGTGTCCCCCACCACCGTCAGCGCCCGGGGGTTCGCGTTGGAATAGGTGCCCGTGGCGATGTCCCTGACGAGCACCGTGCCTTCCGCCGTCCCATCGCTCTTCCACAGCTCGATGCCATGGTCCGGAGCATCCGCGCCGAAGAAGAGCCTGTCGCCCACCACCGTCAGCGTCCCGGCCACCATGGAGCTCGCGACGCCGGGGTGGATGTCCTTGACCAGCGTCGTGCCGGAGAACGTCCCGTCCGTCACCCAGAGCTCGCGGCCCGTCACATGGTCGCCAGCGGTGAACCACGCCCTCCCGCCCAGCGTGACGATGTCCGTCGTCTCGCCGGACTCGGGCCCCTCGCCGATCTCCCGGACCATCACCGTGCCGACCTTCGTCCCATCGCTCCTCCACAGCTCGATGCCGTTGACGCCATCGTTCGCCAGGAAGAGGAGCATCTCCCCCAGCCGCGTCAGCCGGTTGGGCCTGGAGCCGTTCGGTCCGAGCTGGATGTCCTTGACCAGCACCGTGCCGGCCTGGGTGCCATCGCTCTTCCACAGCTCGGTGCCGTGAACGCCGTCATCGGCGACGAAATAGACCGTCTCCCCGATGCGCACGAAGGACGAGGGCAACGCGCTGCCCGGCCCCGGCGACACGTCCCCGAGCAGCGCCGGGGGAGGAGCGCATCCGGGAGCCGGACTCTCCGCCCGGACCCGCGGAGCGCTCCACACCAGCGCGAGCACCAGCAGCCCGCCCCATGCCATGGCTCGATGAACCATCCACTTCCTCCGAAAAACACGGGGGGCGCGGGCCCGGGGAAGGTCCCAGGAGCCTCGCGCCCCCCGCATGAGAGCCCGTCTGGAGCCGCGACTACGGGTTCGCCGGGTTGAAGACCTCCGACGAGGCCTGGTCGTGGTTGCTGGCGCCGCCCACCGCGAGCACCGTGCCGTTGTCCAGCAGCGTGGCCGTGTGCTGGAAGCGGTCCACGTTCATGGCCGTGGTGGCGCTCCAGGTCCCCGTGGCCGGGTCGTACAGCTCGGCCGAGTACAGGATGCCCTGGGAGTCGTGGTAGCCGCCCGACACCAGCACCTTGCCGTCCTTCAGCTCGGTGGCCGAGTGGTACCGGCGCGGCGTGCCCATGCTCCCGGTGGCCGACCAGGTGTTGGTGGCCGGGTCATACAGCTCCGCCGAGGCGCTGAGCGGCACGTCGAGGCCCGCGCCGCCCGCCACCAGCACCTTGCCATTCTTCAGCGAGGTGGCCGAGTGGTACGCGCGGCCCGTGCCCATGCCAGCCACGGCCGTCCACTCGCCCGTGGCCGGGTCATACAGCTCCGCCGAGGAGACGCGCGCACCGGAGGCATCGAAGCCACCCGTCACCAGCACCTTGCCGTTGGACAGCGGGGTCAGGGTGTGGAAGCGCCGGGCCGTGTTCAGGCCACCGGTGAACGACCAGGTGCCCAGACCCGGGTCATACAGCTCGGCCGAGGCCAGCACGCCGTCGCCATACTCCTCGGGGCTACCACCAGCCACCAGCACCTTGCCGTCGGGCAGCAGGACCGCGGCGTGGTGGAAGCGCAGCTGGTTCAGCCGGCCCGCCGACTCCCACTGGCCCCGCGACGGGACGTACAGCTCCGCGGTGATGCCGGAGAACACGTCCTGGCCACCACCGGCGACGAGCACCCGGCCATCCCGCAGCCGCGTGGCCGTGTGGCCGCGGTGCGTGGTGAGGCTGTTGCCCGTGGCCGACCAGGCCTTGGCCGCCGGGTCGTACAGCTCCGAGGTGACGTTGTAGCCGCCGGCCACCAGCACCCGGCCATTCTCGAGCAGCGTGGCGGAGTGCAGCAGGCGAGGCAGGGCCATGCCGCCCGTGAGGACCCAGCCCTTGTCACCCTCACCCCCCGTGCCACAAGTGCCGGAGGCGCCGGGGACGACCTTGACCGTGCGGGTCTCGCTGCCGACGTTGCCGGACGAGTCCTTCACCTCGTAGGTGAGCGTGTACGTGCCCGGTACCTTCGTATCGACGGAGCCGGAGACGGCCACCTGGGCGCTCAGGTCTCCCTCGCACCCGTCGTAGACGTCCACACCGGGCTCGACGTACGGGGTCTGGCACTCCACGGTCACCGTGGAGTCGCCGAACAGCGCCACGATGGGAGCGCGGGTGTCCAGCACCTTCACCGTGCTGGTGCAGGTGGCGGTGTTCCCGGAGGAGTCCTTGGCGGTGTGATTCACCGTCGTGGAGCCCGGCGGGAAGCTGCCAGGGCCATGGTCGGCGCTCACGCTCGGCTCACCGCAGTTGTCGGTGGCGACCGCCAGACCCGGGTCGAGCATCAGGTCCTCGGAGCACTCGGCCGCTACATCCTCCGGGCAATAGATGAACGGGGCCGTGCTGTCGGTCACGCGCACCCGTGCCGTGCAGGAGGACCGCAGGTTCGTCTGGTCCACGCACATCAACGTCACGGTGGTGTTGCCAGGCCCGAAGGGGCCCTCCGGCGACTGGGTGCAGGCGCTCAGGTCCCCATCCGGGTCGTACGAGCCATTGTTCACGGAACCGGTGCCGCACTGGTCGCCGGCCGTCACGTCCAGGTCCTTGCACAGGGCCACGGGAGGATGGGCGGTGGGCTCGCCAACGGACCTGCACGAGGCGCTGCAGGAGCCGGAGCCGTTGCCAGCACCGGTGTCGCACTCCTCGCCAGGGTCCTTCACGCCGTCACCGCACCAGTGCAGGCGGCACACGGCCGAGCACGCCGTCCCCGGGGTGCCATTCGTCAGAGAACCGGAGTCGCACTCCTCGGGGTACTGCACCACCCCGTCGCCGCACAGCACGGGGGTGGCACCGCGCGCCAGGATGTAGGGCACGCCATGCGAGCCGTCCGCGAAGTCCCGCGAGCCCGGCCAGCGGGGTCCCGTCGCCGCATCCCGGGCAATCACCAGCGCCGTGAAGTCCGCGTCCGGGTACACATCGAAGGCCTCGTGCACGGAGCAGTTCCAGCCGGAGAGGAGGCGATCCGTCAGGCCCTCGAGCGCATCATGACTGGCCACGATATGGGCGTCGTCGTAGCAGCCCACGCCCGTCACGGAGAAGGAACCGAACGGCTCGAGCAGCTTCACCTGCGTCTGCGATTTGATGGCGTGGTAGTAGCAGCTCAGGCTGATGTAGGCGCCCGTCTTGCCCTGCTGATAGGCCGCGAACCCGATGGAGTTCTGCGTGCCCGTGTACTCTTTGTGGAACGCGAAGTCGGTGCCCACGATGATGACGTTGCCGTCGACGACGGGGCCCCACACGTGGCGGTTGTTCAACGCCGCCTGCACCACCGTCAGGCCCGCGCACTCGGCATCCCCCAGGATGATGGCGCGATAGGTGGCGAAGTCCGCCGCGCTCATCGCGGCCCACTCCGCGTCGCTGACCAAGTGCACCTGGTAGCCCAGGCTCCTGGCCTGGCTCGCCTCGATGCTGTCCTCGCCATTGCTGACCGTGCTGTCCAGGATGAGCACCTTGTTGGTGCTGACCACCCCCGGCGGGCGCGCGCTCATGATGGAGCGCGCCGCGGCTGCCTTGGGCACCGGAGCCGGGGAGGACTCCGCATCCAACGACGACTCGCCGGTGCACGCGGTGAGCAGCAGCGCACCCAGGACACACAGCATCCGACCACGGATGCCGCTCCAACGCTTCTCCAGGGTATCAGACAGCATCCATACCCCTCCCCTCTCTTGGCTGGGACGGACCACGGCGACGGAGTCGTCTAACTCCTCGCCTCGTTCTCGGCACTCCCGTGATTGTCCGCGTACGGCCGACTCAAACCGGGCACTGTATTTTTACACCCGGATCACCCGAAAAATGAAATCAATCTCCCAGGGCCTACATCCCAGTAATACCAGGATGCCGCTCGGGATGTGACTCCAAGTGAGAGAGAGACCTCACGGGCGTGCGCGAGTACCGGCGAGGAAGTCAGCCAAGGTGGGCGCGTAGTCCACACCCAGGCGCTGGGGGACGTCATCGTGGTCGGCGCCCTCCACCACGACGAGCCGCTTGGGCTCCTGGGCCCCGGAGAAGAGACGCTCGGAGAACTCGGGGCGGACGAAGTCGTCCGCGGCGCCGTGCAACAGCAGCAGGGGCACCCCCCGCATGGCGCGGATGCGGCCCTCGGTGTCCCAGGCGCCCTGGGAGACGAAACCGGCGGGGACGTCCATGTTGCTGGAGTCCCCCACCAGTCCCTGCACGGAGCTGAAGGGAGACTCGAGAATGAGGGCCGCGGGGGACGTGTCCGCCGCGAGCTGGGTGGCCACCGCCGTGCCGAAAGAGCGCCCGTAGTAGACGAGCCGGTCCGCCGGAAGACCCGAGCGCGCGCCGAGCCAGGCGAGCGCCGCCCGGCTGTCCTCGAGCAGGCCCTGCTCGGTGGGCTCCACGTCGGTGGAGGTGCCCCAGCCGCGGTAGTCGAAGACGAGCACGTCGTAGCCGAGGTTGGCCAGGCCCTTGGGCCGGGCGATGTGCACGTCCAGGTTGCAGCAGATGCCGTGGAAGTAGAGGACGTAGCCGAGGGGCGGCTGCTGCGCGGACTTCACGTACGCGGCCCCCAGCCGCACGTGCTCGTCCACCACGAGCTCCACCGGCTCGATGCGGTCGGGGGACACCGTCTCCTCGGGCGTGTCGCCCTCGGCGGGGAGCGTGTAGTGGTCCACCCGCGTGCGCGAGTAGAGGAAGGGATCCAACGAGTAGCAGGCCCCGATGCCCACCGCGGCCAGCAGGGTTCCCAGCAGCAGCGCGCGGCGGCTCATCTCTCGTCACCTCCGAAGCGGTAGTTCACGCCCAGCACGACGCCCAGCGCCCCCATGCCCTGGAGGCCCTGCCAGTCCGCCGCGTTGAAGCGGGTGGCGTAATCGGGCTGGTACCAGCGCAGGTCCAACTGCACGCCCCACTGCCCCAGCCGCACCTCCTCGCCCGCCGCCAGCGACAGCAGGGGCCGCCCCCCCGCGAGCTGCACCAGGCCGGTGGCCGAGACATAGGAGAGGAAACGCCCGCCGAGCAGGTAGCTGACGGTGGGCGACACCTCGACGTAGGCGCGAGGGGAGGCGCGCCGCGAGGAGAGGACGCTGGTGAAGCCGTAGACGCGGCCGCCCAGGGAGACGGCCGGCACCGCGCCGTCCTGTTCGAGCACCAACCCGCTGCCTCCCACGTCCAGGCCCGCCACCCCGAAGGCGAGCGAGGTGAGGTGCGCATGGGCGGCCACGTCGACGCGGTCGGCCACGCCGTAGCGGGCGCCCACGGTGCTCAGCGGCACCGGAAGCACCGGACCCAGCTTCACCAGGGGCCCGCCGGCGGCCCCCTCGATCTGGAGGGTGCCACGCGGCACCGGGCGCACCTGGGTGGTCAATCCGCATCCCGTGGCGAGCAGGGCGGGAAGGAGCAGCAACGCGGTTCTCATCACGCTCCCTCCCATAGCGGAAGGCGGACTTCTTTGCCTCCGCTCCCTCCTATTGAGGGGGCTCGGGGCCAAAGCCCGCGTCGGACGCCACCGCCGAGAAACGCCCGCCGAGCGTCCGGCCCGCGCCGTAGCCCTCACCCTCCTTGAAGGACAGCGAGAAGTCGCCGCGCGTCGGCTCGCCCGGGTTGCCGCCCTCGTCCAGCACCAGGTCGCCGTTCTCCACCGGCGCGAAGACACGCGCCGGCTCGCCCGCCGCCAGGTGCACCACCGTCGCCCGCGCGTGCCCCGACGGCGTCTGCCCCGCCAGGTCCACCTCCTTCCCCGGCTTCAGCTCCAACCCCTCCGTGTCCACGCTCAACCGCACCACCAGGTCCACGTCCGTGGCCGTGCTGCGGTAGTAGCTCACCTGCAGCGCCTGGGCGTTGCGCTGCACCTCCACGCGCGACACCTCCAGCGGGAACAGGTCCCCCACGCTGCCCGACAGCGAGTTGTCCCCTCCACACCCCACCAGCACGCCGCACACCACCACCGCCAGGCACGCCACTCGCCTCACGGCTCCACCGCCAGCTTCACCACGCCCGAGTCCGGCGCGCGGTACGCCACCACCCGCTTGCCCGTGGACAGGAAGGCCAGCTTCGCCCCCCACCCGCCCGCGGCATCCACCAGCACGTCATTCCAGTTCTGCTCGATGAAGGCCGAGATGTGCAGCTCGTCCACGCGCGGGTCGCAGCTCTGCTCGTTGGCGCTCACGTTGTTGGAGCAGATGTAATAGGCGATGTGCGGCTCGTGATGCACGGGGTCGAAGGCCAGCGACGGGTACCAGCCGCCCGCGCCCGACTGGAACACCGGGTCCGGCTCCGACCAGGAGACGCCGTCCTTGGAGAAAGTATAGGTGAGCTTGTTGCTGGTGCGGTCCACCACCGCCACTCCGTAGCCCACCTGGCTGTCCCACCCGAGGCTCGCGCCCAGCTGCGTGTCGGAGACGGTCTGCACCCGCAGCGCCGTCGTCCAGGTGCCGTCCGGCTTGCGGCGCTGGAAGAGCACGTTGCGGCCCCGGGCATCCGCGCTATCCAGCACCTGGTCGTGCACCAGCGCGGGCTGTCCTCCCGCCATCACCATGGAGATGTGGCCGCCATACCCCGCCTTGGTGTCGGCCGACATGGCCAACATCCTGGGGGCCCAGCTCGTCGGGCCGCCTTCGACCAGCTCGAGGTCGCTGCCCTCCCAGTCCTGCTTGCCGAACTGGCCGTTGTGCCCGTCCCGGTACGCGACGTAGGCCTTCGTGCCGTCGAAGACGATGGCGGGGTTGAGACCCACCAGGAAGCCCGAGTCCGCCAGGGCGTTGCCCGTCGGCGCGTTGTTGCTCCGGGTGGCCGGGATTCTCTCCGCCCAGCTTCCGGGCGCGTTGCGGTACGACACGGCGAGATCGCTCTGCACCCACTCAACGGACTGGTCAGCACCACCACCGAGGTAGCTCACCGCCGCCTTGCCCGTGGAGTCGTACGCCACCGACACGCCACTCACCACCTCCACCGTGGCGACGCGCTCGGGCTGCGAGGCCTGGCCGTCCTTCCACTCGATGAAGCGAATCTCGTAGTTCTTCGTCCCCGTCACGCGGCTGATGTAGGCCACGCCGACCCGGTCCTGCGGCCCCACCGCGAGCGCGATCGGCTGCAACTCCGTGGCCGTCGTGTCGAGGACGACCCGGGTGAAGGGGGACAACCCGTTGAGGGTGTCGGTGTTGTCGTCGCCGGTGCCCGCATCGGGGGGACGCGGCTCATCGGGGGTACACGCCAACGCGAGCGCCAGGCCCAGCGCCCATCCCTGCCGTCTCATGGAGCGTCTCCTTGGTTGTGAATCAAGCAAGGACCCCATCCTACGCCAGCTGGGCTAGGCTTGGGCGTACATGGACCGGCGATCCTTCCTCCAGCGGTTGTCCTTCTTCGGTGGCGGCGTGGTGCTCCTCGGCGGCGCGGCCTGCAAGCGCGGCCCGTCCTCCGAGCCCCCCGCTCCCGCCAACACCCAGGCTGCGGCGGCGAACGACGCCTCGCCCCGCACCTTCACCCGGGCCGAGTACGCCGTGGTGGCCGCCGCCAGCGAGCGCATCCTCCCGCGCGACGAGGACCCCGGCGCGAAGGACGCGGACGTGCCCGCCTACATCGATCGGATGCTCCAGTCGCCGGAGCTCGAGCAGATGCGCCAGGACTTCATGCAGGGCGTGGCCGCGCTGGAGCGGCGCTCGCAGCGGATGTTCCAGGTGGGCTTCGCCCAGGCCACGCCCGCCCAGCAGGACGAGCTGCTCGGCCTCTTCAAGGACAGCCCCGCGGGCAGCGGCGAGGCGCACTTCTTCGAGCTGTTGATGGTGCTGACGCTGGAGGGCTTCCTCGGGGACCCGTCCTACGGCGGCAACAAGGAGCGGGTGGGCTGGAAGCTGGTGGGCTTCGACACGGTGGGCACGGTGGCCTCCGCGCCGCCCGAGGGACATGACGGCATGAAGTGCTTGAAGACGTGCGGGAGGCACCCGTGACGAAGGAGCCGGTGGACGTCTGCATCATCGGCAGTGGCGCGGGCGGAGCCCCCATGGCGCTGGAGCTGGGGCGCGCGGGCTTCAAGGTGGTGGTGCTGGAGAAGGGAGCGCACTACCAACCCAAGGACTTCATCCACGACGAAATCCTCAACAGCCGCCGCAACTTCTTCATGCCGCTGCCATGGGAAGAGCCCCACCTGGTACGCCAGGGCGCGGCGGGCCGCTACGAGCGCACCAACTCCGCGTGGACGGCCAACTGCGTGGGCGGCGGCACGGTGCACATGAGCGGCTACTTCTACCGGCTCAAGCCGGTGGACTTCCGGCTGCGCTCGACACTGGGCGCCGTGAAGGGCAGCACGCTCGCGGACTGGCCCATCTCCTACGAGGAGCTGGCGCCCTTCTACGACGTGGCCGAGGCCGAGCTGGGCGTGTCCGGCGAGGCCGTGCCCCACCCCTTCGCCGAGCCGCGCAAGGGCCCGTACCCGCTGCCACCGCTGGACGTGCACCCCATCGCCCGGGAGCTGGACCGGGTGTGCGGGGACATGGGGTGGCACAGCCTGCCCACGGCGCGAGGCATCATCAGCCGGCCCTACCGGGGACGCGCGGGGTGCGCCTACTGCGCGCTGTGCGGCAGCTACGGCTGTGAGATGGGGGCCAAGAGCGGCACCAACGCGAACCTCATCCCGGCGGCGCTGGCCACGGGGAACGTGGAGCTGCGCCCGCGGTGCATGGCGCGCTCGGTGGAGGTGGACAAGGAGGGCCGGGCCCGGAGCGTGGTGTACCTGGACGCGGACGGGGTGGAGCAGGAGCAGCCGGCGAAGGTGGTGGTGGTGTCCTGCACTGCGGTGGAGAGCGCGCGGCTGCTGCTCAACTCGGTGTCCAACCGCTTCCCGCGAGGGCTCGCCAACGGCAGCGGGCTGGTGGGCAAGAACCTCATCTTCAGCTCGTTCGGCGAGTCGCGCGCCACCTTCCGCGTGTCGAAGCAGAGCGCGGCGCGGCCGTGGCTGACGGACCCTGCGCCCTTCGTGAACCGGAGCGTGCAGGACTTCTACCTGATGCCGGACGAGCGCTTCGGCTTCCGCAAGGGCGGGACGCTGGGTTTCATGTGGACACACCCCAACCCCATCTTCGCGGCGGTGGGGCTCGCGGGCAGCGGCAAGAACGGCGTCTTCGGCAAGGCGCTGAAGGACCGGATGCGGGAGTACCGCGACTCGCGCATCCTCCAGTTCGAGGTGTATGGCGAGTTCCTCCCCACCCCGGGCACCTACGTGACGGTGGAGCCGGGCGTGAAGGACAAGTACGGCCTGCCCGTGGCCGGCATCACGATGGACCGCCACCCCATGGACTTCGCCGCCACGCGCTTCCTGGTGGAGCGGGGCGAGGAAATCCTGATGCGGCTGGACCCGGACGAGCTGAAGCGCGTGGGAATCGCCGGGGAGACGACCATCCTGCAGCACGGCACGTGCCGCTTCGGGAACGACCCGGCCACCTCGGTGCTGAACAAGGAGTGCCGGGCGCACGAGGTGCCCAACCTCTACGTGGTGGACGGCAGCTTCATGCCCACCGCGGGCAGCGTGCCCTCGACGCTCACCATCGTGGCCAACAGCTTCCGCGTGGCGCGAGGACTGGTGCAACGAATGAAGCGCAACGAGGTTCGACCCTCTCCCTCTGGGAGAGGGCCGGGGTGAGGGTCTACCGCGGGCCCGCGGCTCACGCGTTCCAGATGGCTTCGATCCGGGCGCGCACCTTGCGGCGCCCCTCGGCGAAGCCCGGCAGCGCCCGGAGGGGCTGGAGCACCGGGCAGTGGTCGATCCACTCCAGGTCGATGAGCGCCGTGTCCGCGGCCCGCTGGAAGTACGCCAGCGCCTGCTCCGCGTGACCGGCGATGCACAGCATCTCGGTGGAGATCTGGCACAGCAAGCTGACGAAGCGCGGGCTGCTCGCCTGGGAGAGCATCTGCTCGAACTCCGGCACCAGCGAGAGCACGTCCACATCACCGAGCACCACGTTCACGTAGTTCCTGCTCGCACGGGCCGGGAACTCCGGCTCGTCCGCCAGCAACGAGTCCCGGCACCGCCGCAGCTCCTCCTGGTTTCCCGTCCACGCGGCCACGCGCACGCGCAGGGACATGGCCCCGAAGCGGTGCTGGGTCGCCGCGCTCAGCCGCTCCATCGCCCACCAGTAGTCGTCCATCTTCCCGCGCAGGGCACTGCAACGGGCCAGCTCGAACAGCACCACCACATGGCTGGGATCCAACTCGTAGGCCAGCCGCAATCGGGGAAGGCCCTCGTCCGCGCGACCCGCCTCACACTGCAGGGTGCCGAGGTACTGCAACGTGGCCGGGTGCAGGGGCGCGATGTCCAGGGAGGTGCGCAGGGACACCACCGCCGCGCGCCAGTCGTCCTGCTGGGCGGCCAGCATCGCCCGCGCCAGGTGTGTCGTGGCCAGCTCCGGCGCCAGCCGCAGGGCGCGCTCCACGCTGGCGCGCCCTGCCGCGGCCCAGTCCCGCTCGGCACTCCGTGAGGCCGAGAACCACGCGCGCAGGCTCGCGATGGCGTGCAGCGAGATGGCCGGTGGGAAGTCCGGCGCCAGCTCCAGGCAGGACTCCAGCAGGCTCAGCGGACTGTCGGGGCCTTCCCGGAACGGCTCATGCACATGGACGGACGCCTGCCGGTACAGCGCCAGCGCCTCGGGGGGCGTGTTCGCGTGCCAGGCCGACAGCACCAGCTCGCCGCGCAACCCCTCGGCGATGCGGGGCACCAGCCGGTCCTGCAGCTCGAAGGCATCGGTGGAGGCGTACTCGAAGCGGCCACTCCACAACTGCGTACCGGAGCGGGCCTCCAGCAGCCGCACGGACACGCGCGTCTGCGAGCCCGCGCACTGCACCGTCCCGTCCACCACCAGCTCCACCCCGAGCTCCCGCCCCACCGTCCGAGGATCCCTCTCGTCGCGGAAGCGCGCCGTCACCCCACTGCCGGGCACGCGCAGCCCGCGCGCCCGCGACAGCTGGTCGATGATCGCCTCGGTCAGCGAGTCCCCCAGGTACTCGGAATCGCGCGGGCCCTGGAAACGCAACGGCAGCAGGGCCACGCCCTGCTTCACCGCCGGAGTCGAGGTGGAGGTGCGCGGCGTGTGGCGCGAGGACCCCGTCAACGCGGGGGGCGCGGGGGTGTTCGCCGTCATCGGCCCGAAGGTGGGCGGGCCCGACAGGGTGGGCTCCCCCACGCTGACGAGCCAGTCCCGCAACGCCCCGGCCAGCTCGAGCGCGCTCGCCGGCCGCTCCTCGGGAGCACGGGCCAGGCAGCGGGACACCAGCTCGGCGAGGGGCGCGGGGACGGTCGCGCGCGTCCGGAGCTCCGGCGCGGGCTGGCGCAGGCGGGCCAGCGCGGTGGCCCAGGGCGTCTCGCCGGAGAAGGGCAGCTCGCCCGTGAGCATCTCGAACAGCAGCAACCCCACCGCGTAGAGATCCGCGCGCGCATCCACCGGGTCGCCCGACACCTGCTCCGGCGCCATGTACATGGGCGTGCCGACGGTGCCCTGGGTCCGCGAGGCGGCCTCCCCCGCCACCGCGCGGGCGATGCCGAAGTCGGTGAGGACGACGCGCCCCCCCGACTCGACGAGGATGTTGGCTGGCTTCAAGTCCCGGTGCACCACCCCGGCGGCATGCGCCGCGGCCAGCCCCTCGCACACGGCCAGGGCGATGCGGGCGGCCCGTGAGGCGCTCAGCGGGCGCTCGCGGGCGAGCACCATCCGCAAGTCCTCCCCTTCCACGAACTCCATGGTGAGGAAGGACTGGCCCTCATGCGTTCCCAGGTCGTGCATCCGCGCCACGTGGGGGTGGGTGATGCGACGGGCGAGCCGCACCTCGCGGCTGAAGCGCTCGAACGCGTCCGAGCCGGCGTCCTTGCCGAGCTCCAGCGTCTTGAGGGCCACCACATCGCCGACGAGGCTGTCACGCGCCTGGTACACCGTGCCCATGCCGCCGCGGCCGAGCATGCGCAGGAGGGTATAACGCCCGGCGAAGAGCGGCCCGGGAACGGCTTCCTGGGGGAGGTGCTGCGCACCCGAGGGGCGGATGAGGGTCTCACCACCGTCGAGGGCGGATTCGGAGGGTCGGGGGTTCTCGGGCAAGGCGGCCATAATCTAACCCGCGCCCCCCGTGGCCCGCCATTCACACCCGGTACAAAAGCCCGGGCGGCACGAGACGCCCGTTTTTCCTATACCCTGCGCCCGTGAGCCATCCCCGCTACTTCGTCCCCCATGCCGCGAGCCCGGCCGAGCCCCTCCGGCCCGACCCTTCCGCGATGGTGCACGCGGTGGACGCGTTCCGCCTGGAGAGCCGGCTCCTCGGTGAGCAGGAGTGGCTGGTGGGCACCGACGCCCTGGGAGGCGTGATCGCCGTGCCCGCGAGCGAGCGCGACAACCTGCCCGCCTCCGTCAGGGCCCAGCTGACACACCACGAGGTCGCCTCCGGCCGCACGCCCCGGCGGCTCTCCGCCTCCGAGCTGTACTTCTTCTCCGTCGAGCTCATCGAGCACCCGGAGGACGCGCAGGGCGTCAACGACCCGGTCTATCTCTACGGCACCCTGCTCGGTCCCTGGCCGAGCGATTTCCCGGAGCGCGTCCCGGGCCAGCTCACCGTGAGCCGCGGCGACGTGCTCGCCGGGCTGGTGGCTGGCGGGCCCGAGGCCTTCCACTACGTGCAGGACGCGGAGAGCAGGTACGCCCCGCGCGCCTACCACGCGCTCCTCCCCGGCGACAGGCCCGAGCGCCTCGCCGAGGGCCGCGGGCTGGTGCTCGCCTATCCCGCCGTCCCCGCCGAGCTACAGACGCACAACGCCGCCAACGGTCCGGTGGTGGCACGCCTCATCCACGACGTCCTCACCCAGTTGCAGGCCTCCGCCCGTGAGCACAACGGCCCGGAAGCGCTCCGGGACATGGAGCTGCCCGTCCCCAGCCGCCTCATGGCCATCGCGGAGCTCGAGGTGCGCGGCTACGAGGTGAATGGCGACGTGGCCACCCTGCGGCGCAACCACCCGGGACTGGTGAACCGGCTCGCGGAGTGGCTGCGCCGGGAGAAGGTGAAGGTCCCCCCGGAGGCCACCGCGCCCGAGTTCCTCGAGCTCGCCCGCCGCGCCCTCGCGGCGCTCCCCGGCTGGCCGAGTGACTCCGAGCGCGCGCTCCGAGCCCTGGTGCGGCCCGGCAACGACACGCCCGCGAGGTCCATGCCCGTCACGCCCGGGGCCTCCTCCCCCGCACAGACGCCCCTCGTCCAGCGCCCGATTCCTCCTCGCGCGCCGCCCGCGCCCCCGCGCCCGAGCGACTGGATGAAGGACTTCCTCGACGCGCACACCCGCACTGGCGGTGCGAAACCGAAGCTCACCCTCGCGCAGGAGACGCCCGCGCGAGGTACGCCCTCGGTGGGCCCACCCGAGTGGATGGCCGACTTCGGCTCCGCGCCCGCTCCGGCCCGTCAGCCCTCGATACCCTCCAAGCCCTCCAAGCCGTCCAAGCCAGCCAGACCGTCCGCACCCGCTCCTACCGGGACGAAGAAGCCGGACTGGATGTCCGATTTCGAGGACTGAGCCCGGTTGCGGTGGCGGCTCTCGGGGCGATACCGTCTCCCCCCTCAGGAAAGAGGGGCAAAATGGGACACGAGAAACCGGTCGAGCCGTTTTCGGATCTCCATGTCGAGGAGGGGCGAGTGCACGCGGTGCTGCTGCACGACCCCACCGTCGAAGGCCTGGATATGGCCATCTACATGGACGCCTCCGGCAGCATGAAGGAGGAGTACGAGTACAAGCAGCCCTCGCGCACCTTCATGGAGTGGCTGCGTGGTGCGCCCCTCAAGGAGGCCTCCAACCAGGTCGAGCCCCAGGTGCAGTGGATGCTCGAGTACCTGGCCACCAAGGACCGCAACGGTCTGCTCCGCGTCGCCTACTGGGCCTGCGGCTCCACCGGCAAGGACGTGGAGGTGATCGGCGAGCTCAAGGGCGTGGACGTCAAGTCGTACAAGTTCCCCGGCCCGAAGAACCTCGGGGGCTACACGTACCTGGCGCCGGCGATGAAGGACTACGTGCGCTACCTGAAGGAGCAGGTTCCCAAGGGAGCCCGTCGCGGGTGCGCCGTGTTCGTCACGGACGGCAAGCTGCACGACTCGGACGAGGTGAAGGAGTTCTCGGCCCAGGTGGCGCGCGACGTCGCCGCCGGCAAGCTGCCGCGCATCAACTTCATCCTGGTCGGCGTCGGTGACAACATCGACGAGGACCAGCTCGAGGACATCGCTCACGAGGAGTTCCCGGGCGTCGGACACCTGTGGTGCCACCGCATCGCCGCGGAGATCACCCAGGTGGCCGAGCTGGTGGCCGTGCTGGTGGATGAGACGATGACCGTCGCCGCCGGCGGCACCATCTACGACGACAAGGGCAAGGTGCTGAAGACGTACGAGGGCCGGCTGCCCGCGGTGCTCGAGTTCGACGTGCCCGAGGGCACCGAGAGCTTCACCCTCGAGGTGAACGGCCAGCGCTACACCCAGCCGCTTCCCGAAGACGACCACGACGAGGAGCACCACTGATGGCCGGCCACGAAGTCATCGCCAAACCGTTCTCGGACGTCCACCGGGTGGGAAACCGGGTGGTGGCCACGCTGCTGCACGACCCGACCGTGGAGGGGCTCGACGTGGCCCTGTACATGGATGGCTCGGCGAGCATGGAAGACGAGTACGGCCCGCGGGGCGTGCTCGCCAAGCTCGCGCCGGTGAAGAACCTGGTCGAGCCGCAGATGCGGTGGATGCTCGAGTACCTCGCCAACAAGGATCGTGACGGCAAGGTGCGCGTGGCCTACTGGGCGACCGGCGACGGCAGCCAGCTCGAGGAGGTGGGCGAGCTCACCGGTCCGCAGGCCAAGGACTACCGCTTCCCGGGCCCCCGCTTCTACGGGAAGGCCACGGTGATGCTCCCGGTGCTGCGTGACTTCGTGGCTCACATGAAGCAGCAGGTGCAGGCCGGTGCCCGCCGCGGTCTGGCGGTGATCATCACCGACTCGCAGATCAACGATGGCAACGATGTGAAGGCCTACGCCACGCAGGTGGCGAAGGAGATCGCCTCGGGCCGCCTGCCCCGGATGAACTTCGTGTTCGTCGGGGTGGGCGACCAGGTGGACGAGGAGCAGATGGAGGCCATCTCCCACGAGACCTATCCGGGCGTGGGACACCTGTGGTGCCACCGCATCGCCGACCGCATGGAGGAGATGGCGGAGCTGGTGGCGGTGCTGGTGGACGAGACGATGACCGTCGCCGCCGGCGGCACCATCTACGACGAGAAGGGCCAGACGTTGAAGAGCTACGAGGGCCGGCTGCCCGCGGTGCTCGAGTTCGACGTGCCCGCCACGTGCAAGTCCTTCACCCTCGAGGTGGCTGGCCAGCGCTTCACCCAGCCCATCCCCGAAGAGCACGAAGACGAAGACCACGAGGAGGAGGAGGACCACGCGCCCGAGCCGGCGCGCGCCCCCGCCGCCCCTCCAGCCCGCAAGCATCGCGGCCACGGCCACTGACGAGGAGCGCCATGTCGGAGCAGAAGAAGATCGTCCGGGTGCTCGGGCACGTCCACGGACCTGGGTGCAAGCACGACCATGCGCATGAGCACGACCACGCTCATGAGCACGGCGAGAAGCACGTGCACGGCCCCGGGTGCAAGCACGACCACGCTCATGAGAAGCAGCACGCTCACGAGCACGGTGAGAAGCACGTGCATGGTCCCGGGTGCAAACACGACCACGACCATGCGCACGAGAAGGCGCATGTCCACGGACCTTCCTGCTCGCACGGTCATGACCACGACCACGCGCATGACCACGACCATGGTCATGAGCATGGACCCGGGTGCAGCCACGGGCATGACCACCATCACCCGCAGTCGACCCGGCGGATCCACCCGCCCGCGCACCGGGCCGCGGAGGGTGGCGGTATCGCGCTCCAGTTGGATCTCGAGGGCACCCTACCCGGCGAGACGGACGAGGTCGGCCGCTTCCAGAAGCTCGAGGCCGCCCTGGAAGCGCACCGCGGCATCTCCGACGTCCACCTCCGGAGGGACCTCGGCCACGCGGAGATCTGCATCCACTACCAGCCCGAGCTGGTGAGCGTGCAGCACCTGCTCTCGCTCGCCCAGAGCACCGGGGCCGTGGTGGCGGAGCGCTACAAGCAGCACACCTGGTTCGTGCGCGGCATGAACTCGGCCGACTCGGCGACGGTGATCGAACATGCCGTCAGCCGGATCACCGGCGTCCTCTCCGCGAGCGTGGCGTACGCGAGCGAGCGTCTGGTCATCGAGTACGACCGCGAGACGCTCACGCTGAGCGACGTGGAAGCAAACGTGAAGTCGCTCGGGTACGGGCTGGAGGTGCCCACCGCGGGCCATGCCTGCTCGCACCACGCGCACGGCGGCGGTCTGGCCCCCAAGCTCGAGCTGCCCCTGGTGGTGGCCTCCGGCGTGCTGCTCGTCGCCGGCTGGCTGGTCGAGCGCTTCGCTCCCGTCTCCGCCCTGGTCCCGACCCTCATCTGGGGCCTGTCGATGGCGAGCGGCGGCTTCTTCGCCATCCGCGGCTCGGTGCAGTCCATCCTCCAGCGCCGCATCGACATCGAGACGATGATGGTGGTGGCGGCGCTCGGCGCCGCGGTGCTCGGGGCGTGGTTCGAGGGCGCCTTCCTCCTTTTCCTCTTCAGCGCGGGCCATGCGCTGGAGCACCGGGCGATGGACAAGGCGCGCCGGTCGATCGAGTCGCTCAGCGCGCTGCGCCCCGAGATGGCGCGGGTCCGGCGAGGGGACGACATCGTCGAGCTGCCGGTGGGCGACGTCCAACGCGGCGAGCGCATCATCGTGCGCCCGGGAGACCGCGTGCCCCTCGATGGCATCATCCGCGAGGGCAAGAGCTCGCTGGAGCAGGCGGCGATCACCGGCGAGTCCATGCCCGTCCCCAAGAAGCCAGGGGACGAGGTGTTCTCCGGCACCATCAACTGCGAGGCGCTGCTGGAGGTGGAGGTCACCAAGCTGTCCTCCGAGTCGGTGCTGGCGCGCGTGGTGGACATGGTGGCGCAGGCCGAGGCCCAGAAGGGCCCCAACCAGCGCTTCGCCCAGCGGATGGAACGGACCTTCGCGCCGCTGGTGATGGGCGCCGCGGTGCTGTTCCCGGTGGTGCTCGTGCTGATGGGCACGCCGCTCAAGGAGGCCATCCTCCGGGCGGTGTCGCTGCTCGTCGCGGCCTCGCCGTGCGCGCTGGCCATCTCCACGCCCTCGGCCGTGCTGTCCGCGGTGGCGGCGGCGGCGCGAGGCGGCGTGCTGGTCAAGGGTGGCATCTACCTGGAGCTGCTCGGGAACATCCGGGCCATCGCCTTCGACAAGACGGGCACCCTCACCGTGGGGCGGCCCCGGCTGCTCACCAGCGCTCCGGCGCAGGGGGTGACTCGCGAGGAGCTGCTCGGCACCGCCGCGGCGGTCGAGTCGCTCTCCGCGCACCCGCTCGCGCGCGCGGTGGTGGACGCGGCGTCCGAGCAGGGCATCCAGGCCCCGGCGGGGAAGGATGTCGAAGCCATCCACGGCAAGGGCATCCGCGGCAAGGTGGGCGAGCAACCCGTGGAGGTCGGCAACCTCGCGCTCTTCGACGGGGACAGCATCCCGCGGGAGATCTCCGCCGAGGTGCGGAAGCTCGAGGAGGCGGGACAGACCACGATGGTGGTGCGCAAGGCGGGGCGATACCTCGGGGTGCTCGGCGTGGCGGACACCGTGCGCGGCGGAGCACACCTCGTCATCCAGAGCCTCAAGCAGGCGGGCATCGAGCGGACGGTGATGCTCTCCGGCGACAACGAGCGGGTGGCCAAATCGATCGCCTCGCAGGTGGGGATCGACGAGGCACGCGCGCCGCTGATGCCGGCAGACAAGGTCACCGCCGTGCGCGAGCTCGGCAAGCAGCACTCGGTGGCGATGGTCGGCGACGGCGTGAACGATGCGCCCGCGCTCGCCGCCGCCGCGGTGGGCGTGGCCATGGGCGGAGCCGGCTCGGATGCGGCGCTCGAGACGGCCGACGTGGTGCTGATGAGCGACGACCTCGCCAAGCTGCCCTTCGCCCTGGAGCTCGCGCGCAAGGCCACCGCGGTGATGAAGCAGAACCTGGTCATCTCCCTCGGGGTGAGCGGCATCCTGGTCATCGCCGCGGTCCTCGGGCTCACGCAGATCAGCCACGCGGTGGTGCTGCACGAGGGCAGTACGCTCCTCGTGGTCGCCAACGGGCTCCGGCTGCTCGCGTTCCGGCCCCAGCAGTCCGCGCCCGCTCCGCAAGGGGCGGTCGGCGTGCAGCCCGCCGCCAGCTGAGACGCGGTACCCCGCAGACGGGGCGGGAGGCTCCCTTCGAGCCCCGCCCCGTCCGCGTCTTCCCCTTCAAACAAGAGGCTCCCGATGGCGGATACCTGCATCCGTGACTGTCACGCGCTCGTCCCGGATACGAGCGGCGCGCTCACCGTCGTTCGCAACCAGGACATCCTGGTTCGTGGCAACCGCATCGCGGAGATCCGCCCCACCGGGCGTCCCCCCGAGCCCGGCGTCACCGTGCTCGAAGGGCAGCGGATGCTGGCCATGCCGGGGCTCATCAACACCCATACGCACGTTCCCATGGTGCTCTTCCGGGGACTGGCCGAGGACGTGTCCTTCGAGCGCTGGTTCAACGAGTTCGTCTGGCCCCTGGAGAGCAACCTCACCGAGGCGGATGTGTACTGGGGCGCGCTCCTGGGCCTGCTCGAGATGATCGAAGGCGGCGTCACCACGGCGGCCGACCACTACTTCTTCATGGACCAGGTGGCCCGGGCCGTCGAGGAGGCAGGCACGCGGGCGCACCTGGGCTGGGCCGTGTTCTCCAGCCGGGGTCGCGGCGTGCTCGATGAGACCGCGGCCTTCGCCGAGCGCTGGAAGGGCGGCGCGGGAGGCCGCATCACCACCTGCATGGCTCCCCATGCGCCCTTCACCTGCGACGACGGCTTCCTGCGTGCCTCCGTCGAGCATGCCAGCCGTATCGGTGTCGGCATCCACATCCACGCCGCCGAGGACATGAACCAGACGAACGCCAGCGTGGAGAGGCGCGGACTGACGCCCATCCAGGTGCTCAGGGACACCGGCGTCCTCAGTGTGCCCGCCCTCATCGCGCACGGCTGCGGACTGCTGCCCCAGGACATCGAGCTGCTCGCCCGGTATCGCAAGCACGTAGGCATCGCGCACGCACCGAAGACATATCTCAAGCTGGCCATGGGCATCACCCCCATCCACGCCCTGCGCAAGGCCGGAGTGGCGGTGGGCCTGGCCACCGACGGCGCGGCCAGCAACAACACGCTGGACGTCTTCGAGAGCCTGCGCCTCATGGCGCTGATGCAGAAGCACGAGGCGATGGACCCCGAGGTGATGCCCATTGCCGAGGCGCTCGACATCGCCACGCGAGGCAGCGCGGCGGCGATGGGACTGGGCGACCGCATCGGCACGCTCGCGCCCGGCTACCAGGCCGACATCATCCTCGTGGACACCCGAGGCGCGCATTGGCAGCCGCCTCACAACCTCACCGCCGGACTGGTGTACAGCGCTCGCGCCAGCGACGTGCACACCGTCATGGTCGACGGCCGCGTCATCCTGCAGGAGCGCCGTCACCTCACGCTCGACAAGGAGCGCATCCTCGCCGAGGTGGCCGGCACCATGGAGCGCATGGCCCGGCGCGTGCCCGAGGCCCGCATCCAGCGCTACCAGCCGTGAGGCGTACAGAGATGTCCATCCTCCAACGCCTGGGTGCAGGACTGCTCGTCATCGTCTTTGCGTCAGCCTGTGTGGTGCCGCGCTCCGTGGCGCGCCCCCCGGAAAGGCCATTGAACCATGCGAGGAACTGGGACTCCCTGCCTGCTCCCAACTCAGCATCGTCAACATTCCTCAAGGATGGGCGCTTTCGCCTCGTCCTGGAGCGCCCGCCACTGGAAGCAGAGCCACTCTCCGTCGCAAACGCTCGAGCCGCCCTCACTGCCTTCCGTGCTTCCTGGCCCTCCCTCCAGCCCCCACCGGGGCTGCGGCTGGCCTCCTACCTGCCTCACGGCACGGATACCTCCTGGCAACAGGCGCTCTGGCAGGACTACGCCAACCGCTACGGAACAGCCCGGCTCCCTATACCCAGCCAAATTGAGGAGCACCGATTTCGTCTGGCGCTTCAGCTCGCCCCCAAGTACATGCCCGACGGCTTCCGCGATGCAGCCCAGGAGCTGTTGACCGATCCGTTGTTCGTAACGGGTGTTCTGGCCTCCCTGATGTTCTACCTGGCCGCCTGGATGGCGCCGGAACCCCTCTTCACGAAGTCCGCGGCCATGGCAATGACCCTGGCGTTGATGCTCGTCTTCACGGCAGCGGAAGTGAAGAACGCCGCGATTGTGCTGTGGTCTCTCTACGAGCAGACGAATCAGGCTCGCACACTTGCGGAGTTGGAAGCCGCAGCAGAGCACTTTGGGAGAGCAGCGGGAGCCACGGTGCTGCGAATCATGATCATGATCGCAGCCCGGCAGGTGGGAAGACTGCTACCAGATGTCCCACCGGGAGGTCTCGGTGGTCTGCGGCCAGCCCCGTCCGGTCCTGTATTGCCGAACGGGGCTTCCGTGTCCTCCATCCAGGTTGCGGCGGACGGGAGCCTGCTGATGACGGCTGGCTCGGGAATGGGTGTGACTGCTCAATCCGCACGGCAGGAGTCCATCTGTAGCGACCGCAAGAGGGACGGCTATGAAGCGCACCACATGGCCACCAGCCGTAATTCGAAGTCCCCCCTCCGCGGTGGACCGTGGACGCCTCCATTCGAAGAACTCTTCGCTGAAGCGGGAATGAGCCTGAATGACGCGGCCAACATCGTCTACCTCAAAGGCCATTACGGTCCGCATCCCAAGGAGTACCACCAACGGGTGTACGACCGACTTCGCCTGGCCCTGAGCCGATGCGCTGATCAGGCAAGTTGCAGGGAGGCCCTCGTGGCCGAACTCAGGAAGCTTGCGGAGGAGATCTGCACTCCGGGCAGCATGTTGAACAGCATCCTCACGAGGCTCGCGTCGCCATAGTCGGCCGAGGACAAGGGCAATGACCCGGTACTTCAGACTCGTCGATGACAAATCCGTGCCCGAGCGTTGGCATCTGAAAAACCCGGTGGATGCGGAGGGAAACAGAGTCGATCCGTGGCAATTCGATGCTGGGCGTACCCTGGACATACAGGGAAGGCTTTTCTTCCGAATGAGCGTTCCAGGCGCCCCTCTCGACTTCACGGAGGCCGGATTCGCCATCCCCGTCATCCACGAGCGGGTCAAGATGCTCCTCGAGCGCCTGAACGTGCCAGAGGTGCAGTTCATCCTGGCCGAGGTCGAGTCACAGCCCGAACCCTATTTCGTGCTGAATCCGACTCTCCTCATTCCATGCCTCGATGAGGAGAGATGCGAGCGGGTCGTCCGTTGGAAACCAGAGGATGAAAGGCCGGAGAGAGTTGGCGAGTACCGGGTCGTGGATGGACTTCGTATCGACCCAACGAAGGTCGATGGTGCCCGCATCTTCCGCATCTGGGGTTGGCCCATGCTCATCGTTTCAGGAGACATCAAGCAGACCCTGGAGCGGGAAGCGGTGACGGGCACGGAGTTCATCGAAGTCTCCTAAAACCGGCATTTGTCAGTCCGGAACTGACGCCTCGGATGTTCTCAACTGAATCCCTCGTCGGGCCCACCTTCGCCTCCCGAGCATCGCCTGCCCTATGAATCCCCGAGCCGTACCAACGGGGGAGGCAGTCGATGCCAGCCAAGACGAAGCGCCCAGCGAGGCAGAAGACGCAGACGCGTTACGAGACAGGAACCCGGCGCAAGAACGAGCCACGCGCCGTACCACCTCTGGTGTTCGACCCATTCAAACCCGGGAGTGAACACCCGGACTGGGTGATGAAGGACTTCCCCACCTACGTCGAGCACTCGCACGAGGCCCTCGCGCGCAGCACCCGCGTGCTCGAGCACCAGGGAAACACCATCAGCATCACCACCACGTACGAGGTGCGGGTCAACGAGCGTCTCGTCACGCTGCACATGATGGTGGATGAAGAGGGCCGGCTCTGGTCCCACCTGTGCCCCTACCTGACCTTCGCGACGGCAACGGAGCTCATCCGCCATCTCATCGAGCGCATGCCGCACCTGTTCGAGTCGGCACAGCCCTCACCCGAGGATGACGACGAGGGTCGCCACACGAGCCACGGCGGACACGCGCATCACTCCGCCCATGTGCATGGGGGTGCTCGATGATCCGCCGGAACATCCTCGCCGACGAGGCCGCCAGGCAGCAGTTCATCGACGGCGTGCTGGCCCTCAAGGACCCGGCGCGCTTCCCATGGCCAGGACAGCAGGGGCTCTCCATCTACGACCTCTTCGTGTCCTGGCACCATCAGTCGATGATGCTCTTCACGCCGCCCACGCAGCGCGACCGCAACGCGGCCCACTCGGGCCCGGCCTTCCTGCCGTGGCACCGGTACTTCCTGTTGCGCTTCGAGGGGTATCTCCGAATCGCGCTCGGCAACCCGGAGTTCCGGCTGCCTTACTGGGACTGGGCCGCGGATGCGGCGCTGGCGGATCCGCGCCAGTCCCCCCTCTGGGCCGACGGCGCCATGGGCCGCTTCACCGCTCCTGCTGTCTGGCAGGTGCGTGTCGTCCCGGCGGAGCGGGGAATCACGCGCTTGTCACGACCACGGCCTCTGGCTCGCTCACCCGGCAGGGCCGGCGCGCTGCCCACCCGCGAGCAGGTGCGCGCGGTGTTGCGCGACCAGGTCCTCTACGACGCCCCGCCGTACAACAGTACCTCGAACGGTTTCCGCAACTACCTGGAGGGCTGGGAGGGTCCGGGGATCCACAACATCGTGCATGTCTGGGTGGGCGGCGACATGACGGACAGCACGTCACCCAACGACCCCCTGTTCTTCCTGCACCACTGCAACGTGGACCGCATCTGGCATGCGTGGCGGCGGCGCTACCCGAATGCCCCGTACGTCCCCGCCCAGAGCGCGGCGAACACCCTGGCCTTCCACCGGCTCGATGACGCGCTCTACTCGGTCTTCCGGGAGACCACACGGGTCACTCCGCGCGGCATGTTGGATCCGCTGGCCCCCGGTGCTCCCTTCAGCGCGAACGACCGCTACGACTACGACACGCTCGCGGACCTGCAGGCCTGAAACGACCCGGGGTCCTGCTTCGACCCCGGGTTGCTCAGACTCCTCGCTCGCCCATCACCCCGCCGAGCGCACCGGCTGGGGCTGGAAGCCATCCATCAACGCTTCCATGAGCCGCTCCACATCCTCCAGCGGCACTCCCTGGATGGTGAGAAGCGTCTTGCCCCGCTGGAAGTTCGTCTTGAGTTGCACGCGGGCCCCCTTCGAGAAGTGCCGCGAGAAGCACTCCCGCATGAACTCGACGCGGGCGGAGTCCGTGGTGGGCATGGTCGCGCGGGTCGGGTTGCGCTTGTGCTTCACGGCCTGCCTCAGATCCTCCAGGCTGCACTCGGCGAAGGGCTTTCGCTGCACGGCCCCGCCTTCATCCGGCACATCGATCGGTGTGGCGCCCGGCTCCCCTTCCGCAGGCTGGATCTCAGCCACCTGCAAGTAGGTGCGCAGCGTGATCAGCTTCACCACGCCATACATCCCGCATGCCTCCTCGGTGAACTCCCGCGCCACGGTGCCGTACCGGGTCAGGGTCGCCTGCGAGAGTTCCTCGAAGTGCTGGCTGAAGTACGCCTGGGCATTCTCGTACCCGTTCTTCTCCGCCAACTGGTTGTCCACGGTGTGGTTGTAGAGCAGGCCGATGTTGTAGTGCCCGGCGTTGCCTTGTCTCAGGTAGGTGCGGATGGAGTCCGCCACCTGCTCGAGCGTCAGCTCGGAAAGGGTTTTGCTACCATTCGTCTGGACCATGAATTGCCCCCTCGATGTGGAGCGGCCGCGGGAATCGCGGCTCGGGTCCGGCATGAGCAACGCCCGCGCCAACGCGGCGCCTCGTAAAAACAAGTACTTGCGTGAACGAAGCGCACAGGGAAATCCCACCGCTCGGAGGAACCATCCGCGAGCTGGGACTCCTCTGCGTTTCACTCCTCACCGGTGAGGAGTGGAACGTGCCGGGTGCATTCCACTGCTCAACTGGTGAGGAGCGGAACGTGCCGGGTGCGTTCCGCTGCTCAACCGGTGAGGAGCGGAACGCAGCGGACTCCCTCCGAAGCCACCTGGAGGTATACAACGGCGGAAGTAAGGAGGAGGCCGCGCATGGCTGACGAAAAGACCTGGAAGGGCGGACGGCTGGGACCGTTCCACATCAGTAAGCGGTACAAGAACGTGGCGGTGGACCTGGGCCGACTCTATGAAGCGGAGAACATCCGCACGGGCGCCCCGGCCCTGCTGCTGATGCCCGGAGCACACGCGAACTGGGAGCCCGAGGATTCCTGGCTCGTGCGCGTATCCGCCCAGACAGAGCCCCCCTTCATCTCGATGGAGGTGGAACAAGCCCCCTCCTCCGGCCAGCTGTCGAAGCTGTCCGACATGCTCGACCTCCTGACTTCCACCGTCGAGCGGTTGGAGAAGAACGAGGAGGCACGCGCCCATCTGACAGGCGGACCGGTGGGCACCTGGAAGCGGTGGGTAGGGCGTACGCGTCGGCTGCTTCGCTCACGAGGTTGGCTGGTTGTCGCGGGCCTCGCCGTCACCCTGAGCGCGGTCATCTGGTCTCGCGTCTCGCAAGACCCCGAAGGACCCAGGGGCGAGCAGCGAGCCGGCGCCGGGGTGGGCGAGTTGGCGACCAGCGAGGACAAGGCGCCAGACATGGTGGACCTCACCCGCTCGGGTGCAACAGCCATCGCCTATCCGCTGCCCGCGAAGCCATTCAGCGACCAGGCCAAGGCTCCCTGCTATCCCAAGTCGGGAGAGGTGGAGATCAACGGCGGGTGCTGGGTGGAACTGGCAAAGCGCCCGCCCTGCTACGAGAGGCAGGCCGAGTACCAGGGCAAGTGCTACATGCCGGTCTCGGCACGCTCCCATCAGCAGGGCGAGCCGCGCTCACTCCAACCGTGAGCGCGGTGCTCCCGCCGCCCCGGTGCCTCAGTTGTCCAGCGCGTCGTAACTGATCCAGTTCTGGATGTCCGCGAGCTGGTCATCAGGCAGCGAAGCGTTTCCGCCAAGCGGCATGCGGGCGCCAACGATGATGCCGTCGCCCGTGAGCTTGTTCCACAGGTAGCTCTTGATCGGATCGCCGGGGTAGATGAGCTGGAGCGAGGGCTTCTGGCTCGAGGGCTTCAACAGGCGCTGGCGGATCTCGCTGGGCGTCCCACTGAGCAGATCCAGCCCTCCCTGAGGATCGCTGCCACCGTGGCAGCCGCCACAGCTGGACTGGAGGATCGGCAGCACTCGCCCGCTCCAGTTGGCGCCAGTGCCCGCGAGGTTGAGCGCCGCCGGGTCCTCCGAGTACGAGCACTTGTTGTAGTCGATGGCCGAGCCCAGGTTCCACTGCGTGGCCGCCGGGTCCAGGCCCTCGATGAAGCACATCAGCGCCAGCATGTCCGTGACCGACGGCGGCTGGTTCGCCAGCGGCATGCGCGTGCCCGGAATCGCTTCGTTCCGCATGGTTCCGCGCAGGCGCGCCACCAGGTAGCTCTCCTCGGGCTTGCCCGGATTGATGAGCGGCACGTTCTTGCCCTCGCGGAAGCCGTAGACCTTGTTGCGGTTCTGGTCCCCCTGGACGATGCCGCTGGCCACCAGGCTCTCCACCGCGTCTCGCTGGTACTCGGTCACCTC